>JBLIMQ010000006.1:0-82206 GCA_047638775.1 Flavobacteriales bacterium
GGTCAAATGTCTTCATACGTATTTAATCTGAAGCCTGGCGATAAAATAACCGTGTTTGGACCGTTCGGTGAGTTCTTTGCGAAAGATACAGGCGCCGAGATGATATTTGTTGGTGGTGGTGCTGGCATGGCGCCAATGCGTTCACATATATTCGATCAAATGAAACGTCTAAATACTGATCGTAAAGTATCGTTCTGGTATGGCGCGCGCTCTTTACGCGAACTCTTCTACAAGGAAGATTACGATAAACTAGCCGCAGAGAACGAAAATTTCGATTGGCATATTGCGCTTTCCGATCCGCAGCCAGAAGATAATTGGGATGGTTTAACAGGTTTTATTCATAATGTTCTGTTAGAGAACTACCTAAAAGAGCATCCGGCTCCAGAGGATTGTGAGTTCTATATGTGTGGACCCCCAATGATGAATGCTGCGGTTGTCAAAATGTTGAAAGACATGGGTGTTGAGGACGATAATATTCTACTTGATGACTTTGGTGGTTAAGGCTAAATGGCTTTAATACTAGGAAGAAATACTAAAGGGCTGGTTTTACTAGCCCTTTTTTGTGTGGCTATATTGCCATCATGTCATTCAGAGTCCGATTATTTTGAGTTTACTGGCCCGACAATGGGTACACGTTATTCAATTAAGGTTTTGGTTGATGATGCAGGTGATAAGGCTGAATATCAAAAGCTATCAGCCCAGATCACGCAAACGCTCCGTGATTTTAATCAGAGTATGTCAACTTACATTGCTGACTCTGAGTTAAGCCGGTTTAATAAAAGCTCGGTTGGCGAATGGTTTAATGTATCTAAGTCTTTGTGTTTTGTATTAGCCGAGGCGGAAAGTATATCTCAGCTATCGTCGGGTGCGTTTGATGTTACGGTTGGCCCATTAGTAAATGCATGGGGCTTTGGGCCAGATAGGCATGAGAATCCGCCCAGTGATGCTGATTTAACCGCACTATTAACACTTACGGGTTTTCAGTCACTCGATATTAATTGCGACAGCTTGCTCGTTCGAAAAAGCAAAGCGGTATATGTTGATCTTTCGGCTATTGCAAAAGGTTATGCCACTGATGTGATTGCAGATATTTTACTCGAAAAATCGTACCAAAATTTCATGGTGGAAATTGGTGGCGAATTGAATATTCGAGGAGTTAACCCTGGTGGAGTTCCATGGCGGATTGCTATCGAGAAGCCTAGTCTGTTTCAGGGGGCGTCTTCTCAAGTTTTATCGATCCCAAATAAAGCTGTTGCGACATCAGGAGACTATAGGAATTATTACGAAAAAGACGGACAGTTTTTTTCACACACTATTAACCCTGCTACGGCACGGCCAGTAAATCATGCATTGGCGTCTGTTACGGTCGTTGCCGATACCGGTGCACGTGCTGATGCTTATGCGACTGCTCTAAATGTATTAGGGCCGGATGCTGGTTTTGCTCTGGCTAAACATAATAAGCTCGCAGCTTTCTTTATTGTTCGTGGAGAAGAGGGCTTTGAGTTTAAATTCACAGATCAATTTGTTCAATATAAGGTTAAACCATGACTACTTTTATTCTTGCTTTTGTCGTATTACTATTAGTCATCACAGCTATGTCTGTTGGCGTTATATTTGCAAATAAACCCATTAAAGGTTCGTGTGGCGGTATGGCTGCACTTGGCCTGGAAACTGAGTGTGATGTTTGTGGTGGTGATAAAACTAAATGCGATAAAGAGGATGTCGCCGACGATGACTCTTTAGTGAAAGACGATGCATTTTACGACGCAGCAAAGAAGTAAACTTTCACTCTACTTTTTACTTACTTAAGTTTGTTTTATTTGCTTTGTTTAATTTAGATTGATGCGTCATAGACAAAAATTGATGTGTGCTAGAAGTACTTGAATTCAACTATCAACAATAGGAAAGTCGTGTGGAGCAGGTTTACGATTTAGTAATAATTGGTGCAGGCCCCGCAGGGGAAGCTGCGGCTATGGCGGCGACAAAAGCGGATTTATCAGTTGCAGTTGTTGAGGACAGAGGTGCGTTGGGGGGGAATTGTACTCATAAGGGTACTATTCCATCAAAAGCACTTCGTAACGCCGTAAAGCAACTTGTGCATTTTAAGGCTCAGCCTCTATTTAGTAGTCTTTCGCAGCTTAGAACGATAACTTATCCGCAATTATTGTCGGCGGCGTCGCAGGTTATTCCAAAGCAAGTCGAGTTACATACCGGTTTTTTTACGCGTAACAGAATTGCCGTCTACAACGGTCTTGCGAGCTTTCTTGGTGAAAACCGAGTTCAGGTAGAGGGTGTTGATGGTAAGCATGAAGTTATTGTCGGAAAAAATATATTAATCGCTACGGGCTCACGTCCGTATCAACCGGATAACTTAGACTTTAACCATCCACGCGTATATGACAGCGATTCAATTCTTGAAATGCAGCACACGCCACGGACATTAATTATTTATGGTGCTGGTGTAATCGGTTGCGAATACGCATCTATATTCTCGGGTTTGGGGATTAAGGTTGACCTGATTAATTCCCGAGACCGTTTGTTATCGTTTTTAGATGACGAGATATCAGACGCCTTAAGTTATCACCTACGTGATGGCGGAGTTATGGTACGTCATCAGGAGTTGTTTGAATCATTAACATCAAGTGATAACGGTATAACCTTACATTTAAAATCGGGCAAGCGGATTAAAGCGGACGCATTGCTCTGGTGTAACGGGCGGTCTGGAAACACGGATAAGTTAGACCTTCCCAAAATCGGCCTTACAGCCAATCATCGTGGTCAAGTTAAGGTTGATGAGCAATATCAAACTGATACCAAAGGCGTCTATGCCGCTGGTGATGTTGTAGGGTGGCCTAGTCTGGCAAGTGCTTCGTATGACCAAGGGCGTGCTTTAGTCGATGGAATACTCGGCAAGGATGTACGTTTTGTAGAAGATGCGCCGACAGGGATTTATACCATTCCTGAGATTAGCTCCGTTGGGCGAACCGAGGCCGAATTAACAAACGCTAAAGTCCCATATGAAGTCGGTCGAGCGTTCTTTAAAGATACTGCGCGAGGCCAAATTAGCAACGAAGATGTCGGGATGCTCAAGCTTTTATTTCATGTTGATACCTTTGAGATATTAGGTATTCATTGCTTTGGTGCGGAAGCCTCTGAAATTGTACATATCGGGCAGGCTATCATGAAGCAAAAGGGTGACGCGAATACGATTGAGTACTTTGTGAATACGACGTTTAACTATCCTACTATGGCTGAGGCTTATCGAGTAGCGGCACTTAATGGTCTCAATAGAGTTCGTCGCCACGAAGGCTAGTTCTTGACTGTAGTTGTAGTTGTAGTTGTAGTTCTAGTTCGAGCTTCAGCTATAGGATGATGAGTTTTAGTTGAATTTGACGTTTTTTGCGGGGGGAATGAAAGCGCTATCTTTTTAGGGCGGCAGAAAAAACCAGACTTTAGTCTGGTTTTTTCGTCTCTAAACTAGTAAAGTTTAAGAGTTTTTAGAGGCATTGAAATTATTTTTATTTTTGTATAGCTCTAGGCTTTATACAACTACGACTGAGTTCTCTTCGTTGCAGACGCCGCTTGGAACGTATTTGTCTGCGCTGTTGTCGTTTTCCCAAACTTTACCGTCAATCACAAAGCGATACGCATATTCACCTGGGCTCAAGTCGATAGTGGTTGCGTAGTCACCATTTTTTTGCTTTCGCAATTGGTTTTCTTGAAACTCCCAGCTGTTAAATTCAGCGGCTAGGAATATTTTCTTAGCGTTTTCAGTTATAGCTTTAGGGGCAATAAACTTCACTTTACAGATGGGTTTTGACTTTAGGTATTTCTTTTCAATGCTCATAATGTTTTCTCCAAGTTCACTTTTTCTACTAGTAGGGTAGATTCCGTACCAACAGTGCGGAAGTATATAGGCGCAAAAATATATTCCAATTAATATTAAGCGAATAAGTTAAAAAATATGCTTTTATTTACATCTTTGTTGACCTGCCATGGTGTACCTAGCTTATTTTGGCGTGGAATTATACTTATGCTCGATTTCACGAGGTGTAAGTGAAATCCTGGATAGTATCTAATGGAAGAAAAGCCTGCCGCCTATAGCGTTTTATATCGTTCATGACGAGCGGACTACGAAGGCTGTCTTTCTTTATTAAGAGCTGTTCGTAAGACAGCCATTCGATATCGAGGATGTCACTGTCACGAATCTGGAACTCATTGAGTGAAAGCGCGAGTGCAACAAAGCTGTGGCGAATGTATGTGGCCATGTTTGGGGCAAGGTATTGGGATACTCCCAGATAGTGTACAAAGTTGGTATTCCAGCAGGTTTCTTCGAGAGTTTCGCGTGTGGCGGCTTCAAGTAAGGTCTCTCCGTCCTCAAGGTGACCGGCAGGTTGATTGTACACCAGCTTATCTAAACTCATTTCTTTAACCATTAGAAAGCGATTGTCTTTACAGATAACCGTTGCAACGGTTACGTGAGGATGCCACATAGTTTCCTCATTATGAGTTTCCCCATTATTAGTATTGCCATTGTTAGTATTGCCATTGTTAGTTTAGTCATTTTTGGAAAATTAGTTAGCAATCATGTTAAAGCATAGGTCGTGTTTGTCATGATGTTGAGTTTTGATCTATCTAGGACTGTTGAAAGCGGGGTAGCCGCCTTGTGTTCGTGACGTTAAGTGGCTGGTTCTGCTATAATCTGGCCCCGCGGTTTTTGGCGCATTGTGTGACGGTTCGCATTGCTTGACCGTTATGCTTTTAGCTAAATGGCTAATACACACATTTCCTTAATTTATTCGACATTAGAGAGCACTTTTCAGAAGAAGGTGAGTCTGCTAATGCAATAGATCCATCCATTGGAGTGATTAGAGATCCCTATGACTACAGCAAAAATCATTTATACCGAAACAGACGAAGCTCCGGCTTTAGCTACATATTCCTTCTTACCCGTTGTTCAGGCCTTTGCAAAGGCGGCCGGTGTAGAAGTTGAGACACGTGATATTTCTCTTTCGGGACGCTTATTGGCTAGCTTTGCCGATGCACTTACAGCAGATCAGCGTGTTAGCGACGCCCTAGCTGAGTTGGGCGAGCTTGCAAAATCTCCAGACGCAAACATTATAAAATTACCGAATATTAGTGCTTCCGTACCGCAGCTCATTGCTGCAATTACGGAATTGCAAACAAAAGGCTTTGCGCTTCCTAACTATCCGGAAGAGCCTCAGAATGACGCAGAGCGTGACGCGAAAGCGCGTTATGACAAGATTAAAGGCAGTGCCGTAAATCCAGTACTTCGCGAAGGTAACTCTGATCGTCGTGCGCCAGGTGCCGTTAAGCAATACGCTCGTAATAATCCGCATAGCATGGGCGCATGGGCAAAAGATTCCAAATCACATGTTGCTAGTATGTCTGACGGTGACTTCTATTCAAGTGAAGTCTCTCATACGACAACTGCAGCCGGTGCTGTAAGTATTGTTTTGGAAGCGCAGAGTGGCGAAAAGACCGTATTAAAAGATTCGCTTGCGCTACAAGCGGGTGAAATTATCGATGCGGCCGTTTTAAGCAAAGCGGCGCTGTGCTCTTTTATTGCCGAGCAGATAGAAAGCGCTAAAAATGATGATGTGTTGTTTTCTCTTCATATGAAAGCAACCATGATGAAAGTTTCTGATCCAATTATTTTTGGTCATGCGGTACGCGTTTTCTTCGCGCCTGTATTAGAGAAGCATGCGGCCGTGATTGAAGAGCTTAGTGTTGATCTCAATAACGGTTTGGGTGATTTATTCGCTAAAATTGAAAGCTTAAGCGCTGAACAGCAAGCCGAGATTAAAGCGGATATCGAAGCGTGTTATGCCGAACGCCCAGATCTTGCCATGGTTAATTCCGATAAAGGTATTACCAACCTACACGTTCCAAGTGACGTCATTATTGATGCATCTATGCCTGCAATGATTCGTGCATCCGGTCAAATGTGGGGGCCAGACGGTCAACAGAAAGATACAAAAGCGGTTATTCCTGATCGTTGTTATGCGGGTGTCTACCAGGCGACAATTGATTATTGTAGAGAAAACGGGGCCTTGGATCCGGTTACCATGGGTTCTGTTTCGAATGTTGGCCTAATGGCGCAGAAAGCAGAAGAGTACGGTTCTCACGATAAGACCTTTGAGATTGCAGCCGCTGGTACGGTTCGTGTTATTGACAAATCTGGACACACGTTGATTGAACACAAGGTTGAGCAAGGTGATATCTGGCGTATGTGTCAGGTTAAAGATGCACCGATTCAAGATTGGGTAAAACTAGCGGTTAATCGTGCACGCGCAACGGGTGTTCCGGCCGTATTTTGGCTCGACGAAAGCCGTGGCCATGATGCTGAAATCATCAAAAAAGTTAATGCCTACCTACCAGATCATGATACCGATGGTTTAGATATTCTAATTAAGACGCCTGTTGATGCTACATTGTTTTCGCTTGCTCGTATTGGTGAAGGCAAAGACACGATTTCGGTGTCCGGTAATGTATTACGAGACTATCTAACGGATCTGTTTCCAATCCTTGAGTTGGGAACGAGTGCAAAAATGCTTTCTATCGTTCCTTTAATGAATGGTGGTGGTCTTTTCGAGACGGGCGCGGGCGGCTCTGCACCAAAACACGTAGAGCAATTCGAAGGCGAAGGGCATTTACGTTGGGACTCTCTGGGAGAATTTCTTGCGCTTGCTGTCTCTCTAGAGCATTTGGCGGATAAGTGTAATAACGATAAGGCCAAAGTTCTTGGGGTAACCCTTGACGCGGCAACGGGTCAGTACTTACTCGAAAACAAGTCACCTTCTCGTAAGACCGGGGAGTTAGATAACCGAGGAAGTCATTTTTATGTTGCAATGTATTGGGCGCAGCAGTTGGCGGCTCAAACAAGCGATAGTGATTTGGCGGCTGATTTTGCTAGCTTAGCGGAAACTTTGAGCTCAAATGAGGCTGTAATTGTTGCTGAATTGAACGCTGCGCAGGGTAGAAAGCAAGATTTAGGCGGATATTTCCGTCTAGATACTGTAAAAGCTATTAAGGCCATGCGTCCAAGCCCTACGTTTAATGCCGCAATCGATAGCTTGTAACGAGTAGTTTATAGCTAGGATAGCGTGTGGCTGACTTGTAGTTGATCTGTGGTTAAGGCCGCTTGAAGTATGGGCAAAGCCAAGCACAGTATTGTGCTTGGCTTACGTTACATACGTTTTGCGTTTCTAAGTATTACGTTTCTTAGGCTTCCATTTCTTCTGGTTCGGCGATGCTTTCAGCTTCAATTTCAGTCTTTTTATCTGTGGAAGTTGGTTCAGTAGAAGCTGCGGGCTCTGCGAGTTGGATGTGTTTTGCGTGCCCGCCTTTGTCCGTGCTTTCTATGGTGAAACTTACGGTCTGACCCGCTTTTAGTGTTTTGTAGCCATCCATTTCAATGGATGAGTAGTGGGCAAATAAATCACCGTCACCTTCACTCGGTAAGATAAAGCCAAAACCTTTGGCGTTATTAAACCACTTTACAGTTCCTGTCGACATGGCTAAGTCCTTAATAGTTGTTGTTACGCTGGTGTTTCACAAGTAATATTTGTATGAAAATTAAGCGCTAAAGTGGCGCGATTATTGGAAGTCAGCGTATTATTATTATGGTTACGGTTTAACCGTAGGTGTCTTTTTAACCAAGCCTGTTGGCCTTGTCAAGGGTCATATCGTATTAGTCACAATAAATAAAGATGGGTTGGTCAAATAAACAAGAAAAAATTTGGGTGCTAGAGCGTCTTGCGTCGCTTAAAAACTGTCCATTTCCTGATTGATGTTTGTGCAATACACGTTTATTTTGATTGTTTTTTAGTTGAAGTTATTTCTAGGATACTCTATTAATAATCAATTAAAACAAAAGGTTAAGGTGTTAATCTAACCTTTTATATTGAGTTTAATTTCCAAGACTTTTAACTAAAAAGCAAAAAATTTGGTTAAAATCGTTTTCTAGAACATTTTGAATTAATGGTGTGGTAATGAGTATTCTCACAATATCTGAGCTAACATTAAATAAAGAGGATGAGTCAGACTCATTTGATGGTGATGTCGCAGTTCAGGCCAGCAAGCCGAAACTTAAGCGGCCATCGCTTTACCAAGTGGTGCTGATGAACGACGACTTTACTCCAATGGAGTTTGTTGTTGAAATTCTACAGGTCTTCTTTGGAATGGAAATTGAGCAAGCGACGAACGTCATGTTGTCTGTTCATACCAAAGGGAAGGGGATATGTGGAGTCTATTCGCGTGATGTTGCTGAAACAAAGGCGGCCCAGGTGAATGAATATTCAAAGCAAAGTGAGCATCCTTTGCTATGTGAAATTGAACCCTCGGAAGATGACGAGGATTCGGATCTATAATGATATTGGGTGTAATAGCTTATGTTAAGTAAAGAGCTGGAATCTACATTAAATACTGCTTTTAAAGGTGCACGCTCGAAGCGTCATGAATACATGACAGTTGAGCATCTTTTACTTGCTTTGGTCGATAACGATTCCGCAGCTGGCGTTTTAACGGCTTGCGGTACGGACTTGTCTTCGCTCAAGCAAAACCTTATTGAATTTGTTGATTCTACTACGCCGCTCATTCCATCGAATGATTATGAGCGAGAGACCCAGCCTACCTTGGGTTTTCAGAGAGTTCTTCAGCGAGCCGTATTTCATGTTCAATCATCCGGTAAGAGTGAAGTAACTGGGGCTAATGTTCTGGTGGCGATTTTTAGTGAGCAAGAAAGTCAGGCTGTGTATTACATGAAACAGCAGGGCGTGGCGCGCATCGACATCGTTAACTACATTGCGCATGGTATATCTAAAATCGCAGGTGATCATGATCACAATGATCATAGCTCCGAGCAAAGCGAAGAGGAGACAACTACTACAGGTAGTGAGAGTCAGCAGAGTCCTCTTGAGGCGTACTCAACTAATTTGAATGAGCAGGCATTGCTTGGCAAGATCGACCCACTGGTGGGCCGTGATGCGGAAGTAGAGCGTGTTGTACAGATTCTTGCACGGCGTCGTAAGAATAACCCCCTTCTTGTCGGTGAAAGTGGTGTTGGTAAAACAGCGATCGCTGAAGGATTGGCTAAGAAAATTATTGATGGGACCGTCCCTTCGGTACTAGCGAACGCAACGGTATATTCGTTAGACCTTGGCTCGCTTTTGGCGGGTACAAAATATCGTGGTGATTTCGAAAAGCGTTTTAAAGGTTTGTTAGCGGATCTTCGTAAGCATGAAAATGCGGTACTATTTATTGATGAAATTCATACCATCATAGGTGCCGGTGCGGCATCCGGTGGCGTTATGGATGCGTCAAACTTATTGAAGCCATTGCTAACCGGTGGGGAGCTTCGTTGTATAGGCTCTACGACCTATCAAGAATACCGAGGTATTTTTGATAAAGATCGCGCCTTATCGAGACGCTTCCAAAAAATCGATGTAGATGAGCCTTCTGTTGACGATACCTACAAGATTCTTCGTGGCTTGAAATCCCGATTCGAAAAACATCATGAACTGAAGTATACCGATACTGCGTTACGAGCAGCTTCCGAGCTTGCTAGTCGGTACATCAGTGATCGATACATGCCTGATAAGGCGATCGATGTTATTGATGAGGCTGGCGCTTATCAGCGTTTGCAGCCTGAAGGAAAGCGTAAAAAACAAATTGGCGTGCGTGATATTGAAGAGATTGTATCTAAAATTGCCAGAGTTCCCGCTAAAACCGTTAACTCCACAGATAAAGATGTCTTGGCGAAGCTCGATAAAAACCTTCGCATGACAGTCTTTGGGCAAGAGAATGCCATTGACGCGATATCCTCGTGTATTAAATTGAATCGTGCCGGTCTTACCAGTAATGACAAGCCGATTGGTTCCTTTTTGTTTTCTGGTCCTACCGGTGTCGGTAAAACGGAGCTGTGTAAGCAGCTTGCCAGAGCTATGGGTGTAAGCCTTGTACGCTTCGATATGTCTGAGTATATGGAGCGTCATACGGTCTCACGATTGATTGGTGCGCCTCCAGGTTATGTCGGATACGATCAGGGCGGTTTGTTGACAGAAGCTGTAACGAAGCAGCCCCATTGTGTTTTGTTATTGGATGAGATCGAGAAGGCTCACCCTGAAGTGTTTAACTTGTTATTGCAGGTTATGGATCACGGCACTTTAACGGACAATAATGGCCGCGCAGCTGACTTCCGTAATGTCATATTTATTATGACAACCAATGCCGGTGCTGAAACCATGAGTCGAGCGTCTATAGGTTTTACCAAGCAAGATCATAGTAGTGATGGCATGGAGTCTATCAAGCGAACCTTTACACCCGAGTTTAGGAATCGTTTAGATTCAATAATTCCGTTTGGTAGCTTGAGCTTAGAAGTTATTAAGACGGTAGCTGATAAATTCTTAACTGAGTTACAGGTGCAGCTTGATGACAAGAAGGTGTGCTTAGAGGTTAGTGATGCCGCTCGCGAATGGCTTGCTGTAAATGGCTATGACGAGAAAATGGGCGCAAGACCAATGGCTCGTATTATCCAAGAAAAAATTAAGAAACCTCTTGCAGAGCTCGTACTGTTTGGTCGATTAGGTGAAAAGGGCGGAACGGTTTGTGTAGATGTTGAGGATGGAAAGCTAGTCATCGAAGAAAAAGTGGCTGAAATGGCTTAAGTGATGAATGTCTGGGCCTTGTTGGTGACGCTTTAAGGTCTATTCATTTGCTAGAGTGTTTGCGCTGAAGCTGCCTATCTAGTTAGGTTCTGTTTTTTTAGGCTATCTACTAGAGCCCAACTGATGGAATCTGTTTCTAATGATATCTTTTAAAAACCCGTTGTTGATGCCTGTTGCTAGTATCTGTAGTTAATACCCGTAGTTAATACCCGTAGTTAATACCCGTAGTTAATACCTGCTGTTAATAAATGCCAGGCAATAAAAAAGCACTCCCGAAAGGCAGTGCTTTTTTTGATTCTAGAGCGGGCAGTTAAGCTTAGCGGGCGCGGTAAGTGATGCGGCCTTTGCTTAAGTCGTAAGGGGTCATTTCTACTTTCACCTTATCGCCAGTTAGAATACGAATGTAGTTCTTACGCATTTTTCCTGAGATATGAGCTGTAACGACATGATCATTCTCAAGTTTTACGCGGAAAGTCGTGTTTGGAAGCGTGTCAATGACTTCGCCTTCAAGTTCTATGTTTTCTTCTTTCGCCATTCGGCAGAAACCTCGGCAGTAGGGCAGGATTTTTGAGGCGGCAATTCTGCCTGAATAAGTTACTAAAGCCAAGGCTTATCGTTAAAAACTCGAGTTTTGACTGAATCTAGGGGGCGTTACATGATTGGTCCGCGTAATATTTCCTTTATTCGGTATAGGTGCGCCATTGGTTATCAATAAATAACTGGTATGGTTTGTAATTGGTCTTGTAGCTCATTTTTTGGCAATCTTTTATCCAGTAGCCCAAGTAGAGGTGTTTCATGTCGAGTTGTCGGGCCCACTGTATTTGCATTAGAACGTTATATACGCCCAAGCTTCTTTTTTCTTCACTTGGGTCGAAAAAAGTATATATCGCCGATAAGGCTTCACTAAATAGGTCGCATACTGCGACTGACAGCAATTTATTATTAAGGTCACGTGTTACAAGGAATTTTGTAGAGCCAAGGCTCTCGCATAAAAAACTATTGAAGCCCTCTCGTGTAGCGGGGTACATTTCTCCATCACTGTGGCGAATTGCTATATACCGTTCAAATAAATCATAAAACTCATCTGAATTTAAGTCATCGAGAGTTTCAAAGCTCAGATCTTTATTGGTCTTAATTATACGTTTTTGAGAGCGGCTAGGATGAAAGTCCTCTATTAACAATCGAGCGGGAACGCAGGCGTTACAGCCGATGCAGTGCGGGCGATATAGGTGCGTGCCACTGCGCCGGAACCCAACAGACGCAAGGAAGTCGAGGTGGCCACTATCGAGCTGGGCTTCCGGGTCGACAAAAATATTACGAGACAGGCGGTCTTCGATGTACCCGCAGTCATGCTCGGCTGTTTGAAAAAATTTTAGCTCAGATAAGTCCGCCAATTCCTAGCTCCGGCATGTTCCAGTTTTCTTTCCAGTCAAAATATGGATGATTTACAGCCTTGGAAAGTCGAGATTCAAATTCGTTGCGGTCTACTTCGATTGCGCCAAATGAGGCGAGGTATTCGGTATAGACTTGACAATCTATTAGTTCGAAATCCCATTGCTTTAATTGGCTTGCGAGCGTTGTAAAGGCAACTTTTGAGGCGCCGCTCGTTTTACTAAACATAGATTCACCAAAAAACGCTCGGCCTAAATTGATACCGTAAAGGCCACCGACGAGATTATGTTCATCCCATACTTCAATGGAATGAGCGATGCCCTGTTTGTGCAGGTCATTATAGGCCTCCAGCATCTGGTGGTTAATCCATGTCCCGTCTTGCTCGGGTCGATCGATATGTGCGCAATTGAGCATGACATCATTAAAGCATTGGTCAACGGTTACGCGTAAACGATTTTTCTTGAGTGACTTGCGTGTACTGCGCCCTAAGTGGAGTTCTTTGGGGGCAAGAATAGTTCGAGGGCACGGCGACCACCATAGGATCATTTGGTCTTCGGTAAACCAAGGAAATATGCCGCGTTGATATGCGGCAATCAAAGTGCTGGGTTCAAGATTTCCGCCAACGGCAAGTAGGCCGTTGGGGTCATCTAGAGCCAAAGCGCTATCGGGAAAACATGGGTTTATCTCGTCGAGATAGCTCAGTGACATAGGTTCGTCTAGCGCTTGCTGTATACCAAGCTATTGGCTGTCGAGGTAGCGTTCTGCATCGAGTGCAGCCATGCAGCCCGAGCCCGCGGAGGTTACAGCTTGGCGGTAAATGTGATCCGCAACATCGCCTGCAGCAAAAACGCCTTCGACACTGGTAGCTGTAGCTTCGCCTTGAAGGCCACTTTTAACAATGATATAGCCGTCTTTCATTTCCAGTTGATCCGCGAATATTCCCGTATTGGGTTTATGTCCGATCGCGATGAAAACACCACTGAGTTCGATATCTTGCGTGCTGTCGTCGGTAGTCGATTTAGCGCGTAATCCTGTAACGCCTGTTTCGTTTCCTAAAACTTCGTCTAAGGTGTTATTCCATAAAATGGTTACATTGCCATTTTTTTCTTTTTCGAAAAGCCGGTTTGCTAAGATTTTTTCGCAGCGTAAGCTGTCGCGACGGTGAATAAGTACGACTTCTCTAGCGATATTTGAAAGGTACAGCGCTTCTTCTACGGCGGTATTGCCCCCACCGATTACCGCTACTTTTTGATCGCGATAGAAAAAACCATCACAGGTTGCGCAGGCACTAACACCTTGCCCCATAAACGCTTCTTCGCTCGGAAGACCTAAGTATTGGGCGGATGCCCCCGTACAAATAATAAGAGCATCGCAGGTGTAGTTTGAGCTTCCTTTAAGGGTGTATGGCTTTTGGCCAAGATCACAACTATCTATGTGATCAAATATTATTTCAGTATCAAAGCGTTCTGCATGTTGTTGCATCTGTACCATAAGGTCTGGGCCTTGTAGTTCAGGAATGCCACCTGGCCAATTTTCAACTTCGGTTGTAGTTGTTAGCTGGCCACCTTGCTGCATACCGGTAATAACGACCGGATTTAAGTTGGCGCGTGCTGCGTATATTGCAGCGGTATATCCGGCAGGACCGGAACCTAAAATAATAAGAGGGTGGTGAATAGCGTCGCTCATGGGTTTTTCCTTACGTCGAGATTGTCAGCATAATACCCAAAGCGAGGCTGGCTCGCCATTAGATGCTAACAATCTTATCAATAAGCTTTTCCTATGAGTGGAAAAGCCATTTTTTGTCTAAAAAACGATCATCGAGACCTGGTTCAAGGGGAAATGTCTTCGTCGGCGCTTTTCAATCCGGATAGTGGGGGGCTGATTGCAGCTATCTTGATGAAATAAAGGTAAAATACCGAGCTGAATTCTGAGTGAAATGACCCCAATGAGCAAAAAAAAGACACCTGCTCGCACTGAAAATGCTACAGGTGAAAGCGCTGAGTTAACCGTTCCTCTTAAACTATTACGTGAAGGTGTTCTAATAGGTCTATTTACCACTGTTGCATTTCTTATGTTGTCGTTGGTGAGCTATAGCGACAAAGACCCTGGGTGGTCGCGCACGGGCGATGGCAGTTCAATTGATAATGCCGGTGGCCCAGCAGGTGCTTGGCTTGCCGATGTGTTCTTTTCCCTATTTGGCCATCTGGCGTATCTTTTCCCCATCTTGCTAGTTGTACAGATCCGCCAACAGCTCAAAGATCGCAATGAATGGAACTTAGATTTCCTTATGCTGGGCATTCGCTCGGTTGGTTTGATTCTCGTTATGGTGGCCTCTACTGGCATAATTGTCTTAAAACTTGGTGAACAGAGCCCGTTATTGCCTTTTTCCGTAGGCGGGATGTTGGGTTTGAAGACATCTGCCGCAGTGATGTCGACGTTTGGTTATGTAGGCGGGGTGGTATTGTTATTGGCTGCACTGTTGTTTGGCTTAACCATATTTGTCGATATCTCATGGTTTGCGGTTATGGACAGTATCGGCGCGAGAGTATTAAAGCTTAAAGTCTACCTTGCTGATCGCACGCGAAATTGGAAGGCCGCGCGATTAGAAAAGAAACAAGCGCAAACGGCTGTAGAAGAGCGCAGAATAGTTGTCGCAAAGGACAAAATTATAAGCAAAAAGAAGAAACCCCCAGAAATTGTGCGCATGCGCCAAGAGCCTACGATTAGTGCTCGAGCCGTGGCCGAAAAGCAGCATTCATTATTTGATGAGGCTCCATTACCGGGAGGCTTGCCCGCAATTGCGTTGTTAGACCCTGCAGATACAAAAGGTCTAGATGGGTATTCAGAGGAATCTTTAGAAGCGATGTCTCGATTGCTCGAGATCAAGCTTAAAGACTTTGGCGTTATAGCGGAAGTGACTGGTGTATTGCCTGGGCCGGTAGTAACGCGTTTTGAATTACAACCTGCTGCTGGCGTGAAAGCCTCTAAAATATCGAATCTTGCGCGCGATCTTGCGCGATCTCTCGCGGTTAGCAGTGTGCGTGTTGTTGAGGTTATCGAAGGAAAGTCAGTTGTTGGTGTAGAGATTCCCAACGAAGTTCGGGAAATGGTTCGCTTAAGTACGATTATTGCCAGTGAATTATTTGAAAAGTCAAAGTCACCGCTGACTTTGGCTTTAGGCTCTGATATTTCGGGTGAACCCGTTATTGCTGATATCGCAAAAATGCCGCATTTACTGGTTGCCGGAACCACTGGTTCCGGTAAGTCAGTCGGTGTTAATTCGATGTTAGTGAGCATGCTGTATAAGTCCACTCCGGAAGAGGTTCGGTTGATTTTGGTCGATCCTAAAATGCTCGAACTTTCGGTCTACGACGGCATTCCGCACTTATTAACGCCAGTCATCACCGATATGAAAGATGCTGCCACGGGTTTACGCTGGTGTGTTGGTGAAATGGAGCGCCGGTATCGCTTAATGGCAACAATGGGTGTCCGTAATCTTGCCGGTTACAACAAAAAAATACGCGATGCGGCAAAGGCGGGTGAGCAAATCCGAGACCCCTTGTTCGTTCCAGACCCTATGGATGCTGGCCTTGATGGTGTTATACCTGAAGCGCCGATGCTAACAACCTTGCCGTTTATCGTCGTTGTTATAGATGAATTTGCCGATATGATCATGATCGTCGGTAAGAAGGTAGAGCAACTCATTGCTCGAATTGCACAAAAAGCGCGTGCAGCGGGCATTCATTTGATTTTGGCTACCCAGCGTCCATCAGTTGATGTAATTACCGGTTTGATTAAGGCGAACGTGCCGACACGAATGGCATTTCAGGTTTCATCCCGAATTGATTCCCGTACCATTCTAGATCAAGGTGGCGCAGAGCAACTGTTAGGACATGGGGATATGTTGTTTTTACCTCCTGGGACCGCGCATACATTACGCGTGCACGGTGCCTTTATTGATGATCATGAAGTACATAAAGTTGTAGCGGATTGGAAGAGACGTGGCGGGCCAAACTATTGCGAAGATATATTTAGCGAAGCGGTCGAAAACATTCCTGTTCCTGGCTTTAGTAACGGTGATGAGGATAACGATGATAAAGCGGATAAGCTTCTGGACGAGGTTATCGAGTTCGTTACTGAAACGCGAAAAGCAAGTATTTCTTCGGTACAGCGCAAGTTTCGTATTGGTTATAACCGTGCCGCTCGTATAGTAGAAGAGCTGGAAGTTTCTGGCGTAGTCAGTGAAATGGGCGCGAATGGTAATCGCGAAGTTTTAGCGCCTGCGCCGCGACGTTAAGTGGGCATTCATCTACTACGTGGCATATTTTAGGTGCCTGTTTAAATTAGGTGCCTGTTTAAATTAGGTGCCTGTTTAAATTAGGTGCTTAAGTTGTGTGCGTAAGTCGCGTACATGGTCGAGCGGTTGAAGCGTCTAAGTACCTAATTGACAGACTAAAAAAGCAGCTGCTTAATTGTGCAGATGTAGTGAAAAATACGACACGTGTTTAACTGACTTACTGAAAAATCTTTGTGATGAACTTATGAGAAATAGAACAGCTTACAGCTCAAAATTTACCCTTCGTTTACTAACGGCTACCGTATCGCTAGGGTTAGTAGTTTTTAGTCTTCACGGTCAGGCAAATTCGTCAGATCAAGCTATCACGTCAAATGAAGCCAATTCGTCAAATGAAGCTAGTTTGTCAAATAAAGCCAGCTCGTTAGAAGAAACGTCTATCTCCGATGAGCTGAAGCAAAACTTACTGTCGAGAGATAAAGTGTCGAGCGACGAAGTGTTGAGCGGTAAAACACCGAGTGATAAAGCACCGAGCGATAAAGCACCGAGTGATAAAACACAGAGCGCAAGTGCTTCACTACGAGCGAAATTAAGTGATCTGTCGAGCTTGGCTGGTAAATTTGTCCAGCAGCAGTTTGATCAACACAACGAGCTCATTCAAAGCACTAATGGTGATTTTTGGTTAAAAAAGCCAGGCTTATTTCGTTGGCATACGCAGCCACCTTACGAGCAATTGATCATCAGTAGTAACGATAAAACCTGGGTTTACGATCCAGATTTAGAGCAAGTCTCTATTCATTCTAATCAAGGTCTTAACGATGGGCCTGTTCAGCTTTTAAGTGCCAGCGAAGAAGATCTTGATGCGCGATTTGTTATCAGTGAAGAGCACGATGGTGAGGGGCTTCAGGAATATCGTTTAGACGTAAAGTCTGAGCAACAGGGCGAAATATTCAAAACGCTTATATTTGGTTTTGCAGGAGATACGCTTCAATCGATCAAAATGTTTGATCAGCTTGGCGATCTAACCGAAGTCAGTTTTTCTAAGTTAAAGCGTAATAAAATTATTGATGAATCTGTTTTTCAGTTTGATATCCCCGACGGCACTGATGTAATTGCTGATGTCGAATACTGATTTATTTGCACAGGCTTATTCGCCAAAAAGACCACTCGCGGCGCGAATGCGTGCCGAGACACTTGATGAATATATAGGCCAGAAACATATACTCGGAGACGGGAAGGCGCTTCGGCTGGCTATTGAGCATGAGCAATTGCACTCTTTTATTCTGTGGGGGCCTCCCGGAGTTGGTAAAACTACATTGGCGCATATTGTTGCACAAAGTGTAAATGCCGAGTTTGTTGCCATGTCAGCCATTATGTCGGGTGTAAAAGATATTCGTGCCGCGGTAGAAAAAGCCCGTGATTTACAGCAGATGAATGGTCGGCAAACTATTTTATTTGTGGATGAGGTTCATCGGTTTAATAAGTCTCAACAGGACGCTTTTTTACCCTTCGTAGAAGATGGAACTATTACGTTTATCGGCGCTACCACCGAAAACCCCTCATTTGAAGTTAATAACGCTTTACTCTCTCGTTGTCGGGTTTACGTACTTAAAAGTCTAGCGCATGCGGATTTGGAACAATTGTTAGTCTCAGCATTGACCAATGAAGTGAGAGGTTTAGGCGCGCGCGGTTTGACTATTAAAGCTGAAGAGCGGGATTTATTGATTAAGACCGCAGACGGCGATGCTCGACGATTACTCAATATTTTAGAGATTGTCAGTGACCTTGTCGAAGACAGGTCAATAATCGAGTACAAAGACATTGCGCAAGTTTTAGGAAGCGATATCCGTCGTTTTGATAAGGGTGGTGATGTATTTTACGAGCAGATTTCTGCACTGCATAAATCAGTACGCGGCTCAGATCCAGACGCTGCACTCTATTGGATGGCGCGGATGTTTGACGGCGGGTGCGACCCTATTTATGTCGCACGACGTGTAGTTCGTATGGCGAGTGAAGAGATTGGTAATGCCGATCCGCGAGCGTTACAGCTATCTTTAAATGCGTGGGAAGTACAAGAGCGCTTAGGCTCTCCGGAAGGTGAGCTTGCCATCGCACAGGCAGTTGTATATCTTGCCTGCGCGCCAAAAAGCAATGCTGTATATAATGCTTACAATGCCGTGCGCGCTGAAATTAAAAAGCAGCCAGGTTACGATGTACCAATGCATTTACGTAACGCGCCCAGTGGTCTAATGAAAGATCTTGGTTATGGCGATAACTATCGTTACGCACACAATGAGCCCGACGCTTTTGTCGCCGGCGAACAGTATTTACCCGATGAGCTGGATGGGCGTGTTTATTACCACCCTGTCGAAAGAGGCTTAGAGATAAAGATAGCAAGTAAGCTGAGTTCATTAAGAGCTCAAAACGAGCAGGCTCGTAACGAAAAGGCTCGTAACGAAAAATCCCGCAAAGAAAAGTAATAGGTGATATATGATTTGGTTGGCGGTAGCTGCGGGAGGTTCTTTTGGCGCTTTGGCGCGGTTTGGTATTGCGCAATGGATGAGTGGATTTGGTCTGAAATGGCCATTAGCAACTTTTAGTGCCAATATACTAGGTTCCTTTTTGATGGGATTGGGCTTTGTCATAATTGTTGAAAAAACAATGCTGCCTGACCCGTGGCGGCATTTATTGCTCGTTGGTTTTTTAGGCGCCTTTACGACTTTCTCTACCTTTGCTATAGAAACACTAACACTCATTGAAGCCGAACAGTGGAAGACCGCTATTATTTATTGGTTGAGCAGTTGTTTGGCTACAATTATGGTTGCTTTTTTAGGCGCTACATTAGCGCGACAAATTTTTTAATTTTAATTATTTAGGTTTACGATGTTAGATTCAAAACTTATTCGAAGCGATATTCAAGCCGTTGCCGATAATCTTAAGAAGCGCGGCTTTACTTTAGATATAGCGAAATACGAGAGTATAGATGCTCAGCGTAAAGAGGTTCAGTCGCGATGTGAATCTCTTCAGCAAGCACGCAATTCACGATCAAAAAATATCGGTAAAGCCAAAGCGGCTGGCGAAGATATCGCGCCGTTATTAGCGGAAGTAGATCAACTGAAAAGTGATCTAAGTAGTGCAGAGAGTGAATTGAAATCGGTTCAAGAAAGCTTTGATAATTTCATGTTGGAAATTCCAAATATATTATCAGCTAACGTTCCTGAAGGCTTGAGTGAAGACGATAATGTAGAAGTAAGTACTTGGGGTGAGCCTAAGTCCTATGAATTTGAGGTGAAAGATCACGTTGACTTGGGTGAGAACCTTGGTGGACTAAGTTTTGAAACCGCGACAAAAATTACGGGCTCACGTTTTGCTTTGATGAGAGGCGATATCGCAAAGCTTCACCGTGCACTAATTCAGTTCATGTTAGACCTTCATACTGAAGTTCATGGTTACGAAGAGTTAAATGTGCCATATATTGTGAACCGTGAATCCTTGTTTGGTACAGGTCAATTACCTAAGTTCGAAGAAGAGTTGTTTAAATTAACGGATGATCGTGAATTTTATCTTATTCCAACTGCCGAAGTTCCGATTACTAATATTTATCGTGGTGAAATCATCGATGAGGCCGAATTGCCCATTAAATTTGTTGCACATACCCCGTGTTTTCGTTCGGAAGCCGGAAGCTATGGACGCGATACTCGTGGCATGATCCGTCAGCATCAGTTTGAAAAAGTTGAACTGGTGCAATTTATTAAACCTGAAGATTCTACGGCTGCATTAGAGTCACTCACGGCGAATGCCGAACAGGTATTACAGCGTTTGGAGTTACCGTATCGTAAGGTTATGTTATGTGGTGGTGATGTTGGTTTTTCTTCCCAGCAAACGTTTGATCTAGAAGTATGGTTGCCTTCGCAGGAGAAATTCCGCGAAATATCGTCGTGTAGTAGCTTTGGCGATTTTCAGGCACGACGTATGAAAGCGCGTTTTAGAAATAAAGAAACCGGTAAGCCTGAATTGGTTAATACCATTAACGGTTCGGGTCTTGCTATCGGTAGAACCTTAGTTGCTGTTCTAGAAAACTATCAAAATGCGGATGGGTCTATTAGCGTTCCAACCGCACTACAGTCCTATATGGGTGGTAAAACTCAAATAGTTGTTGGGAAGTAATATGGACTATTTACCCTTATTTTTCGACCTTAAGCGGCGTGACGTGTTAATCGTTGGTGGCGGCGCAATAGCGACACGTAAAGCAAAAGCTTTGCATAAGGCGCAAGCATGTATTCATGTTGTCTCGCTTTCTATCGAAGACCAGCTGAGCGAAATGGTCTCCGCTAGTGGTGGTAGTTGTCGGTTGGGGAATTATGCGGTAGATGATCTCGACTCAAAGGTTTTGGTAGTCTCCGCAACCGATGATCACGTCTTAAATAGCCAAGTGTCTAAAGATTGTGGTGCTCGCAATATTCCCGTGAATGTCGTTGATAGCCCTGAGCTATGTAGCGTTATTATGCCGGCGATTGTTGATAGAAGCCCCTTGATAATAGCGGTCAGTAGTGGCGGTGAGTCCCCTGTACTCGCACGTAAATTAAAAAGCATTTTAGATAGTACTATTCCGTCAAATTACGGGGCTTTAGCTAAGTTAGCGAGTCGATTTCGTGATCGTGTAAAGCAAAGCTTCGCGGATATAGAAGATCGTCGAAGGTTTTGGGAAAAAGCACTGAATGGCGTGATTTCAGAAAAGGCTTTAGCCGGAAATGCCAAAGAGGCCGAAGAGCTGCTCGAGAAAGCGCTAAGCAGTAAAGACTATGATGTCGGTGGCGAAGTGTTTTTAGTGGGCGCGGGTCCGGGTGACCCAGACTTACTAACATTTAAGGCGCTTCGCTTGATGCAAAGTGCCGAAGTGGTTTTATATGATCGTTTGGTGTCTCAGCCTGTACTCGATATGGTTCGCAAAGACGCTGAATTTATATACGTTGGCAAGCAGCGAAGTGATCATGCGGTTCCACAAACAACGATTAATCAGATGTTGTTAGAATACGCTCAGCAGGGTAAGCGTGTTTTACGCTTAAAGGGCGGTGACCCGTTCATATTTGGTCGTGGTGCCGAAGAGATTGATTTACTCGCCGCTAACGATATTCCGTTTCAGGTTGTTCCAGGAATCACTGCGGCATCTGGGTGTGCGAGCTACGCCGGTATTCCCTTGACGCACCGTGATTACTCACAATCTGTTCGTTTTATAACGGGGCACGTTAAAGACGGTGTGCTGGATTTCCGTTGGAAGGAATTTGTTGAAGATAGTCAAACATTAGTGTTCTACATGGGGCTTACAGGTCTGCCACGAATATGTGAGCAGCTGATTGCCCATGGTAAATCGCCGCAAACACCAGCAGCGCTTATTGAGCGTGGTACGCAGCCGGGCCAGCGGGTGCACGTCGGCGATCTAGAGAGTTTGCCTGAACTTGTTAAAGAAAAGCAGGTGCATGCACCGACATTATTAGTGATCGGTGGTGTTGTTTCACTTCATAAATCATTAAATTGGTATAAACCTTAAGCTAAATCGGCCGATAAGTAATACGGTAGTGGTCGGAAAGTGAGCTCATTAAGAGTGAAGTTCTTACCAAATATGACTAACGGCTGTAATTATGATCGACTCGCTTAAACCTCAATACCGCCCATTATCGGTCTCGCGATCTAAACTTCGTGATTCTGGCTTGCAGAAGGTCGAACCACATTCGGATTCGCCTTCGCCGCATGGGCGACTCTGGAAGGGCTCGGAGCGCAGAAGAGGCGGTGATAGGCGTAATAGAATGCCGAAACCAAAGCAATCAAATTTTGATATGCGCCACCTCCGCGGCAGGCGCCGTAGCGATCGGAAGCATCCTAGAATAGAAACTAAAGCGTAGCTATTTTTCTGTTCTGTTTTGCCAAAATCTAGGGGTGCAGTGGCTGAGTTCATATCCGTATTCATATCGGCTGGAATGGACTTGGTTGAGAGGTCGAAAAATCAAGCCATTCTCATGCAAAACGTACGAAAATCGTTATAGCGGCTGTTATTTCACTTTAGAATTCGTACCGAAGAAACTATTTGCTAATTTTTTGTAAACTTCATCTTAAATATTGCGACTAACTTTGAAGCTAACTTTGAAACTAACATTGCGTTAGAGCTTGAATTTTCTCATTCATACGCAATATCACTTAATACTCTTATTTACTATCGCGCTAAAAGCGCTAAGGCTTAGTTGTGGCTTTTGATTACGATTTGTTTGTTATTGGTGCAGGATCCGGTGGCGTTCGTGCTAGCCGAATTGCGGCGCAGCTTGGAGCCAAAGTAGCCATCGTCGAAAATCTTTATTTGGGCGGAACATGTGTAAACGTAGGTTGTGTACCCAAAAAAATCTTTGTATATGGATCACAATTTTCAGAATCACAGCAGGCGGCCAAAAACTTTGGATGGTCATCTCAGGATGCAGAATTTGATTGGGCTACATTGCGCGACAATAAGACTGCCGAGATAGCGCGTCTAAACGGCATCTACGCCAACTTACTCGATAATGCTGGTGTTAAGCGTATCCAAGGTTTTGCATCCTTTAAAGACGCACACACAGTGCTTGTCGACGATAAAGAGTACAGCGCCGAGCGTATCTTAATTGCTACAGGCGGCTGGCCGACGCAACCGAGCTTTGAGGGGGGCGAATATGCAATTACCTCTAACGAGGTATTTTCGATGCCTGAATTCCCTAAGCGGGTTCTGGTTCAAGGCGGCGGATACATCGCCGTTGAATTTGCAGGAATTTTTAATGGCTTAAACGCTAAAACGGATCTGTGCTATCGCGGAGAATTGTTTTTACGTGGATTTGATGCAGAAGTTCGAACTTTTGTTGCAGGCCAGTTAGAGCAAAAAGGTGTTGGGCTAAAGTTTAAACTCGATATTAGTAAAATTGAAAAACTAGAAAGTGGCGAATTGAACGTGTTTTTTAATGATGGCTCAACGCAAGTTTACGATGCTGTTTTTAGCGCGATAGGACGCAAACCAAAAGTCGATGGTCTTGGTTTAGAGAATGCGGGCGTTAAATTGGACGACCGTGGTTATATTGGTGTAAACGACAAATTTGAGACGTCTATCGATCATATCTACGCTGTTGGCGATGTTATTGGGCGTGTTCAATTAACGCCGGTAGCATTGGCTGAGGGAATGGCTTTGGCGAAGTATTGGTATGCTGGAGAAGAGCTTTGTGTCGATTATGACAATATTGCCACGGCTGTGTTTTGTCAGCCTAATATTGCAACAGTCGGCTTAAGTGAAGATCAGGCAAAAGAGCGTGAGTTAGACATCGAAGTCTATACAAGTCAGTTTACGCCCATGAAAAACACCATTAGCGGCATTCCCGAAAAAACCTTTATGAAGCTGATTATTGATAACTCAAGTAATAAGGTTATTGGTTGTCATATGGTTGGTCCTGATGCGGGTGAAATTATTCAAGGGATAGCGATAGCGATTAAAGCGGGTGCTACCAAGCAGCATTTTGATCAAACGATTGGTATACATCCAACGTCTGCCGAAGAGTTTGTGACCATGCGAAGCCCTAGGGCATAAAGCGAGCTTAGGTTGAGTTTAGTGTGAGGTTGCGGTGAAACGAAATAAGGCGCTCGAGCAATGGTTGCGGCTAAGTATTGAGGATTTTAAAATTGATGCCGCTGAAAAAGCAGAGTTGCGAGTAATTAATACTACGCTTGACCCTGAGGCTCGGCGTTACTTGCGTAACCGAGCCTTTGATCTTGTTCGTGAAGAGTTTAGTGTGGGTATCGAGCCGCATGAGACTCTCGCATTACTTCGATGGCTCGAAAAAGTACTAAAATTATTAAGTGTTAAAGAACAAGAACCGTCTCAAGTGTTTTTTAGTCCGGGCAAGGCTTGCCGTGAGAAGATCATTGCTTTGTGTAATAGCTCAAACATTTGTATTGATGTTTGCGTTTTTACTATCGCGGATGATTTGATTTCAAAAGCACTTGTTCAAGCGCACCGAAGGGGAGTCGTATTACGCATTGTTACGGACGATGACAAGCAGCATGATATGGGGCCAGATATTCATGAATTTAAATGCCAGGGCATACCCGTCGCTACTGATATAGGCGCGGCTCACATGCATCACAAATTTGCGGTATTCGATAAACGATTTCTGTTGAACGGAAGCTTTAATTGGACAAGAAGTGCAAGTGAGCGAAACTTTGAAAATGTTACCGTCACAAGCGACGTGAATCAGCTTGGCGTATTTCAAAAAGAGTTTGATCGGCTATGGAATAGATTTTCCGTCTAACACACTACCTTATCCAAAATACTCAATACTCAATACTCAATACTCAATACTCAATATCAAAGATACTAATTAAAGGCGGTCGCTTAATGGCGGTCACCTAAAAGCTCAACAAAGAATATGGCCTATGTAAAGTCAAGTATCTTAGATTTTAACCGTGCGTGTGACAGTTCAGCTGGGTTGAATAAAATTAGTTCTTGGAAGTGAATTAGTGCTTGAAGGGGGGGATTAGATACTTGAGTTTATGAGGATTACTTTATAAGAGATAAATCAGCGATAGACACTATTTAAAATTTTGTGCTATCGCTGATTTAAGTTTATTGAGCATGAAGCTGCAATAAATAATTTGGCGGTGGGGCAGGGATTTGAACCCTGGGAGCTATTACACTCAACGGTTTTCAAGACCGCCGCTTTCGACCACTCAGCCACCCCACCTGAAAGAGGGCCGAATTATACCCAGAATATTTGCTGAGGCAAGTCTTTTACCTCAGCAAATTCATACTTTTTAAGATTCTTCGGCGTTTTCTACAGAAGTTTCTTCAGTTGGCACAGGAGCTGATCGAGAATTGCGCGGATCGTTCGCTGGGCGTTCAATGGTGCGTGGATTGCTTTCGATAATCGCTTTAAGGTTAGTGTTTAGCGGTCCGGACATGGCAGCGGTAAACTCAACACTCACAAGAGAATCTAAAGCGACAGGCTTGGCTGTAATTCGCGGATCGTTTACAGGTCGAGTATAGGCAACTGGCTCAGAGCTCGCAGACGCCGTTACAGCTGTTGCGGTTTCTTTGGTGCTTGCTTCTACGGCGACAGCCTCCGGAGCTGTACTTTCAGCTTGTACACTGGCAGCTTCAGTACTTACAGCTACAGCGGTTACTGATTTGGTTGCAGCTTTTGCGTCATCACTTGATGTCGCCTCTGGCGTAACTTCTAACGCAGCTTCTAACGCAACTTCTGGCTTAGCTTCTGCTATTGCCTTAGGTGCTTCTTTAGGTTTAGGTGCTTCTTTAGCTTCAGCTTTTACAGCTTGGCTACTTTCTGAGGTGGCGGAAGTTGACTGCGAGACTTCGTTAGCTGGCTGAACTGTTTCAGATTTAGCTTCGGTAGGCTTAGCTTCAGTAGATTTAGCTTCAGCAGTCGTTTCGGTACCAGTGGGCGCAGTTACAGCAGCTTCAGCTTCAACAGGCTGAGCTTGAGTAGATGCGTCATCAGCTTTCTTCTGAGGCCGACGATTGTTGTTTCTTCGTTGACCTTGCTTGCGTTCTGGCTTGTTTGTATTCTCTGTCTCGTTCGCTTCGATGTTAGCATCCGGGGTAGTCTTTAACTCTTCGGCTGTATCGATTGCATGCGCCACTTGATCGTTAAGTGCTGCTTCAGACGTTTCAGGTCGTGGGCCACGCTTGCGGGTTTGATTGCGCGCTTGGCGATCAGTTGGGCGTTTTTGAGGACGATTAGCGTTGTTCTCGACATTGCTGTTATTCCCCTGGGTAGCGTCACGATTGTTATCGGCGCTGCTGTCAGGGCTGCTATCAGTATTGTTATCGCGGTTGCCGTCACGAGTGTTGCGTTTGTTTCGATCGTTACGCGGATTTCTCGCACGCGCGTTACGCTCAGCTTCTGGCGGCTTACCGTGGTCAAGATTGTCGCTTATCTCGTCGTTACTATTGCGGCGGGTATCGTTATTGTTACGGCGACGGCTGTTATTATTACGTTGGCCGCGATTGTTACGATTGTTGGGGCGACGATTTTGGTTGCGTTCACGATTTTGTTTGGCTTCTTCTTCTTTCTTGCTGTTGCCGCCAAATATACTGGCGATAATTGCGCTGACCCAAGCGGTAAAGCTAATGCTTTCACTGCTGTCCTTTTTAACACTGGCTTTTGGTTTGTCGCTGGCGCTAGGGCTCGCAGGAGCTGGCTGTGATGGCGTTAATTGCTCAACGGCTGGCTTCTTCATCGTTATCGGTGGTTTGGGCGCTAGGCTTGCTTCTGTCCCGGCGTCCTCATCTTTGATTACGATTTCGTAGCTCGCTTCGACTTCTTCACAATCGTTAGAGCGCAATCGTTTTACTTCGAAGTGCGGCGTAACCATCTCTGGGTTTGGTAATACAACAACGCGTGTACGATTACGCGTTTCGATTTCAGAAATCGCCTCACGTTTCTCGTTGAGTAGGTAAGTTGCAACTGGAACAGGAACAATCGTGCGAATTTCCGCGCTGTGTTCTTTTTGTGCTTCCTCTTGAACTAAGCGAAGAATCGATAGCGCAAGTGATTTAGTGCCACGAATAGTGCCTTGGCCGCTACAGCGAGGGCATACTTTCGCCGTCATCTCATCAAGTGATGGGCGAAGACGTTGACGTGACATTTCCATTAAACCGAAGCGAGAAATGCGGCCAATTTGAACGCGAGCTCGATCCATGCCTAAGGCATTTTTCATGCGTGATTCAACTTCACGTTGATTGCGAGGTGCCTGCATATCAATGAAGTCGATTACAATAAGCCCGCCAATGTCGCGCAAGCGTAGTTGGCGTGCAATTTCATCAGCCGCTTCTACGTTGGTTTGTAGTGCCGTTTCTTCAATGTCGCCGCCTTTAGTTGCGCGTGACGAGTTAATATCAATACTTACCAGTGCTTCGGTAACGTCAATAACAATGGCGCCGCCAGAAGGAAGTGTAACTTCGCGCTCGAAGGCTGTTTCGATTTGGCCCTCAATTTGAAAGCGATTGAACAGCGGAGTGCTTTCTTTATAGAATTTAACCTTGCTTTGGTAGTTCGGCATTACCTGCCGAATAAACTCAGTGGCAAGGTTGAAAGACTCTTCGTTATCAACAATGACTTCGCCTATATCCGGGCGTAAGTAATCGCGAATAGCCCGAATAATTACGTTGCTTTCTTTGAATAGGAATTCAGGTGCTTGATGCGTTTTTGCTGTTTCGTCAATAGAGGTCCAAAGCTGAAGAAGGTAGGTTAAATCCCATTGTAATTCTTCTGCGCTGCGACCAACGCCTGCGGTACGAACGATAACGCCCATACCTTTTGGTACTTCTATAGCACTGAGAGCATCTTTGATTTCTGCGCGTTCGTCACCATCGATACGGCGAGAGATTCCGCCTGCACGTGGGTTGTTCGGCATTAATACTAGGTAGCGACCAGCAAGGCTGATGAATGTGGTTAAGGCTGCGCCTTTATTGCCACGCTCTTCTTTATCAATTTGAACAACAACTTCTTGGCCTTCTCTGAGTACGTCTCGAATGCGTACGCGACCTTCAATTTCATGAGGTTGTTTTTGGAAATATTCGCGGGAAATTTCTTTTAAAGGTAAAAAGCCATGGCGATCTGAACCGTAATCAACAAACGCAGCTTCTAGGCTGGGTTCTATGCGGGTGATTTTGCCTTTGTAAATGTTGGCTTTTTTCTGTTCTCTTAAACGATTTTCGATGTCTAGGTCGTACATCCACTGACCATCAACAAGGGCTACGCGGATCTCTTCGGGTTGAGTCGCGTTGATTAACATTCTTTTCATGTAGAGTTCTCTTTATTGCATGTAATGAGCAATTAAGAGCAATTTTTATCACTGCTTAAGCTGTATGAGCTTAAGGTAGAACAGATATCAGTCTTTATAATAAAGCGCTGTGACCACTAATAGTCGCAGGATATAAAATGTTCATACAAACAGTGCCGGCAACGGCTGCAAAGGAGGGCAAATCTTAGGGGGGTCCTGCGAGCGGCCTAAACCATTCGCGTATTACAGTTGTAAGCGCTTTACGTTTTATTTAACGTGAGACTGCTGTACAACAAACTACTACACATACCGTGGCTGTGTAGCTGTTAGCCCTTGATATTCGAGGGCTAAATAAATTGGACCCGCTTGGGGATTTGCAAAACCTTCAGGCATTTATTCGGTAAGCTTCGTCTCAGCGGAGGTCTATTTTAACCTCGGTTGCTGCAAGAAATTCACAATCTTGCGGGCTGTGCTGGCGTGCATATCGGCCGGTATTTGCTTTTAATTGTTCAACTTTCAAAAAAAGCTCGAACCTATCAATTAAATTATCGCTTAAACTGTCACTTTAATGTAGTGCGTAAGCTATCACTTTAATTTAGTGCGGTTGGAGCACCAGTATTTTGACGTTAAAACTGAGGCTGTTAGGCCAAATTAACTACACCGAGTTATAGCAATTTGCTGTATCTCAATGCGGTGTTTAATAGGAGTAGGTTTAAATGCATTGCGTAGAATAGTGCATCACTATTCTATAACCTACCAATCGGTCCAATTAACCTGAATGAGTATAGCAGATAAAGAAAACCCTTTCCAATCAGAAGTTTAGCGCTAATTTTCTAGTGTTTTTTGAATAATATTATGACGTTTATACTGGTCACCTTACACAAATACACTGATAATCTCGCTTTAAACGCTAGGGTCGAATTGAGCTCACGTGTTTGCTTCACTGTTTGCTCCACCCGTGGCTTCGCTCCGTGCGCCAAAGCTTTGTTTGGTCTATGTGGTTTTGGTCTATTAGTTTTGCTGTTAGTTGTTTTGCTCTATAAGTTTTCCACTATCCCTGAGGGACGTATGTCTAATTCTGTTAAGTTTGAAGTTGTAGCTGAAAATAGTGAAGGTCAACGACTTGATAACTTCTTACTAAAGACTTTAAAAGGTGTTCCTAAGTCATTGATTTATAGGATAATACGTAAGGGAGAGGTTCGTGTGAATAAGGGGCGCGCAAAACCTGAAACTAAGCTTAAAATTGGCGACAGTGTCCGCATACCTCCCGTACGTAGGCCGGAAGAAAAGGTCCTAGGAACCCCAAGTGATCAACTTTTACAGGTGCTTGAAAGCGCTATTCTGTATGAAACCAAAGAGTTGATTATCGTTAACAAACCTGCGGGTTTAGCTGTTCATGGGGGTAGCGGTATTAGTTTAGGGTTAATCGAAGCTATGCGTGTATTACGCCCGCTACCGATGCTGGAGTTAGTTCATCGCTTGGATCGTGATACTTCTGGTTGCGTTATGATTGCCAAAAAACGATCAACGCTAAAATACATACAAAACCTATTGCGAGACAAAACCACCATTGAGAAAAACTACTTAGCCTTGGTTTTTGGCCAGTGGCCTAAACGAAAGCACGTTGTTGATGCCCCTTTGTTGAAACGTGAAATGAACGAAGGAGGGCGAATGGTTACAGTTCATCCCGATGGAAAAGCGTCACGAACGGAGTTTTCAATCGAGCACAGCTATAACGACGCAACGTTGCTTAATGTAAAGCCAATAACCGGACGCACACATCAAATTCGAGTGCATGCCGCTCATATTGGACACTCCTTGGTTGGTGACGACAAATACAGTCCTAAAGACCTTAATCAGACAATGAGACGGCGTGGCCTGAAGCGTATGTTTTTACATGCATTTAATCTAAAATTCACCCTTCCTGACGGTACGGCTCTTGATATAAACGCGCCATTACCTGAAGAGTTTCAGAAGGGCCTAAACGTTTTGGCGAAGGAGCAATAACGTATGCTTTTTATTTTTGACTGGGACGGCACAATTTCTGACTCGGCTGATAAGATTGTATTGTGTATGCAGCAAGCAGCTGTTGATCTCGATTTAGAACCTAGAACCGAGCTTGAAATCAAAAATATTATTGGCTTAGGGTTACCTGAGGCCATGTTAACCTTATACCCAGGACTTCCTGCTGAGATATTAGAACGCTACATGACGGGGTATTCCGCGCATTATATCAAGCGTGATCAAGTTCCTTCGCCTTTTTTCGATGGCGCTAAAGCGGCTATGGATCAGCTAAAAGCTCAAGGGTATAAACTAGCTGTTGCAACGGGCAAAAGTCGACGCGGGTTAAACCGTGTATTGGACCGCTTAGATATGTCCGATTATTTTCACGCGACACGCTGTGCTGACGAAACGGCTTCAAAGCCGAGCCCGCTTATGCTGCACCAAATCCTTGAAGAGCTAAGTGTTGATGTGTCACAAGCGGTGATGGTTGGCGATACAGAGTGGGATCTTGAAATGGCTAATCAAGCAAATATGCGAAAAATTGCGGTTAGTTATGGAGCTCACGAGACGGATAGGTTACATCTTAGTAAGCCTGATTTAATGATGGATCATTTTAAACAAATTTTAGATTGGCGGTTTTGAACCATATTTCACCTAATATCGCTAACTAAATTTCCATCTAGCTCGTTACCTTACTTTCCACCTAACCCTCATGCCCATTAGCGGCTTCGGCCTGACTTGGTGGAATGTATTTTGATAACCTGCACTTTTGATGGGTGTGCTTATTTGCATTTAAGTGCACTTAGTTGTCTTGTAAGGTAGGCCGACTTTGGTGGGGCTAGTTTTGCTTGCGCTAGTTTTGGTTGGGCTAGTTTTGGTTGGGCTAGTTTTGGTTGGGCTAATTTTGGTTGGGCTAGTTTTGGTTGAGCTAATTTTGGTTGGGTAATAGAGTACGTCTTTTACTTTATGGCTCAAACCATCTCAAGCTTTCTATAGCGGCATTTGCCAGAATTCTGCATGGCCCCCGTCTTCACCGAGATCGTAAGGCTTGTAGCCCATTGTTAGGTAAGCCTTTTTCGCTCGGTCATTCTTACTAAGAACCTCTAAGGTCAACTTACAGCAGCCACGTTCAAGCGCAATTCGACCAAGTTCCTCCATCATTTTATAGACAATGCCGGTGCCACGATGCTCTTTGGCGACAAATACATCGTGTACGTTGATTAGAGGTTTGGCCGCAAAACTCGAAAATCCTTCAAAGGCATTGATCAGCGCAATGGCCTTGCCATCGGTATAGGCGATTAACGAAATAGCATCGTTTCTTTTTGATAGTTCTTGGACAAGCCGACTCTTGGTTTCTTCGGCAAGCTCTTCACCACCACCCATAGGGTCGAGTGCGTAAGCATTTAGCATGTTGATTAAATCTGCTGCTTGGGCAGTATTGTTGTAATCCACGTGAATGATATCGATCATTTTTTTACCTTAAGGTTTTTGAGCGGTAATGACGGCGCGAAGTGGCGCAGGAAGGCCTTCTTTGGTCAGGCTGTGATCGTTAGGGTCTAGAAAGTCTTCCAATGATTGGTAGGTCATCCACTCGGTTTTTCGTTGTTCTTGTATTGATGTTACCGACACATCAATACATTTAGCGTCTTTAAAACCGCATTTTCTTAGCCAAGACAGCAGTGTCTCTACGCTGGGTAAAAACCATACATTGGGCATGCTGGCATAACGGTCTTCGGGGACAAGTACTTCACCAAGTTTTCCATCGATAACTAGGGTCTCTAAGACAAGTTCGCCACCAGATTTGAGCGTGTCTTTCATCGCTAATATATGCTCGATGGGCGAGCGACGATGATAGAGCACACCCATAGAAAATGCTGTATCGAAATAATTGGTTTGCTTGGGGAATTGCTCCAAGGTTAACGGCAGAACATCTATGGTGGGCGTCTTCAAAAAGTTTTTTATCATGTAAAACTGAACAACAAAGCGCGGGCTTGGGTCGATACCCACTACAGTTCGAGCATTTTCACCTAACATGCGCCAGCAGTGATAACCACTACCACAGCCGACGTCGAGTACGTTTTTGCCCTCAAGTGGTGATAGGTGCTTTATAAGCCGATCCCATTTCCAGTCAGAGCGCCATTCAGTATCGATATTAAAATTAAAAACGTTAAACGGGCCTTTACGCCAGGGTATGAGCTTACGAAAGCTTTCTTCAATTATCTGCTCTTGCTCGAGTGTAAGTGGGTTTAGCGGGCTGAGAGTAACGGAATTTTCACTATCCACAAGCTGGGAATCAATGGCAGGAAGGGCGTCCAAGGCTTCGAGCCAGGCTGGAAGGTCACCATAACGCTTTGTTGATAAATTATCGTTAAAACACTGTTCGAAATAGGCCTTATGCTTTTCGAGTGGCGTGTTACGAATGCGTGTTATGAAATCACTAAAATCTATCATTTAAAGGCTACTATTGAGGCGAAGTTAAAGCATTGAAACCACAATTCTATTCCACGAAAACCGCATTCTTGAAGCCGATATTGGTGTTGTTGGAAGGACTCTGGGATTAATACGTTTTCGATGGCATCGCGCTTTTGCGCAATCTCTAAGTCACTGTATCCGTTCATTCGTTTAAAGTTATGATGAAGTTCAGTCATAAGCTCTGCGTGTTCACGATCTTCAAAATCAATTTTTTCGGACAGAATAAGCACGCCGCCGGGTCTCATGCCTCGATATATTTTGCTCAATAGCTCTGTTCGGCGCGATTTATCGACAAATTGTAAGGTGAAGTTGAGTGCGCATAACGATGCGTTGGTGATTTCTTGATCCAATATATCCGCTACGATGAGTTCGATTGTATTTTCCGCATCATCGTCCGCTAATAGATTGCGGCAGCGTTCAAGCATATCTACAGAGTTATCAACACCTATAAGCTTAAGCTGTTTGCCGGATGTAGCTTTTCGCATTGCAAGTAGACTCGCACCGAGTGAGCAGCCTAGGTCGTAACAATGACTGCCGTTCTGAGCATATCGTTCAGCAAGCTGACCTGTAATTTGCAAAATTGTGGCGTAGCCCGGTACAGATCGCTGAATCATGTCTGGAAAGACCTTTACGACTTTTTCGTCAAATCTAAAGGCGGTGACATCAGTATGGTTATGGGCGTAAAGGCTATCTTTGGCGCTAGGCATGGTGAAATCATTTACTGTTTATCAATTACGCAGTTTAACTTCCTAGCTGCTTGCAAACAATCTACTACACTAGGATATAAGAGGAATTTCGTTATATAGGCGGATTCTGACAAAAAGCCTTTGAATTTATCGATGTAGAGAGTCTGTGTGGAGAAAATTGCTTACAACAAGCTAAAGTTCCTAATTGCTGATGATTTTAGTAATTTTCGGTCGACGGTAAGTGACATGTTGGTTCAATTGGGTGTGATTGATATTGAAATGGCCTCGAATACCGACGAAATTATAGAGCTGTGCTCAAATAATCAGTTCAATGTAGTTTTATGTGACTATAACTTGGGTCCAGGGCGAAATGGTCAGCACGTCTTAGAAGAGCTTCGTTATAAGAGTTATTTGCGCCCAAGAGATATATTTATATTGGTCTCAGCAGAGCAAAGTCGAAATATAGTGATGTCGGCTTACGATTGCACACCCGACGATTACCTAATGAAGCCCATAACAACGCAAATGCTCCATACGCGTTTAGAGCGAATCCTATTGCAGCGGATAGTGTTGGGTCGAGCCTATCACGCGATTGAAAATGACAATCGTAGTGAGGCCATAGATATTCTCATTGAAATATCACTTGCCGAGAACCGCTATTCTACTCAAGCGCAAAAAATTCTGGGTGAATTGTTTATTGAGGTGAATGAGCTAAATAAAGCAGAAAAATTGTATCGTCGCGCGCTAGAAGTTCGTGAGTTGGATTGGGCGCGCTTAGGCTTGGCAAAGGTCAAACATCTAAAAGGCGAACTCGATCAAGCTGGTGAATGGCTCGATAAAATTATTGACGAAAACTACTTATATTTACCAGCCTATGACGTGTTGTCTAGAAACTGGAGTCGTCGTGGAGAAAAAGAGAAGGCTCAGCAAGTTGTTCAGCGTTCTGTTGACGTGTCGCCTATGTCAATATTACGTCAAAAACGCTTAGCGGAACTTGCCGAGGAAAACGGTGATCTTGAATCGGCCGTTTCGGCATTGCGTAAAACAGTCCGATTAGGTAAGGACTCATGCCATGGCGAACCTAAAGACGTGATTAAACTGTCACGAACGGTTGCACGAGCCATAGAAGAGGGTGTTGAGCTTAGCCCTGCTTCTGTTCAAGAAGCTATCCAATCACTTGATGAAATTGAAGGTTTTTTCGAACTTGGTCAAAGTGATCGCATCAATGTGGCATTGTCTAAAAGCCGATTATTTTCCGCCACAGGCGAAATTGATCTAGCCAGAGATTGTATGGATGACGTCGAGGCCGAAATGGTATGGGATTTATTGAGTGTTGATGCGGCGCTTGATCAAATACGAAGTTTATTATCGATTGGAAATAAACAACAAGCGGTGCTTCTTTTGGAGTTGATGCAAAAAAATACGCACACAATCAATCTGTTCTTGAAAGACTTGATCACTTCTTTGATGAGCCTGTAAGCGAGTCGAACAAAGCCTTGGTGGCAACAGTTAACCGTGAAGGTATCGATCTGTATAACGAAGGCGATTTCAATGAGGCGCTAGAATGCTTCGAAAGGGCGCGTGTATTGTTCCCGAAACATGTGGGTTTGCAACTAAATATAGTGCAAGCACTTATCGGTAAAATGAAATCTAACGTTGAAGATACAGATTTGCGCGCGCGGTGTTTAGATTCTTTGGAAACACTGAGTCAAAAAATAGATGCAGACGATCCGCAGTTTAAACGTTATAGAAAGCTAAAAAGTATGGCACGAAACGTGTTGGCACAGAGTTCTGGTTCGCTGCAAACTGATTAGTGAGAAGCCAGAATTTACACGTAAGCAATATATGTATAGCTAGTGCTTCACAATAAATAGGGCTATTCTACGGCGAATTTAAATATGGTTTTCGCGCCACTAGACGGCATTGTTTGCAATAAGAAAATACGTGTATTTTGTGGTGCAAACCTGAATATTGTTATTTTCCCTTATGACGGATTATTTATGGGGGAGTGCTAGTAAATGCTCATCCATAAATAGCGCACTGCTGCCCAGAGGTTTAAGTGGCCACCTTTGCACTACTAGATCTAGTAACCTTCTTCTTGCAAGGAACTATATCTAGTAGCGTAAATCTGACAGTTATTATCTCCCCATATGACGAGCCAGTTTTGGATGGGCATTAGTTAGACCTTAGGCGGTGCTAATACGAGTGCAGCTAGAATTATAATACTAATGCCCGCGAGGCTAAAATTTAGATGAAGTTGGAATCTAGAAAACTAAACCAAGTGGGTCTTATACCCGTGGGATTAATGCGGGAGAAGCTAATGCAGGTAGTCCTAATACAGGTGGAGCTAATACAGGTGGAGCTAATACAGGTGGAGCTATGAGTGAAAATAATACGATAGATTTTTCTACGGTACTTGCGTCGAGCGTACACGATATGAAAAATTCGCTTGGCATGCTGATTAATTCTTTAGAGGGCTTACTCGAGGAAATTACGCCTGCGAATGAGAAACAAGAGACGCAATTTAAAACATTGCAATATGAGGCGTCTCGAATTAATAGTGAATTAATTCAACTATTGACATTATATCGTATGGATAATGACTTTTTACCCGTTAGGGTCGACGAGGATTATATTGGTGATGTCATAGAAGATCAGATTGCTCGTAATCAAATGCTGATAGATAGTAGTAAAATTGAATTACAAATTGATTGTGATCAGGAGCTACCATGGTATTTTGACGCCGATCTTGTTGGTGGTGTAATTCACAATGTACTCGTAAATTGTTTGCGATACACACAAAGTAAAATACTCATTCGAGCGCATGAAGAGAATGGTTATCTACAAGTTAGCATTAGTGACGACGGTCCAGGTTATCCAGAGGATATGTTACGGGAGCCCTCTGGGCAAAAAGAGAATGCCAGCTTGCGTGAAGGTGAAACACATTTAGGCTTGTACTTTTCCGAAGCCATTGCGGGAATGCATAAATCCCAGAATAAGGTAGGGTCTATTAGTTTAGAAAATAACACGGTTTTAACGGGTGGAACATTCACCCTTTATTTGCCTTAGTGGACAATACTACGAGTACAGCGATGTCTCTTGAATTATTCTAGAGCCCTTGCTTAAGTTCTAAAGCTAAGCCCTGAAGAAAAGACCCGAAACTAGGTCTTGAAACTATGTCCTGAAACTAGGTCTTGAAACTAGGTCTTGAAACCATGCCCTGAAACTTATTTGTTAATCTAGGCTCTTAATCTAACGTTCTTGACCTAATCTCTTAATCTAACGTGGACTCAAGTTTGAAGCGCATCAATAATTAGGTTAGCAATGTAGCTCTATAAGCATTCATTAAGTAATGCTTACGGTTTGATAATGCATGGACGACACAAGCAAGCTGAGCTATAAATGATCTGTCCATGAATAAAGCCTATAAGCGGAAACTCAAGCAGAATTGGGAAATACTTGAAAAACATTTAGGGTTTCGACACTAAAGTGTGAATATTAATGAGCGTTGAGATTGTCGGGCTGAAGCCCGACCTACAACCAAACCTACGTATTCACTCGTGTAGGTCGGCCTTCAGGCCGACTGAGCATAGGCAAATTTAACATAGGCAAATTTAACATAGGCATGCACCAAACCATCGCATCTACTTTTCCGGATCGTATTAGCTCCCAATTGAAATCTCCATTAGAGCGCATTCTTAAAGTTATTTTCTAGGTTCTTTTCGGGATACTTACTTGATCTCTCTACATCGAGCCCGCTGATTAAGTTTTTTACCTTATTCTTATTTCAAAGCCTTTACCGCGTAATGACGTAAGGGAGTCTCTAAGTTTATCTAATTGTATTTAAAGCGCAGCACCTGTTCTAGTATCGCGCTGTGTTAGCTGTGTTAGCTGTGTTAGCTGTGTTAGCTGTTTCAGGTAAGCAGTATGATTTTAAATTGAAAATAGCATAAGTTCCCGAGATAACACTATTAACAACTTAAGCTTATATGTTGCTTGTGGTAGGCTATTTTTCCCGATGGATAGATACATTCAATAGAGCTAACCATGCCCCGTATTGATACTAAATTATTAGCGCAGCTTCGTTCCGATACGCCAAATTGCGAGAAGCTTATTCATTTTAATAATGCCGGAGCCGCATTACAGCCACAAGTTGTGTATCAATCGGTACTTGCGCACCTAGAATTGGAGTATCAGCTAGGTGGGTATCAAGCGGCAACAAATGCTAGTAGTGATATTCAAAACTTCTATCAATCGCTTGCTAGCCTCCTGAATTGTAACCGCAATGAAATTGCCTACGTCGAAAACGCTACGCGCGCATGGGATATGGCCGTCTACGCGATTGACTTTAAACCTGGCGACATTGTACTTACTGCAAAGTCTGAATATGTCAGTAATTACTTAGCATTGATGCATCTAGCTAAGACCAAGGGCATTGAAATACAGATAATTCCAAACGATGAATATGGTCAAGTATCCGTAGAGGCTTTAAGTGAAGCGCTAAACGGCACGTTAAATAATGAGGTAAATAGTAAGGTAAAGCTGGTTGCTATTACGCATGTTCCTACGCAAGGCGGCTTGATAAATCCGGCTAAAGCTATTGGTGAACTGTTAAAAAATCATAAAGCTTTGTATTTACTTGATGCCTGCCAATCTGTTGGGCAATTACATCTCGATGTAAACGATATTGCGTGCGACATATTATGCGGTACCGGACGAAAATTTTTACGTGGCCCGCGTGGCACAGGCTTTCTATACGTGAGTCAACGGGTGGTTGAAAACTTAAATCCGCCTTTTGTTGACCTTCAATCAGCTCAGTGGCTAGATATAGATCACTATGTTTTACATGCTAATGCGCAGCGATTCGAAACATGGGAAGGGCATATGGCCGGTAAAATTGGCCTAGGATGTGCGATCGATTATGCTTTAGCAATAGGCTTATTGAATATTGAAGCACGGGTCGTATCGTTAGGTGCCGCTCTGCGAAAAAAACTTTCGTCAATTCCAGGTGTCGAACTTCATGACCTTGGTAAGCAGCAGTGCGGCATTGTCAGTTTTACTAAACACGGGGTGGCGCCGAGCGAACTCTGTGCCTTCTTAGTCGAGCAGGGCGTAAATACCTCAGTTTCTTCGGGTGCCTACGCCCGATTGGATCTCCCAGAGCGCGGGATAGATGATCTATTACGTGCGTCTTTACATTACTATAACAATGAAAATGAAATCGAACGCTTCTGTGAGTTAGTCGAGTCGGCCTAAATGATGTGAAATCTAGTTCACGATCACCATTATGAATTCGCGGATCTAGGCGATTGATTTCGCTGGTATTGTCGGGCTGAAGCCCGACCTACAGCTCGAGTAGGGAACCAAACCTACGTATTCACTCGTGTAGGTCGGCCTTCGGGCCGACTGAACTTAGGCAAACTGAACTTAGGCAAACTGAACTTAGGCAAATTTAACATAGTCATTCACCAAACCATCGCATCTGCTTTCCGGATCGTATTAGCTCCCAATTGAAATCTCCATTAGAACGCATTCTTAATAGCGGTATGCTAAAACTGTTTTTAGTATCTTATTAAAGTGACGTGGATTAAAGTTCGACGCGCATCAATAATTAGGCTGCTAATGTAGCTCTATGAGCATTCATTCAGTAATGCTGCATGGACGACATAAGCAAAAATCCCATAAGCGGAAGCTTAAGTAGAATAGGGGAAGACTTGAAAATTATTTAGGGTTTCGACACTAGAATGTGAATATCAATGAGCTGAAACTGTCGGGCTGAAGCCCGACCTACAGCCCAATCTACAAACCAAACCTACAGCCCAACCTACAAACCAAACCTACAGCCCAACCTACAAACCAAACCTACGTATTCACTCGTGTAGGTCGGCCTTCAGGCCGACTGAGCTTAGGCAAATTTAACATAGTCATGCACCAAACCATCGCATCTGCTTTTCAGGATCGTATTAGCTTCCAATTGAAATCTCCATTCGAACGCATTCTTAAAGCCTCTTGATTCTGCACCAGAAAATAAAATTAATGACTCGGAGCGGTAAGAGATAGTAGGCGCAAAAATTGTTTGTCGAGTGCAGTGTTTTTATTTAAGCTTTGCCCTTTAAGGGCAAAGTTTCTACAGGCTGCATAGTTACTTTGTGTACAATTGAGTTCGCTAATCTTTAACCATAAATACGCGTTAGTCGGTTCGATGCGTAGAGCACGCTCTAGAGTCGACTCAGCTTTGTTGAATTCTTCATTCTGAATAAATTCATTTGCCTGTAATACTAGGCTACGACTAGCGTCTGTGTATGTCTCGCTATGCTTATTGATTGGGTTCGCGGCGCAACCAGCGATCAATAAAGCTAGGGCGAGAATCGTCGAACGCAATAATTGTGTTTTCGGTTTAAGTTGCGGTGACTGTTTTATCTGTTGTTTTAGCATCTGCTTCATTTGAATAGTCTATTTAACCAGCCTTTAAGGCCTTTCTTTTGTGTTTGTTTACTGCAATCAAATCCTTGTAGTTCTGCTACGTCAGGTGCAAGTTCTGGACTATTTATATCGTGACGTACAAACGGTATCATAGTTGAGCCATTGCAGGTCTTTTGTGGGTTTCCGTGTTTATCGATACCAACAAAACTAATCGAATCCGGTTTATGTAATTGAAGCGCTTGTAAATCGAGCAAGTTAAAGACGTCTGCCCAAATAGGTAGAGCTGCTTGTGAGCCGGTAAGGCGAATGCTTTTGTTTTCATCATTACCGACCCACACACTCGCAAGATAATTTCCACTATAACCGACAAACCAGCTATCGCGTAGATCATCCGATGTGCCTGTTTTTGCGGCTAAGCCTAAGGATGTGTCAAATTGCTTATTTAGGCTTCTAGCGGTGCCATTTTTTACAACCTGCTGTAGTGCAAAATTACTTAAAAAGGCCGTTTCTGGGCTTACGACGGAATTTAAAGATAGTTTGTAGCGTTGTAATGCGATGCCATCAAGCGTTGTAACCGCACGAATTGCCCGCAGTGGACTAAAATAACCACCAGATGCAATGCTATGGTAGCTTTGATTTATATCGAAATTACTGAGTTCGATCGAGCCTAGCAATGCAGATGGGAATACGTGTTTCGGCGTTGGCATTCCCAACGAACCCGCTGAATCCATAACGCTATCTAGACCAATTTCGAGCCCTAGTTGAGCCGAGGCCAAATTGTATGATTTAGCTAATGCCAACCAGGCAGGTACTACGCCGTGGCTCTTCTTGTCAAAATTCTTTGGTGACCACTCTACGTTTGTATCCGGGTCAGTCCATGTGAACTCCGTGTCACTCAACGGACTGAGTAGAGAGTAGTGTTGACTATTCTCTAGTGCGCTTAAGAAAATAATGGGTTTCATCAGTGAGCCGATAGGGCGTTTTGCATTTAGGGCGCGATTAAACCCCGCGTATTCGGTCTTTCTTCCGCCGATCAAGCTTATTATTTCACCGCTATGGATGTCGGTGAGGATTAACGACGCTTCTAATAAGTTGGAAGGAAGTGAATACTGATTTTCCAATTTATTCAGGCGTTCCTTAAGTGCGAACTCGCTGTGTTTCTGTTTAATTGGATCTAGTGTTGAGAATATACGCAATCCTTCACTACGAAGATCACTGTCTTTGTAGTCGCGTTTTAACTGTTTAACCACCAATTCCATAAATGCTGGATGCGCGCTTTGTCCTAATGAAGGTTTTTTTCTTAGGCCCAAGGACGAGTTCTGAGCGCGAAGTGATTCTTTTGGCGTGATGAACTGATATTTTTCCAGTTCGCTAATGACTAAATTACGTCGTACGGTTGCGCGGTCTGGGTTGCGTCTTGGATTGTAATAAGCTGGTCCTTTGAGCAAGGCAACCAGTAGGGCACCTTGCTCTGTACTTATGTGCGTTATAGGCCGACCAAAGTAGAATTGAGCCGCGAGGCCAACACCGTGTATTGCGCGGTTTATATCTTGACCAAAATACACTTCGTTAAGGTATGTTTCTAGAATGTCATTTTTATCGTAATGAAGCTCTAATAATAAAGCCATGAGCATTTCTTTGGCCTTACGGCTTAGTGTACGCTCCGGCGTTAGGAAAAAGTTTTTAACAAGTTGCTGCGTGATCGTACTGCCGCCGTGCGTGCGTGCTTTGTTAAAAAATGTTGTCGCTGCGCGTACTAATGCCTTGGGGTCAACGCCATGATGTTGATAGAAGCGTTTATCTTCAATCACGAGCAGTGCTTCGAGTAGGTTTTTGGGGATTGACTCCAGCCTTACAAGTTCTCTATCTTCACCTGAGTTTGGGTAAATTCCACCAATCTTAGCGGGGTCGAAGCGTAATAAATCAATGTTCTTACGGCTTTTGCTGTCAATAATTTTAAGAATTTTGTTATTTCGAAAAATAATGTCGGCGTTTATAGCGGGTTGCTCGCCATCCCAATAAGTAAAAGGTCGTATATGAACTGAAATGCGGTTTGTTTTTAAGCGATATTGGCCCAGAGAAGGAATACCGTCGACTTTTTCATACGCCAGTAATGCTAGCTCTTCGATGATATCGGCATGTTTTATTGTCTGGCCGTGATAGAGCTCTAAAGGTCTGGCGTAAACCTTCGCTGGCAATGAAAAACGTTTGCCTTCAAATTGCTGGCGAACTTCAAAGTCTAGGATGAGGGAATAGCCCAAGAATGCCAAAGATAGCAAAATTAAAACGATACTCAGTGACTTAATGGATATAACACGGGACATTGATTTTTTGTCTTTACGCGCTTTACTGCGTGCGGATGTAGCTTTCGAGGGCTTTTTCGCTTTAGCACGGCTAGGACTTGGTTTTTGGCTTATAAGTGGTGTCACAGAGATAATTCGAGTGTTTGTGATGCTTTTAAAGCGGCTTTATTGCAAGACGAATAGAAACATTCATTCTATCGTTATTCGTACTTAACTGCATTAGCTGTGAACGTTACAATCAATACTATTTTAATGTGTGATAAATAACGAGAGTTTGCGGTAATGGCGAAAGAGATCGAGCGAAAGTTTTTGGTGGAGCTCAATAATTTACGTGAATTGCCTGAGGGCATAGCAATTAAACAAGGGTATATTCCAACCGTGGGAAATACTGTCGTCCGTGTACGCTTGGCCGGAGACAAGGCTTTTTTAACATTGAAGGGTGAAAATAAAGGCTTAGTCCGATCAGAATTTGAATATGCGACATCTATAAAAGACGCGCAGGCGATGATAGCAGAGCTTTGCAAGGGCCCTGTAATCGACAAAACTCGCTATAACATTGAACATCAAGGTCATATATGGGAGCTGGATATTTTTCATGGCGATAATAAGGGCTTAATTGTGGCCGAAATTGAACTTAAGGCAGAAGAGGAAGTTTTTACCTTGCCAGATTGGGTTACCAACGAGGTTAGCGATGATCCCAGGTATTACAATTCAAGCCTATTAGATCGACCTTATTGCCAGTGGTAACGAAAGATAGTTAACACTGGGTAAAGATAGACAAAGAGCAAGGCTATCTGTAATGACACGCTACATTCGGCTTGTATGTATAGAGGTCATTATGTGTAAAAGCTAAGTATGGTTAGCGACCACTAGTTATTGAATATGAAGTGATGCACGCGGCTTAAAATTACAACGCTCACAATTACAAAGCTCACAATTACAAAGCTAAAATCAACACTGAAAGAGTTCTATACTCTTGCGTAAGTTAAGCATAAACCTATGGCAATAGATTTCGACGATAAACTAAAACGAATAACCGGAGCTACAGACGTAAATCATCTTGAAGATATTCAAAAATTATGGAGTGGCTATGGCCGTATTGCGCGATATGGTCTTATTGGATGTGAAGTAAAGACTGTCATTGTGAAAGAGGCACGACAGCCTCGCATTGAACATCATCCTCGAGGCTGGAGCAGCAGTACGTCGTCTTTACGTAAACTACACTCTTATCAGATTGAGTCGAACTGGTATGAAAAGTGGGCAAAGCTGTGCGGTGAAAAATCGCGAGTAGCACATTGTTATGGTGTTCAGGCCAGCGCCAATGAATTTTTAATGGTTCTAGAGGATCTTGACGGCAGCGGGTACTCGGGGCGCAGAGAACAAGCAACACTGAATGAGGCAAGGCTATGTCTGCGTTGGCTTGCGTATTTTCACGCGCAGTTTCTAACAACTGAGCGATCCACCTTACCCGCGGGTTTGTGGGAAACCGGTACGTATTGGCATTTGGCAACTCGACAAGAAGAGTTCGAAAAAATCGGTGACAATCAACCTATCAAAAAATGGGCAAAAGCCATTGATAGTCGATTACAGTCTTGTCGTTTTTATACGATTGTTCATGGCGATGCGAAGCTAGCGAATTTTTGCTTTGACGAGCAAGCGGAGGGTGTTGCCGCAGTTGATTTTCAGTATGTCGGCGGTGGCTGTGGCATCAAAGATGTTGCATTACTGATTAGTAGTATTTTTGATAGTACCGAGTGTGAACGTTACGAAAATTCGCTACTAGACAGTTATTTTAAATTTTTATCTGAGGCACTTGTTGAGTCTTATTCGTCTATTAGCGCAGCTGAAGTCGAGGCAGAATGGAGGCCCTTGTATGCTTACGCATGGGCGGACTTTATTCGTTTCCTTACGGGTTGGTGCGCTGATCATTGGAAGGTTCATGCGTATAGCCAAGCTCTAACTCAAGGTGTTATCGATGAGTTATCCTTAGAGCTACCTTTAGAACCAAAGCCTCCAGGATAGAAAACTGACGGTAGTTTTATGTTGTATTACACTGTGAATATTTATGAATCTTAGCCAGATAGACCTTAAACACTTGGAGTCGCTTGCAATTAATGCGGCTAAATGTGCTGGGAAACATATCCAGGACAATTTTAATGAGTTACGTGAATCGCAGGATATTAGCCAAATACAACTACAAAATAAATCAGTAGGTGATACGCAAGCTTCGCAGGTTCTAACGAAAGTTGATGTCGAATCTGAGAATATAATTAGGAATATATTGGCGCCCAGCTGCGAAATATACGAGTTAGCCTTATTAAGTGAAGAGACTCCAGATGACGGTCGGCGTCATGAATGCGATTATTTTTGGTGTGTAGATCCCTTAGATGGAACTTTAGCGTTTACGAAACTGAAGGAAGGGTTTGCAGTATCAATTGCCTTAGTCTCTCGAAAAGGGGACGCTGTCCTAGGTGTTGTTTACAATCCCTATCAAGATGCGTTGTATAATGTTGTTCAGTCGAAAGGTGTTTTTCGCAATGGCGAAAGAATTGATTTTTTAGATTACGACTCAAGCGAATCCTATTTGACCGTAGCGCTTGACCAAAGCTTTATTGATCATTCCCGCTATGATTTTTTCTACAGTGAACTTGAAAAAATGGCAAAGTTAATGGGTTTGTTAGGGGTGAACTTGTTGGAACCTGCTGGAGCGGTTGTTAACGCAATTCGGGTATTGGAAAACGCGCCAGCGTGTTATTTTAAACCGTCTAAGAAAAATTTGGGTGGGGGGAGTCTATGGGATTTTTCGGCTACTTCATGTTTACTTAAAGAATTAGGTGCGAAAATTAGTGATGCTGAGGGTGCTGATCTTGAACTCAACCGAATGGAGTCTACGTTTCTAAATCATCGTGGTGTAATTATTTCTAGTAGTGATACGCTCGCAAAAAATATTCAGTTGATACTTGAGCGCTATAGACTGTTATAGACTGTTATAGACTGTTATAGACTGTTATAGACTGTTATAGACTGTTATAGACTGTTATAGACTGTTTATTTAGTTTTGAAAATTTTTTATTGGATCTAATTACGGTTAGTCGTAAAAAGTATTATGCAATTCAGTGGTTTAAATTTGTTGGCTGATTGTAAAAAAACAAGAGATATGCACGGATATGGTATTTAGAGGTAAAAATTTTAGTCTCGTTGTAGGGTAACTCTTAACTGTAAAGAAGTGCGTGGATTCAAGTTCGAAGTGCATCAATAATTAGGCTGCCAATGTAGCTCTATAAGCATTCATTAAGTGATGCTTATGGGTTGATACTGCATGGACGACATAGGCAATATAGGCAAGCTGAGCTATAAATGATCTGTCCATGAATAAAGCGTATAAGCTCAAGTAGAATTGGGGAAGACTTGAAAAACATTTAGGGTTTCGACACTAAAATGTGAATCTTAATGAGCGCTGATACTGTCGGGCTGAAGCCCGACCTACAACTAAACCTACGTATTCACTCGTGTAGGTCGGCCTTCAGGCCGACTGAACTTAAGCCGACTTAACGTAGGCCGACTGAATTTAGGAAAAGTTAATATAGTCATACACCAAACCATCGCATCTGCTTTTCCGGATCGTATTAGCTCCCAATTGAAATACCCATTAGAGCGCATTCGTAGAATATTAAAATATTCCAAATAAGGTGTTAGGCATTTGGCGTGTGCACTAGAATTGATACTAGAGTGTTTTGGGCTTGTAAACAAAGTGGTGAAGAGTTACACGTTAATGTGAATAGTCCGTTGTAGTAACTCAGTTTCATCTGAGCTACTACTGTTAATAGCTGTTATTAATAGCTGTTATTAATAGCTACTGGGGTGAATAGCTGCTACAGCTAACAGCTACTCAGAGTGAATCATACTTAGAATCAAGAGCGGAAATTTAATTTGTCGCCGCTGGTTTCTTTTTGACCTTTTTCCGCTCAGCCGCACGCTTATTTTTGGCGATTTCGGCATCTTTTTGTTTCTTATCCCATTCCTTTTCAAAAGCCTTTAATGCTTTTTCTCTGGCCGCTAGTTTTTTATCGAATGGCTTGGCTGATTTAAGCTTGTCTTCTGCCGTTGTCATTATATCTTTGGCCTCGGTGAGGGATCCGGCTATTAAGCTTACAGCGGCTTTGGCCTTTTTCAATTGATTCGAAGCCGTTTGGGTGCTGTTCTTTGTAGTTGACGCGGCCGCTTTAGTGACCTTGGATTTTTCTTTACTTAGCTTACTCTTAAGGTTATCTACTTTCTTTTTGGCTTTTACAAAATCTTTTTCATGACGAACAATATAGCTATCCCTGGCTTTGGCTATTTTCGATTGAAGAGAATGAAATTGATCTTCTAGCTCTTCTACTAAGTGGTCGAATTTATTGCGTGTCATTGTCTTATCCTTTAAACATGTTGGGGCCCTACTGGAGTATATAAGAGACTTCGCGTTGGTCAAAATTTAATCTTGAATCTTCTCAAGTAAAGTGCATTTCATCGCCATATGGACGTAAAATTTAGGCTATTAGCGCTAGAAGGATATCCGGCTATACTTGGTTAATAACTAAAGGCTCTGAATATGAATTTCGATATAAAAAATGCTTTATTAGCGACACTTGTCGTTGGAATCATTGCGAGTGTGATTACTGAGTGGCAGGGTATATTTGGCGATGCCTCGTTTAGCATCTTTTCATTGGTCGTTAGCTGTATTGCCGTGTTTGTAACGTTTGTTTTTGCTCAAAGTAGTGGTACTCCTATTGAGCAGGCTGGTTTGAGCTGTGTCGTTTGTGATGAGCTAGAGGCTGGATTGCCGGGTGTCACATCCGGAACTGAAGGTCTTATAACTTTAGGAGAAAAGGTCTCAGCTATCGCCAGTTCTGTTAACGCAGCGTCTAAGCAGCGTTTGGAGTTAATTCAAAACGTCCGTGCGACCGTATCAGATGTTCAAGAAAACGGTAATGTTATCAATGGCTCGTCAAATGCTACCGGTGAACAGGTAATGCAGCTTAAGAGCGAGTTTGATAACTTAAATATGCATATGAATGGCATGATAACAGAGGTAGTGCGTTCAGTTGAATGGTCAGAAAACCTTGTTGTTAAAATGAAGAGTTTTAATGAAGAGTTTAATAAGATTAACGCGATTACAAAGACGATTGCAGCCATATCGGATCAAACTAACTTATTAGCTCTTAATGCAACGATTGAAGCCGCGCGAGCGGGTGAGTTGGGTCGGGGATTTGCTGTTGTTGCTGATGAAGTTAAATCCTTAGCGCAGCGTGCGGGCCAGAATGCGGCGGAAATTAACGCTCTTGTTACTAATCTAAGCAAAGATGAAAAAGAAATCTGTGATGAGGCTGCTGTATTCTCTGAGCAATTATCAAAAACAACCAGTGAGGGGCAGAGCAATTTAGGCCGGATTAGCGAGTCTTTAACGGCAACCGTTGATAATACTCGTGAATCAGTTATTGGCATTGGTGACAATATTGCGTATCAGGTTGGTCAGTTGAATGAGGTTATTTCTATGATGGTTTCTGTTGAAGAAGATGCCGTTAAGGCTGTGGAGGGTTCAAGCGGTAATATAGAAGTAGGGCATAATATTTCATCGCAAGCGCAGCAAATATCTTCCCTAGCCAAAGGTCTGACTAGTTCGCTGAGGCGGGAAAAATCTAATTCATACCAATAATTTGGTACTTCTTGCCGGGTGTGTCGTATAGAGCTAAAGCACCGCGCCACATCATTAAACATAGATTAGTCGTTATTTAGGGTCGGTTTTTAGGAACGGCTCTACCTTCAAGGCGCTTAAAGCGAGAACGCCAATCACCGTCATTTTGGTCTTTACACGCTTCTTCACTATCGAAACGTATTTGCTGGTTCACTTGTTTAAACCGAATACCTAACTTTAATAGGTGTGATTGAATGAGTTTCTGAAGTGTTTTTTGTTGATCATTGCTCTTCAGAGTATGGATAGCGGCTTCGTTATTAAACACACAGGTTATGATTAAACTTGCTGGAAAGTTGGCGTAATCTGCATGATGTGTAATCCATTCAAAACTTTCGAAGTCTTTAAGTTGCGTTTCACACATAAACTGCAAGCCATCAGAGAGTACTTTGTCGAGTTTTTTTTGCGTTTTACTTAGGCCTTTACTCATAATGTACATCTTTCAAATCGTTGATATTTAACATGAATTACGTGTTAATTCAGTTTTCTAATTGAATGCTTGCGTTGGCGTACAGTATAAAGGACTATTTGCGCCTGTTAACGATTACGCTCATAAATACCCAAATTAACTCTCGGCGCTGACGAGAGTCGGCGGACTAGACATTGAGCTAATTAGGGCTCTCCCTTAAATAGGGCTCTCCCTTAAATAGGGCTCTCCCTTAAATAGGGCTCTCCCTTAAATAGGGCTCACCCTTAAATAGTGCTCTCCCTTAAATAGTGCTCTACTGGGGAGAGATTTAAACAGCCATCTTCGTATCCTAGATCTAGTAGCAAAAATCTGGTGATTTTTACCTCGCCCTTCGCGACGAGCCATTTACTTATAGACGCTAATGAAAGGCCTATGAAAGATTGTAATCAATGTGGAAAGTGTTGTATTCACTATAGTGATGGTGGCCTTAGCGCGAGCTCGGAAGAAATCGAGAGTTGGTCATTATATCGTCCTGATATCATGAATTATGTTTATAAAGGCGAAATTTGGGTCGACCCAGAGACGAAACGTCCGTTGACGCGCTGCCCGTGGCTGGAGCTATTACCAAAAACTAATGCCAATCACACTCTAGATAAATACGGCTGTAGTATTTATCATGATCGGCCTGATGATTGTCGTCAGTACCCTGTAACGATTGCTGATATGCGACGTGATAGTTGTGAAATGCTAGAGCCCAAAGATTTACTACGGCCAAAGCATGCTCAAAAAACATTGGATAGTTTAATGATCGATAGTCGCCCACCGTATTTAAAGTAATACACTGCTACTGTCGTTCTTTCTACCAAAGCTAATTCAAATATTCCGAATTTTTTAATTTAAGTAGAGTACAAATGGCAAAAAAATATTACGTGGTATGGCAAGGGCACAAACCTGGAATTTATACGGATTGGGCTACATGTAGTAAACAAGTCGCTAAATATTCCGGAGCGCGCTATAAATCGTTTCCAAATTTGGCTGAAGCCGAGGCTGCCTATGGTGGTGCAGGTGCGGTTGCTGCAAATGGGAAAGCTACTTCCAAGCCTATCCGTGTCAATAGTGGTGCAGCAAAAACCTTTACCGCCAAAGAAGTTGAAGCGTTAACGGAAGAGGTGAAAATATTCACAGATGGCGGTTGCGAGCCAAATCCAGGTAAGGCTGGGTCGGGTTTAGCGCTGTATCGTAAAAATGAATTGGACGAGCTCTGGTACGGTTTGTATAACCCGATGGGTACGAATAATACAGCTGAACTTAATGCCCTGCATCAAGCTATGATCATGGGTCAATCTGAATTAAAAAGTGGCATGAGCGTTGCTATATTCTGTGATTCTAAGTATTCCATTCAATGTATAACTGACTGGGCTGTATCTTGGGAGAGAAAAGGTTGGAAGAAATCGGGTGGCGAGATAAAAAATCTTGAACTTATAAAAGATATGTTTAGCCTTTATCAAACGATAAAGGACGAGCTAAAAATACTGCACGTTAATGGCCACGTAGGCGTGGAAGGCAACGAATTAGCCGATCGTATGTCGATTTATGCGATGATTAGTAAAGAGCCTGAGTTTGCTCGATATAACAATGAGCTTGATGTCGATGCTTTATTAGCAATGCGCGCAGGTTAAATAGCTAAATAGTTCCCATTCATAATATAGCTTTGCTGTGAAAAATTTAGACTGAGGTCTTCGTACTGGTTGATGAGTGAATCTTGGACAATGTTGCTTGGGATGAGCATGCGCAGTATCCTGCGGTGGAACTTTGACCAAAGTTGTTCCCCAAGCAATGATGCAATTGTGAATGAGCACTTGTTAGCATTATAAGTATTTTAAATAGCTGCTTAGCTAATACCTACTTAGTTAATGCCTGCTTAATAAGTCTTTAGTTGATTAGTATATGGCTAATGAATAAGTGCTTAATTGACGAATACCGAATCAATTACCCTTAAGTAAGAACAATTATGCGTCCTGTTTTATATTCCTTTAGACGTTGCCCTTACGCTATGCGAGCACGTATGGCCTTATGGGTGGCAAAAACACCCTTAGAATTACGAGAAGTAGTTTTACGCGATAAGCCGCAAGCTGTGATTGCTTTAAGTCAAAAAGCGACCGTCCCGGTATTGGTGTTACCTGATGGAAGGGTGCTAGAGGAAAGTTTGCATATTATGGAATGGGCACTTGAACCTACGAATATAAAGCTTTCTAACTCTAACCTCAGTGATATTAATTTTTTTAACTGTGATGATGCTGCTCGTTTATTGATAATGGAGAACGATGGCCCCTTTAAATACTGGCTAGATCGGTATAAGTACTCCGATCGTTTTCCGGAGGAAACAGCTGAATTCTATAGAGGGAAGGCTTGTGAATATATTGCTAAGCTCGATACACTACTCGAAGATACAGTGAACTTACGTGGTGATATTAATAGTTTTGCTGATTTGGCCATTATGCCATTTGTGCGACAATTCTCGATGGTCGATAAAAACTGGTTTGACTGTTCTGAATATGGAAATGTAAAAATTTGGTTAGAGGGTTGGCTGAAGTCCGAAATATTCTTAGGCGTAATGAAAAAGTACCCAAAATGGCTTGAAAACAACAGCGAGTCAACTGCGATCGTGGATCCGTTTTTTATCGAATGATTTATAGGGTTGATAGTCGATAGTCGATAGCTGTAATTTCTTTAAGCCTGTTCAGCCTATAGCCAATCAGGTTCTTAAAATGAACAACGTCATAAGTAAGTGATCAGGCATGTCAAACTTCATGTTATACAGTTTGCGTTGCCAAAGTTCTCGTTACGAATTCTTTGCCACAAAAGGTAAAGCTTTAAAACCAAAAAAGGCCGGCTCGAATATTAGAGTCGGCCTTTCTGATGGCACCAAATAGAACTTAAAAGTAAATTAAAGTGTGATGATATCTAAGCCTAAATCTTCTACTTGTTTAGTGGCGTCTTGGTTTGTAATAACGGCACAGCTCGCGTTTTCTGGTTTGAGGTAGGTCTCAGCCACACGAATCACATCATCTTGCGTGCAAGCTAGCAAACGTTCACGGTATTCCTTGCGAACTTCAGCGCTACGTTGATGTAAGTCAGATTGAAAGCAACGTTTAGCTTGTGATGCCGGCGATTCAGATCGATCTAATCCACCTACAGCACCCATAAGAGCTTCTTCTAATTTTTCCTCGGCATGGTTGTTTTCTTTTAACCAAGTTATCGATGCTTTAAAGTCATCAAGAGTTTCACTCATTCGTGGGTCACGATATGAGTAAAAACGGAAGCACGCGTTGCTGCTATCTTGTGACGCGCCGCCGCCATAAGCGCCACCTTGCTCACGAATCGCGGTGTGAAGATGTCCGTTACGTAGGAAGTTACCAAGTGCAACGAGTGGAGCTGCGTCTTCGTGGGAAAGTGAAACCGTGGGGTAGGATAGGGCGCAAAAATTTACTTGTGTGTTTGTGATCCAAGCCTGTTGAACAGTTGAGTGCGTATGGTCCAAGCTAAAGTGATTTTTATCCGGGTTTGTTGATCCCAAACTGGCCAGTGGATTTAAATCACTACGTAGGGTGTCGCTGAGTGGCTGATCATTTATTAATAGTAATTGCGAGCTAGCCCCCGTAATTTTTTGATGCAATGCTGCGAGTGCTAATGCAAATTTCGCTACAACAGCACTGTCGCTAAAGCTATTATCGATAGCTTTAATATGCTGTATTGACGCTAGTCCAGATAATTCGTGGGTTATACGGCTGCTAGCGCTGCTACCTGCAGAGGCTGCATTCATGGCTAAAATGTGTCCGCTGCCAGTAATGCTTTGTTCACTGCTGATACGTATTTGCGCCATGAGTTCACGTATACGCGCATGCTCGTCAAAGCGTGCGCCTTGAATTAATTGAGCGATTAAGCAGCTAAGGTCAGAAAACTTTTCATTTAAAGCTTTACCTGAAAATACGTAAAAAGCACGCATTTTATCGACGCTGTCAACATGATTACGTAAAGAGCTTGATGACGATATTCCACCACTTACAGCACTTTGACGCTTTTGAAATTCCAGATAATCGTCATCTCCGGCACCAAGTTCACCCATAATACTACTGTATAGAGGGAGTAATTTTAGCTCTTCTTCATTAAGTTGAGGCAGGTTATAAATGATTTGTTGGTAATTAAGGCCGTTGGTTCCGGTGTTGTAGCTGGTAAATTTTTTATCTTGTAGCGATTCTACTGTCCCATCTATATCTCGCTCTTCTGAAGGAACGTCACTTAAACTGACCTTTGGTAGAACTCCTGGGTCATCAATAGCTTCTTGGCGTTCTTTTAGCGCTTGCGCTTGGTCTATTATGGATTGAGTTTCCTCTGCGCTTAATGCGTTTTTAATATTTTCTAATCGATCTTCTTCGGCTTTAATTTTTCTCGCCGCAATTTCAGCGTTGGGGACCATTGTTAGTGTGACGCGGTGAGGATTGTCAATGACCAGTTCTTTAATGAGGTTTTGAATAAAATCCTTTTGTTTAATATCTTCGCGAAGTGATTCCAAGGCCTTATCAATATCCAATAAATTGGCTGGATCGCCACGATGTATCGCACTGGTAAGTGATTTAAGGATTAGACTTAAACCAAAAGGATAGCTGCCACCGCTTATTTCACGTTGTTGTAATTCAATTTGGTGTAAACAGGCTTCAATATCTTCTGCTGGGACACCGTTTTCTGCGATATTTTCGAGAGTCTTATTTATTAAGGCTTCAACTTCGTCCGTGCTTTTCTCTTTACAGTCGGCTAAACCGCACACGAGAGTGAGCTCTTTTTGAGAGTCGTCTAGTCCACATAGCGGCGAAGGTGCGTTACCTAAATCGGTGCTTTCTAAAGCGTGCATTAATGGGCTGGCAGAGTTATCCATTAGTACACTAGAAAGTAGTTGAGCTTGTAGTAATTTCTGTAAGTTAGTGCTTTCACCCAGTAGCCACGACATAACAACGTGCGTTTTTTCACTAAGATCTTCTTCGTTGTTTGGGTACGCTTCCTCTATACGTAGCGGTGCGAAATAGCGTTTTTCATTTTCGACGTGAATAAATTTATCGGACCGTTCAAATTCGTTTAAAACTTGGTTTTCGAATTTCTCTTGATGCTCAATTGCTGGGATGTTACCGAAAGTAAAGAATGTTGCGTTAGTTGGGTGGTAATGCGTTTGGTAAAAGTCCTTTAATTCGTCGTAGCTCAAATTTGGAATGTCTTCGGGCTCGCCACCACTATTAAAATGATACGTATTACTAGGAAATAAGTATTTGGTGAGTGTATGCCATAGTTGTGACGACACAGAGCTCATAGCGCCCTTCATTTCATTAAAGACCACACCTTTGAACTCTAAATCAGATTTTGGGTTTGTGGCCTCTTTAAATTCTAAGCGATGTCCTTCCTGTGCAAAGTCGAGTGGGTCTATACGCGTAAAAAATACAGCGTCCAGGTAAACATCCAAAAGGTTATTGAAGTCTTTTTTATTGAAGCTTGCAAAGGGATAGCCGGTCCAGTCAGACGATGTAAAGGCATTCATAAAGGTGTTGAGTGAGCGTCGCGTCATCATAAAAAACGGATCGCGTACAGGGTATTTTTTACTTCCGCACAAAGCGGTGTGTTCCAATATGTGAGCAACGCCGGTAGAGTCAGTTGGTACAGTTCTCAGTGCCACCAAAAAGACGTTTTCTTCACTTTCGGAGGCCATATGTATATGTGTGGCACCTGTTTTTTTGTGTTCGAACTCTTGTAGGGTTATTCCAAGTGATTTTACTTCACGTTCATTTTTAAGCTCAAATGTCATGCTTACCTCTTATTCTTAGTTTTTAGTAGTACATCGCGAGCTAAATTTACGCGCGAAGCTAAATAATCATTGCCACCCCTATCAGGGTGAAGTTTCTGCATTAGATGTTTGTAGGCCAAATTAATGTCAGCGTTAGTATAGTTTTCATCTAGTCCTAATGTTTGTCGGGCTTCTTCTGTGCTTAGACCTTCGACACGGTCATAGTTAGTGGTTTCGTCATTGTTCTGGGACTTACTTGTTGGATTGTTCTGTTGGCGTACGACAAGCAATAAGTAATAGGATCGTTTATCGTCATCTTTATATAGGTCGAATAGTTCTTCAATTTCGTGGGCTTTTAGTTCGCCGAATTTTTTCCCTGAATACAGTCCGCTGTGTATTTCGCCGTCCAGTTTGCCACTTTGGATATTAAACGTTGCTTTGACGTGTTTGGTATGAAAAACCGGGTCTCCAAAAGGGTTGTTTTTTTGCAATACTTTGGCTAACGGGGCAAAACGTAATAGTGTGCCGAAGCCAAATTTAAGCATGCCTAAGGCGGCCGCAATCACTCCGCCTATCCAGTGCATTCGGCCGCTAATTACAGCTAGGATAAGCATGGCAATAATGGCAAAGACCGCGCTTTTAACGAGTGCGGCTTTACGCTTTTCAGCGGGAAGCAAGCCTATGTATCGGTAAAAAACAAATGCCGCACATAAAAATATTAGTAATGGTAGTAACTTAACGATGATTATCCTCCAGGTTTTGCTCACTTAACTGTTTGCTGAGCTGGTCAGTGAACTCTAATGAAAACGATGCTCCTGTATTACTGAATTGGCGTAACTCAACTAATAACCCTTCGTGCGTAAGAGGGTTGTCGTTTAACCACTGCTCACTAATGGATAATATGTAGCTTTCATTTTCTTGTTGATATCTAAGAGAACAGCACTCTATAAAATCTTCACGACGCCGTGACAATTGGGCCGCCAGGCGAAGACAAAGAAGGAGTGGAATAATCGCAGATTTTGCGGCTGTGTCCAATTCTGAAAACGCCGATTGAGGAATTTTTTTGCGATGATGTGCGACAAGGTTCGATAGTATTAGTTGTTCATAGCGACCAAAGCCGGCTAAGTCACTATGACGCAATAGATAGTAGCTATGTTTATGAAAGCCAGAATGAGAAATACATAAACCGACTTCGTGTAAATTTGCGGCCCACTTTAGAATTTTACTCCGTGAAACGCCATGTATGTGTGCCGCGTGTGGTTTGACACTATCCCAGAACTTTAGCGCTAATTGGCTAACACGCTTAGCCTGAATTGGATCGATACGATAGTGCTGAATCAAGTTAGATACGGTTTCTTCACGTGAATCATGTGCGCTAAAACGACCTATTGTGTCGTAAATTAGACCTTCTTTAAGTGTGGCGTCGGATATAAGTATTTGCTCTAGATTAAGCTGATCAAAAATAGCTTTAAGAATTACAATACCTGCGGGTAAAACAAGCTGTCGAGCTGCAGGTAAGTTCTTGATATCTAGCCCTTCGCCGTACATGAGCTTTTGGTAAAGAGCGTTGATACTGTCTTTATAAATAATGGCACTGCTGTCGTTTTTACTAACAAGCTCTGCGATGGCTTTCATTGTGCCAGAGGTGCCATAAACTAACTCCCAACCCTTGGCTAGGTAGGGTCGTCGAATATTTTCAATAGCGCTACATGCTGATGAATACGCAATTTTAAGCGATTGCGGTAAGGTTCGATCATCACTGAAGTAAGCTTTTGTAAAGCTTACGCAACCTAGACTTAGGCTTTCAAGCAGAGCAGGGGAGTCATCTTGGCCAATGACGAATTCTGTGCTTCCTCCACCGATATCGATAACCATACGGTTTTTGTGATCTTGTGTAACCGTATGGGCGAGTCCGCAATACACTAAGCGTGCTTCTTCAAACCCTGAAATTATTTGTATCGGGCTGCCTAACGCTATTTCAGCTTTATGCAAAAACTCTTGGGATTGTTTGGTTGGGTTAGTTGCGTTAGTCGCGCGGAGTGTTTTTGTACCAACGGCACGTATATGTTCACTGGGAATACCACGTAGACGTTCTGCGAATCGCTCAAGACACGCCAGCGCTCGGATTTGTGAGTCGGGACTTAAATTTCCTTGATCATCTAGGCCCCGCGCTATTTGTACCATCTCTTTTTCGCGGTCAACAACCTCGAGTTTACCGTGGTTTTCGCGCGCTATGAGCATATGAAAACTGTTCGATCCTAAATCGATAGCGGCAAAGTAAGAGGCTGGGTCCATAGGGTAGTGTGCTCGTGTGTTTATTTGGGTGCTAGAAATAACCTTTACCGCCATTTAACTGGACAGCTGAAGATGGAAGCTCGAAGTAGGTCGAAGAGCTCTTAAGGTGAGCCTTCTATTATATGACGTTAGATCTCTCATGCCGTCGTTCTACTAACTACTCTAGCAGCTACTCTTGGTTACTACTCTTGGTTACTACTCTTGGTTACTACTCTTGGTTACTACTCTTAGTTACTACTCTTAGTTACTACTCTTAGTTACTACTCTTAGTTACTACTCTTAGTTACTACTCTGTTAACTCGTTAAGTACACGGCCGTAAGTAGCGAGTTAAGCAGCTACGTTATCTCAATTAGATTGTCATTTGCAAGCCAATGTTAAATAGAGGCAATAACCGCCTTAATTGTAGCTGTAGTGGTTTAAAACTTAACCAACTGTTGTGAATGAGGCAAGCTATCAACCACCTGCATTTCACAATTTAACGTTTCATATTAACTTAGGTTTAATCAACATTTACTTAGGGGAAATCAACAAGTTACTTAGGGGAAATCAACAAGTTACTTAGGGGAAATCAACAAGTTACTTAGGGGGAAATAAATAGTCACTTAGACCCATTAAATAGTTATTCAGACCCGACGAATTGATAGTAATGAGTTAACTAGATCTAGGGCAAAAGTAAGAGCAGGGCTAACGGCAATATATTGTGAACATCAGTGCCTCAGTATGATGTAAATAGCGTATTTCACTGAAACTTCAATCAATTAGAGTATTCTATTGCTGGAATTGGTAGATGGTTTGGATTTAATCGCGGCCCTCTGGGTAAATCTTTAAGGTTCTAAAATTACAGTCTCCGATAATGGGCTGAGAGGATTATTCGTTTTTTGCGTAATTTTTTGATAAACAAAGCCTTACAACTATATGGTTGTATGTCTATAAACGTTTTGTGTAGATAAATTTAAGAATTGTGAATTGGTTATAGGGACAGATGGCAGCTTTTAGACTTTAATGACTACTCGAGTGATCGAACTTATTGGCGTGGCTTATACGTGGCGCAGCCTTAACTTAATTAGTTGAATGAGTATCCCTTATTGCTGATTGGAGTCGATGTGCACTAAGTAGTGTCAGTTCATTAACAGGACACTGTAGCGGAGGCTTAAACGACCATCTTTGTGCGTCTATTAGCTGTTATTTGTATTAGCAGTTATTTGTATTAGCAGTTATTTGAGATAAGCAAACGCTGTGTCTAGTGTTACAAATCTGACCAAAGTTGTTTCTTCTCGCAACCAGTCATTCGGACGAGCTACTTATGGGTGGGCATCAATGAGTTCAGCCTTGTAAGTTAGATAAAAACATACGCCTTTTTACATTAATAAAACTGTGCTGTTACGGCATGAATTAAGGGCTATATTAGATGTTAACAATTAAGCACTACTTTGGCCTGTGTTAATAGCCAAGAAATTAGAAAGTGATAGATTACCAGGTCAAAAATGATGATTAGTCGTACAGGTATTGCTACCAAACTACAGCTTGTTCATATCGATAACGCCTTGCCAGGGCGAGAGCTAGCCATCCGGCCTAGGGCCCCCCATTTTGTATTAGGGCATTCTCTGCTGGCGCCGTTCCCGGAGGGAAGTCGTGTTGTGTATTTTGCTTTAGGTTGTTTTTGGGGGGCCGAACGGAAATTTTGGCAGCTGGACGGTGTACATACAACAGCCGTTGGTTATTTGGGAGGCTATACCTTGAACCCAAGTTATGATGAGGTTTGTTCGGGTCGCACGGCGCATACGGAAGCGGTACTGGTTTGTTATTTCCCCGATCAAATTGATCTAGACGAGCTATTATCCGTATTTTGGGAGTCTCATGACCCATGCCAAGGAATGCAGCAGGGTAACGATATTGGCACTCAATATCGTTCAGCGGTTTTTACTTCTACAGGCTCAGTAGGCTCGGCCGATATCGATAAGGTTGAGAGCTCTTTAAAACGCTATCAGGCCTGTTTATCCGCTGCAGGGAAGGGGAGTATTACAACAGAGTTCGGAGAGACGGATACCTTCTATTATGCCGAAGATTACCATCAGCAATATCTCGCCAAAAACCCTAATGGTTATTGTGGAATTGGTGGTTGTGGTGTTTCTTATCGATAGATAATCAATTGTTTTAGGCTTTGATTGTTGGATCGCGTTACAGCAGGTGGTGAAGTTGGTCGAAAAGTAGGCTAGACACCTGGGGTCGCGTGATAATCCTGCGCTAAATGCCAGAAAACGATACTAATTAAGGAATTAACGTCTAAATTTAAGGGTGTAGTGTAAATACTCTGAAAATGTCTAAATTTACGCTAAAAGTCGAGAAGGTCTCGTGTATTAAGGAAACGAATTGAAACGCTTTGGCCAATTAATAATTACCCGCTTATGGGTACTAGGGTTATCGAGTATTGCTCTACTTCTAGTTAGTGGATGGGGGCACGCTATTGGCCTAGGTGACATAAAAACGCATAGCTTCTTAGGGCAGCCACTTGACGCTGATGTAGCAATTCTACAATCCGAAGGCCTGGAATTTGACGAAATAGCTGCACGTCAACTCAGTAACACTCGGGCTCAAGAATTGGGCATCGACCTTCTATTGCAAAATTTCAAATTGGATCTTGAAATCTTAACGTCCCAAAATGGTGATTATTACCTTCATTTAACGTCCCGGAGAAACCTTAATGACTCTTTCGTAAATGTTGTAATCGAAATTAAAACGTCTTCAGGTCGAGCCCACCGTGAATACACTATCTTGTTGGATGTGCCACCAACGATTTCGAGGGGAAAGTTACCGAATATTGATTTGGTCCAATCCAAGAATTATCGCAACGTATTACTGAGCCCAGTTAAATCAAAGGCTTCGTCAAAAGAAAATTTAGGTTCTAGCTCTAGTGGATATCAACAAAAGCAAGGCAGCCGAAACGGAGCTATACCCAGTGTTCGTTCAGAAGAAAGTTTCGCTAATAGTTACAAGGTGCAGCCCGGCGACAGTTTAAGTCGTATTGTAGGGAGGCTAGATTTACCAGAAGGAATGTCGAGTCAAGCGGCTATTGAGTTAGTGTTTTCGTCGAATTCTCAAGCTTTTGTAGGTGGGAATATACATCGTATAAAAGCAGGAGTATTGCTCGTTTTACCCGATTTTAGTGGGGATGCTGAACAGGTATCTCCAGAACGTCCTAAACCGCGCGATAACGGTAGTAGTCCGAGAGTTAACGTTGATCATACGAGTCGTGTCAAAGGCCGTGTTCGTTTAAGTGAGCTTGTGCCGGGCAAGCACCTGAACGAGAAAGAGCGTCGAGAGTTATTGGAGTCGAAAATCGATGGTGCGCAAGAGATGATTGATCTATTGGCAAGAGAAAACGAAGATTTGAGAGGTCGAATTGATAAAATCGAAACCTCGGGGTATTTAGAACGGCTCACTAAAATAGCGAATGACCAGCGCGATCAGATTGAACGTCTACGTGTAAAAATTAATGCAGGGAAGCCGTCTCGGGCAGACACACTTAGACCGGTCGTCACTCAAACCAAGCGACGCGATAGTAACGGAATTGAGCAGGACTTAAGCTTAGATCAAATAGCTACTAGCGAAGATAATAAGCTAGTTGACGAAAAATTCGAAAATATACACAGTAACGAAAACGATGCGAGCTTTGGCGAGCGTTTAAGTAACAATGTTGCTTTGTTTGGTACCTTGTTTTTGTTAGTCATTTTAATTATTGCTGCTCTAGCGTATCGTTTTTACCGAACGTTAAATGCATCGAGTAATGCCTATATTCAACGCCAAGATTCCCGTGATCCGGTTTTCAAAATTAAAGATTTGCACCCGCGTAAAGTGGAATCGGATCGTTTAAATACCGAAGCAATCGATAAGCGGCGTCGTCGTATTGAGGGGCAAGTTAACGCGCGGCAAACGCAAGAAAACGAACGTATGAGAAAAATTGATAGTGAGGTTAAGGAGCGTATTGAGAAAAAGCGTGACGTCTATGAAGCCAGTAGTGGGGAAACTCAGGCTCAGAAACAATTTCGGGAGCTCGAAATGGATGTCACAATCGGTATGGATGATGAGGTGAATGAGCTGTTATCGATGGCCAAAATTTATTGTCATGCGGGTAAGTTTTCAGAAGCTCGGGCGATTCTTAGCGCACAACAACACGTAGAGTCTGACCCCCGATTAGGTGAGGCTATCGAACAGATCAATGATTTAGAAAAGAAGGGTAAGTAGGGCGGCTTTATAGTGCCTAACTGTCCATTTATAAATGGTTGTCTAATTAGCGGCTCCAGCCAGTAGTTTGAATTTCACATTAAGATTGACTCTCCATGTCTCCACTTAAGCTTACCTCGTAGGCGAAAGCTAAAATGCTGGCGACAGCCTGATACAGCTCTTTGGGTATTTCATCACCTATATCAAGCTCATTTAAAACCTCACTCAAACCCACGTTGTCGTATATAGGTATGTCGTATTCATTAGCGGTTTGAACGATTTCATCAGCGACTTCATGAGTGCCTTTTGCAAGTACAACAGGGTTGTGTTCCCCGTCGTAAAAGATGGCAACGGCGCGCTTTAAATCGCTTTCAATTGTTTTGTAGTTACTCATGTTTTTATGTCCACAAAGGAATGATGATTTAAATCCGAATTATTACGATGAGCGCTTTGCACACACTGCAATGTTTCTACATCGATACCGGCATTGCTCAATTTTTCTCGTAATTCACTAAGTCTTTTATGTATTTTTGAACGAGTATTGTCGTTTTCGGCCCACAACGAAGCATTGACCCGCCCTCCAGAAAAGGATATTTCACTCGAAAACTTTCCTTCATTTTCTAACTCCCACTCAAGACAAAACTTCCAGCGATTGGTTTTTTCCCTGTTTTTTTTCTTATACTCCGACTTTTCTTTTTCAAATTGTAATTGCATATGTACCGGAATGATATTTTCACCAAATCGAAAAGGAATATCGAGTTGCAAAAAACTTGGTGTTTGGTTTTCACTTAATAGACTAAGTGCGCTACGAAGTTGATTGGTATGGGTCGCGTTGATGGCACTTTGCACTGAGTTTATTAAGGCCCCAATCTTATTGCTTATATGTTGTTGCGTATTTTGATTAGTTTTCTTTGTATCTAGAGGCTTGGCTAATACAAGCATTAACAATTGACTTAAGAGTTTTGCTTCTGCTGGATTTTTTAAGCTTTGTTGAGATATAGTTAAAACCTGCAACATCAAAGTTTTAAAATCTTGTGTGTTTTTAGATTCTGAGCTTATCTGCTCTGCGAGTGTTCCAGCTTGACTTTGGTAGCCCTTTATTGAAATGATCCTATTGTTCTGAAAACCGCTAAAAAAATTGACAGCGCGTTGAAGCTGAGAAGGGTTTTCAGAATTCACTTTTGGGGTGATCGATGTAAGCTGTGCCATTGTTGTTGCCAGCTTGGTTAAGCGCTGTAGACCTTGATTTTTTAGGTTGGCTGGTGCATCACTAGCCGTGGGTGAAGTTGCGACGTTATTGATCTGGGTTTTAGTATTGCCGTTATTGGGTACGCTTGCTTGAATGGCAGTACTTTTTAGTGCAGTAATTTGTGTTGTAGTGCGTGCTGCATTACCTTGCGGTATAGAGTGTTGTAGTAAAGGGTTTTGTGGAGCAGGGCTTTGATGTGTTGTTGCCGGAGTCCTAAGACTTTGTGCCGCACTACGAAGCAACTCGGCTACAGGTATATTGGGTGTTGAATTTGAATTGCTTTTCAAATCAGTGGGTTGTGCCAATATTAATGATTGTATGGCAGATTTAATATTAAAATTTTGACCAATTAGTTGGCGTAGCGCATTTTGAATGGATTTATTTACTTGGTCTTTACTCGAAGTTAGTAAAGTTGATTGGCTAAAGCTAGTGTGGGAAAAGAGCGGGTTCTTGATGTTTTGGCTTGGAGCTTGATTTGTTGTGCTGTTTAATAGCTTTTCACTGAGGGTGCTATTATTCGGCGTTTTAGGAACTAACTGAAGGTGTAGTGTGTTCTGTTGAGTTACACGAATACGTAATTTATCACCAACATTAAAATCTTTGTTGCTCGCTACAATCAAAGGCTGGCTTAAGCCGGCTTGAAGTTTTAATAGGGATAAAGGAGGGCTGTTTTGTTGACCTCTGTTGTTGCTATTGAGTACCTGTGATTTCAAATCATCAACTAGTGGCGCTAGCTTTGCTTGTTGGTCCGGATTTAGGTTTTTGGTTAATGTATTTATCGAACTGCTCGATAACACTCTAGCCTCGATTCCATTTTGACTGCGACTGACGAGTTGAGTTAAGTTCGATGTATTTATGGAGCTAGTCTGCGAATTCGTAAGGGATGTAGATAAATGGATGTCCATTCACTGGTCCTCTGTTATTAGCTGCTCGAGCTTATGAGTGGTAAGCTCGATTGCGCTGGGTTTTCTTTTGCTTAACAGGTTAAAATGCAGCGTTAATCCAAGGTTTATTTCTTAATTTTAGGCTAATTTTGCATGCATCGTTTAAGTATCGAGCAAGTTTCTTTTGAAAGGGAGGATTTACCGCTATTTGCTCAGGTTTCGTCCAGTTTGCAATCTGGCGATATCATGCAGATCACCGGCCATAACGGTTGCGGTAAAACAACCTTGTTAAAAATAATAGCGGGCATATTGTTGCCGAGCTCAGGTAGTATTAATTTTAGTGGCTTTTCCGTCGACTCATACGAAAGTAAAAGTTCGATGTTGTACTTGGGGCATCAGATCGGTATTGATTTGTCATTAAGCCCAATGGAAAACCTTGAGTGGTACTTTTCACTTAATGGGCGTAAGGGGGATTTGAGCTGCGAGCTACCAAACAGTAGTGAGTTAATGGCATTATTAGAGAAGGTAGGCCTAAAAACCTATTTTGATACACCGGTTTACCAGTTATCCGCTGGCCAGCGCCGAAGAGTAGGTTTGGCGCGGCTTTTTTACTCTAAGGCACCATTGTGGGTGCTAGATGAGCCTTTCACATCTATTGATGCGGCCGGTGTATGCAGTATTGAGCAATGTATTTTACGGCACGCGCAAAGAGGCGGTGTCGTGGTGTTAACTAGCCATCAGCAATGGGCCGAGGCTTCCGTTAAGCTATTGGACCTAGAACAGTATAAAGTGAGGGTTGGCGATTGGCTGTTATAGAAATACCGTCCCTAGCGAAAGCTTTTAGAAGTAGCTTAAAGCGGGAATTGATTATTGCTGGGCGGAATCTAAGTGAGTTGGCGAATCCTTGGATCTTTTTCCTAGCTATTGTAGTATTCATACCCCTTGGTATTAGTCCCGATGATCGTGTTCTAAGTGTAATAGCCCCAGGTTTGTCATGGATTATCGCTTTGCTGGCTGTTTTGATGAGCTTGGAGCAGATGTTTCAGCGCGATTATGAAAGTGGATGCCTAGAGCAAGTTTTACTGAGTGGTCAGTCTGTTTACTGGATGGTAGTTGCTAAGATCCTCGCGCATTGGTTGTTGACGGGTTTACCGTTGACGCTTATGAGTCCGGTTATCGGTTTACTGCTTGCAATGTCACCCGAAGGCTATGGCGCAATGATGTTGTCGTTGTTTTTAGGTACAGGTACTCTTAGCTTTGTGGGCGCTGTAGGCGCGTCGTTGACAGTCGCATTAAGAAGGGGCGGCTTGTTGATATCCCTAATTATTATTCCTTTTTATATACCGGTTTTGATATTTGGTTCTGATTGTGTAAGAACCGCCGTCGCCGGTGACGATTACAGCTATCAGCTTGCGGTATTAGCCGCTTTTTGGGTAGCTGCTTTAGTACTTGCTCCGCTCGCGGCTGCAGGTGCCCTACGTATTGGTGTTCGTGAATAGAGGATTGTGTAGTGGATTGGACGTGGTTTCATCGTTTAGGCTCACCTAAGTGGTTTTATAAAAAGACAGAAAACCTTGTCGTTTGGTTAGCTGTACTTGCCATATTGCTGGCCATTGTTGGTTGTGTCTGGGGCTTGGCTTTTGCTCCTGCAGAATTAAAACAAGGAAATAGCTATAGGATTATCTTTATTCATATACCGTGCTCGGTTGTTGCTATGGCAGGTTATTTTTTGATGGCCATAAGTGGTGCTATCGGATTAATTTGGCGTATGAAATTAAGCTTTATGATGATGAAGTCTGCGGCGTTAATTGGTGCAGCGCTGACTTTTTTGTCTTTGGTTACTGGCGCGATTTGGGGGAAGCCTACTTGGGGAACTTATTGGGAGTGGGATGCGCGTATTATCTTCATGCTGATATTGCTCTTTATATACTTAGGTATCGTGCTGCTGCTCGAGATCGTACGAAATCAAGATTCGCGAGATCAGTTGGTTGCGATTTTAGCTTGCGTAGGTACGGTCTTTGTGCCAATCATCTATAAATCGGTTGATTGGTGGTACAGTCTGCATCAAACCGCAAGCTTTAAGATAACAGGGAGCTCTGGTATTGGTTTAAGTATGGGTGTGCCTATTATGATTATGGTGGCCGCATTTTATATAGGCTACACCTGGTATGTTATTGCGAATACGCGCTCTGAAATACTTTATCGTGAACGAAAATCTCGATGGGTTCAGGATTTGATCGCTGAGAAGGGAGCTGCATCATGACATTTAAATTTCGTTTCGATTCATTTCAAGATTTTTTGGCCATGGGGGGCGATGCATTTTATATATGGCTAGCTTATGGGCTATTCGCTTTATGTATTATTTCATTGGTTGTTTACACGAAGGTGCGCCGTAATCGTATTATTAAAAAAATAACCAAATTTTATCAAACTGTAGAGCAGGGCCGCTCTGAAGAAAACCGACAATCACAGAAGGGTTAAGTTCAGATGCATCCTATTCGCAGGCAGCGGTTAATTACCGTTCTTTTTATAGTTTTCGGTAGTGCCGTCGTTATCGGCTTGGTTTCTTTCGTTTTAAGTGAGAACTTAAACCTATTTTACCCGCCTTCAAAGATTGTCTCGGGTGAGGCGCCTGTGGGTGTAAAAATTAAGGCTGGGGGTTGCGTAGTCGTTGGATCAATTGTGAAGTCCACAACTGATTTGGGTATCCGTTTTGATGTTACAGACGGTATTTCGACGATTACAGTCGATTACACGGGTTTCTTACCAGATTTATTTGATGAAGGTGAGGCCGCTGTACTTGATGGTCAAGTTGATGAAAATGGCATTTTTCAAGCCACTAAAGTTTTAGCTAAGCACGATGAAAATTATACGCCAGTTGAAGTTTCGGACAGTATCAATACACAGCAAGCGCAAGAAGGCGCCGACCACGTAAAAACTTGTAAAGGCATGGATTATGGTTCCTGAATATGGTCAGTTAGCGCTAATTTTTGCGTTTGTAATTTCAATTTGTCTAGCGACTATCCCACTGGTAGGGACTTTAACTGGGCGTGTATTGTGGATGGTTAGCGCAAGGTCTTTATCCGTAGGTCTGTTTGTATTTGTCGGGATAGCCTATGCGTGTTTGACTTATGCGTTTTACTACGATGATTTTTCAGTAATGTATGTGCAGGCTCATTCAAATGCCTTACTGCCGGTATATTATAAAATATGTGCCGTATGGGGTGGGCATGAGGGTTCGTTGTTGCTTTGGGTGTTGATGCTCGCATCATGGACTTTAGCTGTTAGTACCTTCAGCGCGCGAATTCCTGTCGATGTTCGTGCGCGCGTGCTGTCTGTAATGGGAATGATTAGTGTCGGTTTCCTAGCGTTTATGATATTCACATCGAACCCCTTTGATCGCTTGTTGCCATCTGTACCGGATATCGGCAGCGACCTTAATCCGTTGCTTCAAGACCCAGGGTTTATCTTTCATCCGCCAATGCTATACATGGGCTATGTCGGGTTTTCTGTGGTGTTCGCGTTCGCGATTGCAGCACTTATTGGTGGCCGTTTAGATAGCGCATGGGCTCGCTGGTCGCGTCCATGGTGCAATGTTGCTTGGAGTTTTTTGACTTTTGGCATTGCCTTGGGTAGCTGGTGGGCATACTACGAGTTAGGTTGGGGAGGTTGGTGGATGTGGGATCCGGTAGAAAATGCATCCTTTATGCCATGGTTGGCGGGCACTGCGCTGATACATTCTCTTGCCGCGAGTGAGAAGCGTGGAGTGTTTAAAAATTGGACATTACTGCTGGCTATTATGGCGTTTTCTCTCAGCTTGCTGGGCACATTCCTTGTTCGCTCAGGTTTGATCACAAGTGTCCATGCGTTTGCGGCGGATCCTGATCGCGGGATATTTATTTTAGTGTTTCTGTCTTTGGTAGTCGGTGGGTCGTTGACGCTGTTTGCGGTACGCGCACCAAATCTTCGCAGTAACACGCATTTTAGTTTTCTATCGCGCGAAGCTTTTTTGTTGGCGAATAGTATCTTGATACTTATCACATGTTGCTTTGTGTTGATTGGAACCTTATTTCCAATGGTGACTGATGCTATGGGCTTGGGTAAATTTTCCGTAGGCGAGCCCTATTTTGATTTCTTCTTCACTAAGTTTATGGGTTTAGTAGCCTTTTTCATGGGTACGGCCATTACCTTAAACTGGAAGAGTACCAAGCTATCTCGAATACGGTTGGTGCAAGGTTTATCGTTTGTTATAAGTTTTGCATTTGCGTGTCTTCTTCCCCTGTTCCACAAAGGTGAATATTCAATATCGGCCGCAATTGCAATCTTTCTCGGCGTCTGGGTTATTAGTAGCAGTCTGATTGATTATTATCGTAAAGCTAAGTCTCGGACTTCATTTGGTATTCGCCCTGCAAAGTTAAATGCCGGTTATTATGGGATGATGTTTGCGCATTTGGGCTTTGCTACGTGCTTGTTGGGAGCAAGCTTGAATACGATATATTCAGATCAGCGAGAGCTAAAAATGAGTTCTGGTTCAGTATTGGAAATTGCACCTTATAGTTATGAGTTATTAGATGTTGTTCGTGTTCGCAAGGTTAACTACGAGGCGCGCGTAGCGGAAATTAGATTGTCCCGCAACGGTAAAGAAGTCGCGATTTTGACTCCCGAAAAGCGTCATTATTTCTCGGGAGGCAAGCCAATGACAGAGTCAGATCAAGACAGTAATTTTTGGCGTGACATCTATGTTTCTTTGGGTGAGCCAATTAATCAGTCCGAGTGGGCAATACAAATTTACTTTAAACCCTTTATGGCCTGGATCTGGATTGGAGCTTTACTTATGGGTTTGGGGGGTATTATTGCTGTTATGGACAAGCGGTATAAGGTTGCACGAATACGCGATGAGCAGCTGGCTGGCATGAATGGATCTAGCGAGCAGGTATTGAATTGATGAAACGTATTAAATTATTTATCCCGTTAATAATATTTATAGCTTTAGGTATATTGTTTAAAGTGAGTTTTAATGTAGATAAAAGTTACGCGCCTGAATCTATACAGGGTACACCGTTGCCCGAATTTTCCTTAGGGAAGTTGGGTGATAGTAGTGGGCGTATATATACCTCTGCCGATGTATTAGGTGAACCTTTTCTGTTGAATGTATGGGCAACGTGGTGCGCGCCGTGTCACGTCGAGCATCCTTACTTGGTTAAGCTGGCTGGAGAGGGCGTAAAAATTGTAGGTGTTGACTATCAAGATGCTGATCATGCGGCTTTGGCAATGCTGGAAGAAAAGGGCGATCCCTTTTTTATCACGCTTGCTGATATCGATGGTGTTTTTGGTTTGGACTTACGTATAACTGGCGCCCCTGAAACGTTCGTGGTAAATCAAAAGGGCCAAGTTCTTTTGCATCACGTAGGTGTGATAAATGATTTGGTGTGGCGTGAGAAGATAAAGCCTGTTTATGATGCCATGCTTACTGCGAAATAAGCTTTGCTTTAGGTAAGTATTTGTTGAGTTTTGTTATTTCCGTATTTGAAATGTTTGGGTTTTTCAAAATAAAAACATTAAGCTCTTTTTCCTTGAGTGCTTTTAAAGTACTGCCGTAGTATTTATTGAATATGCTATTAAAAGAACCGTCTTCTTGCGCCTTTTTCATAGCGTAACTAAGTCGTTCTGCAATTAACGGTTGACTCTTTGTGACTTGAAAGTAAACGTTGTAAGGATAATAAACTACTGCGTTCTGGCTTATTGCTAGGTCATGTTTGCTTGTTTGGTATCGGTTTAGTATCTCCTTGGCCTCTATGGCGCCGAGCGGAATATAGTCGATTCGTTGTCGGTTGAGTTGATCGAAAAGCTTGTCGTAATCACGGGCTTCAATTAACGTAATATTGTTTTTTTCATAAATACCATTATCTATCCAAGAATCTAGCTGGCCGGGTTTTAGTACTTTTAACTTTTCGAAAGAGTCTAGCCCGTGAAATTTATCTAAATTTGTGTTTTTTATTATTAGCTCTCGATAGCCTAGCAAGCCGTTCATGATAGTTTCAGGTATCAATATAGGGCGGTCAGTCCCAAGCTGGCTATCAAAATTAACAGGGTTCGATAGAACGTTAACTTGGCTGCCAATCCTTAATTCACGATTGGCTCTAGCGTAATTGAAATCCATATAGCGAATGTTTAATTCAAATTGACCATATTTTTCGGTGCTGCTATTTAAAAGATGTTTAAGTAGCGCAATCTCATAATTGCTTCGATTGCTGCTGTGCGGAGTAACCCAGAACTTGATTTCCTGAATTCCGTAGGCGTGGTTTGTGAGTAGTGTTAGTGAAAATAATATTACCCCGTAAATTCTAAGTTTGATGTTATCTTTTCTGGCTTTTTGCATGATCTACTGCCCGAGGTTTGATAATGTCTTACCTTTATGATGAAAGTGCGTGATATACCTAATTAAAGTCTAGCTCTAAACTCGGAGGTTGGCGAATTTGTTTCGAGGGGCTTGTTTAGGCGTTAGCTTGCGGGGCTAGCCTGCTCTCTGAGCAGGCTGGGCCTAAAGTATCGGTAGTTAAAGCATCGGTAGCTAAAATAGGTAGGGTAAAGGTTGAGCGGGCTTGCACTCGGGAAGTTTCGGGCGAGTAAACATAAAAGACAGGCGTAAAAAAAGCTCGTTCGAAACCGAACGAGCTTTGATTATTGGCGACCCGGAAGGGACTTGAACCCTCGACCTCCGGCGTGACAGGCCGGCATTCTAACCAACTGAACTACCGGGTCGCAAAACTTGGTGGGTGGTACAGGAGTCGAACCTGTGACCTACGCCTTGTAAGGGCGCCGCTCTACCAACTGAGCTAACCACCCAAGAAGGCGTCGCATTTTAACGATTAATCGTACTGGGTCAAGCCCAAACTGAATAAAAGTTTACTTTTTTGCTAAATAACCAAATTAGGTGTTCAGTATTTTCACGCTTCGCTCGAATACTACCCTAATTGGTGTTTTGTAGAGGTAGGGCACAAAAAAATATCGCTATTACGCTATTTGCGAAGGCTTTCACTGGGCCTAGTTTACGCCGTCGTTGTATAATCTGATTATTTTTTAAAGAGAGTCGCCAGTGTTTAGACACCTTCTTGTTGCATCAAGCATTATTCTGTTGTTTATGGGCAGTCATGTTTATGCCGGACCTGATATTGTTGAATTTGATACCGGCAGCCAGCGGTTGCGCTACATTGACCTTACTGCTGAATTGCGCTGTCCTAAATGTCAAAATCAATCTTTGCAAGATTCTGATTCTGAGATTTCGCAAGCTATGCGTCGCGTTATCGCTAAACAGTTAATCGAGGGTAAATCGGATAAAGAAATAAAGCAGTTTATGGTCAACCGTTATTCCAATTACGTATTGTATAAGCCACCGCTAAATTCTCGTACGTGGTTATTGTGGGCTGCTCCTTACCTCATGTTATTCGCCGGTACAGTGATCTTCATTGTTACTGTCGTTAGGCGCTCGCGTAAGCCCCGAATCGACAATAAAGAAGGGCTTAGTGATTAGCTAGGTCTTTTGTCTTCATCTCTGACGCAGAAGCGTTGGAGTTACTAATTTACGGGTTCCCCTCATGTCGTTTTGGAATGTTTTTGTTGTCTTTAGTCTTATGTGTGCTGGCTTTTTAATGTGGCCATTCGTTGTACGGCTAAACAAGTCTAAGAAAGCCCTGCGCGAAGATGAGCGTATAGATATTTGTGAAGATATTAACGATCAGCACCTGCAAGAGCTGGAGGGAACTAAGGATACAGGTGAAATCAGTCATACGGAGTTTAATGCCCTTAAAGTTGATTTAGAGCGTACGCTTATTCACGATAATACTCACGCACGCCAGCAAACTGATGCTGCTGTAACATCTAAAGGGAGTAGTCGCAGTATTATGCTGGTAGCTTCATTGTTAAGCCCTCTATTAGCGTTTCTGATTTATCAGCATCAAGGAGCAAAGCCTGATTGGGAGATTTTTGAATCACTCAACCGCTTAGCTCATAGTCAGCCCGAGGCCTATACAGGTAATGCGAAAGAGTTAATCGGCTTAATTGAAAAGAGAGCGGGTGAAAAAGAACAAAATGAACAGCTCTTATTCCTTCAGGCAACAGCCTATACAGCGATTGGGGATCATCAATCTGCGGTTGAGCTTTATCTCGATTTAGATCAGCGCTTCCCCGATCAGCCCGATATTATGGCGGAGCTTGCTCAATCTATGCTTAATCGTTCTGGCGGAGCAATAACTCCCGAAGTGCAGACCTTGATACGACGTACCTTAGATATCGATCCAGAAAATCCGTCGGTTCTCGGTTTGGCGGGAATAGATGCGTTTCAGCGCGGAGAGTATGAGGCGGCAATTGCGCACTGGACTATTGCGCTGAAAAAATTAAACCCTAAGTCAAATGCGGCTATAGCCTTGTCTGAAGGTGTTGCACGTGCGCAAATTGCTTTAGGTGGGGCGCCGGGATCAAAAGCTACTACGACAAAAGCCAAAAATAATAAAGCGCTTGATGTTAGCTTTAGTCTGGCGCCTGAAATCGAGTTGGAGGGTACCGAGACCGTGTTTGTTTATGCTCGCGCGTGGCAGGGGTCTAGAATGCCTTTGGCTATTCGCCGGTTTCCGGCCAGCTTAATGCCTGACACAATAAAACTCGATGCGTCGATGGCTATGGCTCCAGGCAAGGATATATTCAGTGCGCCTCAACTTGAGGTGGTCGTTCGTATCAGCGCAGCTGGCACAGCTACTCCGCAGAGTGGTGACTGGGTGGGAAGTTATGGACCTGTAATACTTGATAAGCAAGAAGGGCCAGTAAAATTAACGGTAAACGAGCTAATCCCTTAGTCACAATATAAGGCTCTTCGGATGTTGATGAGTCTGATGAGTCTGATGAACAGCTTAAAACGGAGTTGTTACTATTGCGATCATGCGGTATAAACCCCCTTATTAAAATTGTTGTCAAAATAGACCTCAATAGTCACCAGGGATAGCGAGTTAATTCTGTCGAAATGCCTATATTACTGCCGATAAATATAGAATAAACGCTCTAAATCTTAGAAATTGAGGTGTTACTAGGTACAAATTAATACGTTTTATTAATGTTGTACGTGGCTAAAATTCAAACTAAATGATGTATTTTCACATTTCAAGCTTGTATTGAAATGTTGTTAAAGTATTGGAAAATCAGCTTATATGCGTTTAAAAACAATTAAATTGGCCGGGTTTAAGTCTTTTGTAGACCCTACTACGGTCAACCTAAAAAGTAATATGTGTGCTGTAGTCGGACCGAATGGATGTGGTAAATCGAACATCATCGATGCTGTTCGTTGGGTGCTGGGTGAGTCATCTGCGAAGAATCTTCGTGGCGAATCAATGACAGACGTTATTTTTAATGGTTCTGCGTCACGTAAACCCGTAGGGCAGGCATCAATTGAACTAATTTTTGATAACACTGACGGCACCATCACGGGCGAGTATGCCGGTTATAACGAAATATCCATTAAACGACGAGTAACACGAGATAGTCAAAATATATACTACCTTAATGGTAACCGTTGTCGTCGACGTGATATTACCGATATATTTTTAGGGACCGGCTTAGGGCCGCGTAGTTACGCAATTATTGAACAGGGTATGATTTCTCGTTTAATTGAATCAAAACCGGACGAGCTTCGTGTTTACATTGAAGAAGCTGCCGGTATATCTAAGTATAAAGAGCGTCGTAAAGATACTGAAAATCGTATGCGTCGAACGCATGAAAATCTTGAAAGATTGACGGATATCCGCGAGGAGTTAGAGCGCCAGCTAATTCGACTAGAGCGTCAGGCTAAAGCGGCCGAAAAGTTCGGCATTTTTAAGCAAGAAGAGCGTGAATTAAATGCAAAACTGCGAACAGTTCGTTACCTCGACATCAAGAGCAATGCGGATGGCCTAGAAACGACGATTCGTGCGCTAGAGTTACAGGTTGAAGCTGCGGTTACTCAGCGTGTTAAATTTGATACGGCTATTGAAAAATATCGAACAGACTTTTCAGAACGCAGTGACGCATTCAATGAAGTCCAGGGTCGTTATTATTCAATTGGTTCTGATATTGCGCGTATTGAGCAAAGCATCCAGCATGCAAAAGAACGTGAAAGTAGCCTTCGAAAAGATATTGAGCAAAATAACCGCGACTGTCGTGAGGCGCGCGAGCACCTCCAATTAGATGATGACAAGATAGAAGGTTGGCAAGCAGAGCTATTAGAAATGGCTCCTGAACTGGAAATCTATGAGCAATCTGTAGATGAGTCTAACGATATCTTGTTAGATGCTGAGCAGTCTATGCAAGACTGGCAGAGCAATTGGGACCAGTTTAACCAGAAAGCGGCTGCGCCAAAGCAACAAGCCGAGGTTCAGCAGTCTCGTATTCAGTATCTAGAGCAAGTTCAGCAACGTTTAATATCCAGAAAAGGGTCGCTATCATCGGAGCTGGAAGGTCTGGTAATCGATGAGGGTGAAGCGGATATAGCGGCAGATGAAGAAATTTTAGCGCAACTTGAAGAAAATCTAGAACTTAAGAGTGCCTTAATTAGCGAGAAAAGCGAGCTCATTGACTCGATACGCGAAGAACAAGACTCGAGAGCTAAAGAACGGAATCAAATTCGTGTTGAATTGCAAACCGGTTTAGGCCGTAAAGCCTCGCTAGACGCTCTGCAAAGTGCTGCACTTGGCAAAGAAGGGACTGAAAAAATTAAGGGCTGGCTAGATGCTAATAACTTATCTTCAGCCAAGCGATTGGCGGAAGAGCTGGAAATAGAGAGTGGCTGGGAAAGAGCCTTAGAGGTTGTGTTAGGTGATTCCTTACAAGCGCTGATTAGTGAGACAAGTTTAGATTCTGTGGTTGCGTCGCTACCTGAGCTGGATGGTTCGCTTAATGTCTTTGCTCGTGGTGAGCACGGCGCTGTTTCAAGTTCTGGTCTTAAAAGCTTAGCCGAATTGGTGAAATCGCCAGTCGATTTAGGTCCTTTTTTATCGAATATTAAAATCGCCGACTCACTTGAATCAGCTCAAGAAAAGATAAGCCAATTAAGCTCTACTGAGTCGATTGTTACGCCCGAAGGCTATTGGCTGAGCGCTCAGTGGATTCGTGTTAGTCAAGGTGATGCTACCGAGAGCGGTGTAATCGCTCGACAAAAAGAAATTGAATTACTCGACGAGTCTTTAGAGTTACTCGAAGAAAAAGTGCATGAGTTAGATGAGACCTATGAAGCTGGTGTTGGTGCTTTGAAAGAAGCTGAAACCCTACGCGAAGAAACGCGTAAAGCTTTAGAGGAAGAAAATCGTGAGTCGCGTACTTATCGTTCGAATTTAAGTAGCCGCCGAGCAAAAATAGAGCAAGTTACCCAGCAAAATACTCGTGTTAAACAAGATGTGGCCGAAATTGACCAGCAGCTTGCGCAAGAGTCTGAAAACTTGAGTGAAGGCCGTGCACTTCTAGAAGAGGCCATGATATCCATGGAGTCTGACTCGGAAGAGCGTGAAGAGCTTCTTAATAAACGTGACAGCTATCGTGAGAAGCTAGATCAGGCACGTCAAAAGGCGCGGCACGATCAAGACAAGGCGCATGAATTGGCCATGCGCAGTCGTTCAGTACAGGCGCAACTCGATTCTATTAAGCAAGGGGTTCAGCGTTTAAATGAACAAATCGCACGGATGGAAGAGCGCCGCGATATCTTGGCTGAGCAACTTGAAGAGTCTTCATGTCCTGCTGGGGATCAAGAGCTTGAGTTAGAAGGATTACTTGAAAAGCGCATAAGTGTCGAGCAAAAGCTTAACGAGTCACGGCGAGCTGTTGAAGACGCTGAACAAGGTCTTCGTCATTCAGAGAAGTCACGAGACGGTGCGGAACAAGAAATTACAACACGCAGAGCTTCACTAGAATCTACGCGACTTAAACTAAAGTCATTTGATGTTCATGCGCAAAATATCGAGCAACAACTTTCGGATGACGAATTTGATGTTGACTCTGTTAAAGATCTTATTACTGAAGAAGACACTGAGAATAATTTAGAGGAGGGGATTGCACATCTAGCCGTTAAAATATCGCGCTTGGGCGCAATTAACCTCGCGGCGATTGAGGAATATGCAACAGAGTCAGAACGTAAATCATATTTAGATGAGCAGAACCAAGACTTATGTGATGCGCTTGATACTCTCGAAGGTGCGATTCGACGTATTGATAAGGAAACTCGTACGCGTTTTAAAGAAACCTACGATAAGGTAAATTCAGGTCTGCAAGATTTGTTTCCTCGTTTATTTGGCGGTGGGCATGCCTACCTGGAGTTAACCGGTGACGACTTGCTAGATACGGGCATAGCGATTATGGCTCAGCCGCCGGGTAAAAAGAATAGTACGATCTATCTATTATCAGGTGGCGAGAAAGCACTGACAGCTATTGCTTTAGTGTTTTCAATTTTTCATCTTAATCCAGCGCCGTTTTGTATGTTGGATGAAGTGGACGCGCCACTCGATGATGCTAACGTGGCTCGATATGCCAATATTGTCGAATACATGTCAGATAAGGTTCAGTTTATTTACATTACGCATAATAAAGTCGCAATGGAAAAAGCTAAGCACTTAATGGGTGTGACGATGCAGGAACCCGGTGTGTCACGGATGGTCACAGTGGATGTTGAAGAAGCTGCAGAATTGGCGGCGATGTAGATGAGTAAAATATTTGGAGGACACTAAGTGGACGCTTGGTTAAAAGTTATAGTTATTATATTGATCGTTGGCATAGTCCTGGATGGACTGCGTCGTGCGCGTAAAAATTCACAAGGGAAAGTGAAGTTGTCTCGAAACGTCCGAAGAGCCGATATAGCTCTGGCGCGAGTCGAAAAAATCGACAAAGAGAAGTTAAATACAGAGTTTCCGAGTGGCGGAGCGAGATCCATGGGATCGGTTGGTGCTGCAAGGAAAGAGTATAAAGAAGAGCGACCAACGGTAAAACGAGAAAATTCTGCAAGTTCGGAAAGTATCAAAGCTCACGATACTTTTAACGCTAGCCATAATACAGAGAACAACAAAAGTATAAAACCAGAGCAAGAAAACTTTGATTTTGATGAAGCTGTGCCAATGTTGATGGATAGTATTGATTCTTCGCACTCAGCAACTGAAGCCGGCGAAGTTTTATCCGCTGACCAAGTTGACGTGGCTGATATGGTTGATGAAGTTGATGAGGTTGAGTCAACTGAAGCTTACGCCAGTGATAAGCAACTCTATCAAGAGCAAGTGGACCAAGATATGGGTGTTGCTGCCCAAGTAGAGCTCAATCCTATAGATGATGGCATCCAAGCTAATCACGACCACGTTGAGCCGAGCCTTGGTTCCTTCGAAGATGTTGATTTGTTGGAAGAGCCGGTGAATGAAGGGCCATTCAATCAGGATAATTCGACCGTTCGTAAACCCAGGGGTGACGATAGTTTAGATTTTCAGGTACAGGCTAGCGGGGGTCGATTTAGTTTTGCAAAAAATAACAAAAAAGAAAATATCGATGAGGCTCCTAAGTTAGATGCATCTTTGGAACAGGTTCATCTTATAAACGTCATGGCTAAAACGGGTTGCCTTTTTAACGGCGAAGATATTGAAGAAGCATTCTTTAATGTAAAGCTTCGTTTTGGGCAGATGAAAATTTTTCATCGGCATGAAAATGATGATGGCGACGCAATGGTAAAGTTTAGTGTTGCTAATATGCTAGAACCCGGTTCATTTAACTTGGTCGATATAAAAACTATGCAAACGCCAGGTTTGTGTTTCTTTTTGACCTTGCCAGCAAAAATCGATGCGATAAATGCATATGATGATATGGCCGCAACAGCAAAGGCTATATCTCAATATCTTGATGGTGTGTTACGTGATGAAAATCGTAATATTATGACTCGTCAATCAATAGGGCATAGTCGTCAACGTGTTGTTGAATACGAACGTCAAAAAAAATTAATCAAATAAAAGTTAAAAATTAATGAGCATGAACGCTGCTATTGTCTGCCGATACAATGAGCTTTGTGCTCAGATTGAATATCATGCTCAGCGCTATTATGCGCTAGACGACCCTGAAATTCCTGATTCCGAATATGATCGACTCTTTCAATCTCTATTAACGTTAGAGGCTGACTTTCCTGATTTAGCCAGCCGGATTTCCCCTAGTCAACGCGTTGGCGCTGCGCCGTTATCTGAATTTAAGAGCGTAACGCATCGTCTACCTATGTTGTCGTTAGATAATGCTTTCAATGAAGGTGACTTCTCTGCTTTTGATAAACGTGTGCGTGAACGTTTGGGAAGTGACGATATAGTCGAGTATGCATGTGAGCCGAAGTATGACGGTATCGCAGTGAGTCTTATTTATAATGATGGTGTGCTTACGTCTGCGGCAACGCGCGGTGATGGATCCGCCGGCGAAGATATCACGCAAAATGTTAAAACTATTCGCTCTATTCCGCTTCAGTTGACTGGCGAAAACTACCCTAAGATATTAGAGGTTCGTGGCGAAATATTTATGCCAACTCAGGGGTTTGAACGCTTTAATGAACGAGCACTTAATAATTCAGAAAAACCTTTTATAAACCCTAGAAACGCGGCCGCGGGAAGTTTGCGTCAGCTTGATCCAAGCGTAACGGCAAAGCGGCCGCTGGATATGTGTGCCTACAGTGTTGGGTTTTACGAAGGTGGAGAATTACCCTCTACACACTTAGCCGTATTGCAGTATCTTAAGGCCTTAGGTTTACCGACGAGTAGTGAATGTAACGTCGCTCAGGGTGTAGAGGGTTGTACGGATTTTTACACGTCCTTAGCGGCGCGACGAAATAGTTTAGATTTTGAAATTGACGGTATCGTATTTAAAGTTAATGACCTTGGGTTACAGCAACAGCTAGGGCAGGTGTCGCGGGCACCACGTTGGGCTATTGCGCGTAAGTTTCCGGCACAAGAAGAAATAACACAATTACTTGATGTTGAATACCAAGTGGGCCGTACGGGCGCCATAACTCCGGTAGCTCGCTTAGCTCCAGTGTTTGTTGGAGGCGTAACGGTATCGAATGCGACCTTACATAATCGCGAGGAAATTGAACGCTTGGGTTTAATGATTAAGGATTATGTTGTTGTAAGTCGTGCCGGTGATGTGATTCCAAAAATATCACGAGTAATTGAGTCAAGACGTCCTCAGGATGCGCATGATATTGATTTCCCCAGTCAGTGTCCGGCGTGTTTAACCGCATTAGTAACGGTTAAAGATGAGGCTATAATTCGATGTCCAGCCGCTTTAAATTGTGGTGCTCAACTGAAAGAAGGTATAAAACACTTTGTGTCACGCAATGCTTTAGATGTGGATGGCTTGGGTGATCGACTTGTCGAAGTTTTTGTTGATAAAAACTTAGTGCGCGGTATTGTTGATATTTTTAAACTTGATATGAGCGCTGTTGCTGAGCTAGAAGGTTTAGGTAATAAATCGGCCAATAATCTTTCAGTTTCGATTGAATATTCGAAGAAAACGACGTTTGCACGGTTTTTATATGCATTAGGCGTAAGAGAAGTAGGGCAAGCAACCGCGCGAATCTTAGCTGAGTCGTTTAGAACTCTCGATGCGCTGTATAACGCAACTGAAGAACAGCTCTTGTCTTTAAGAGATATTGGCCCTGTGGCCGCAAAAAATATAAAAGGTTTTTTTGGTGCCGAAACAAATCAAATAGTGATCAATGAAATGCTAGAGCTAGGCCTAAATTGGGAAACCCCAAAGGAAAAGGCAGATCTCGCTTTGCGAGATCTAGTCTGTGTTTTGACCGGCAGTTTAGAGCAAATGACACGGATACAGGCAAAAGAGCGCTTACAAGTGCTAGGTGCAAAGGTTAGTGGTAGTGTATCCGCTAAAACAGATTATTTAGTCGCGGGACCAGGTGCAGGCTCTAAGCTAGCTAAAGCTGAAAAGCTGGGTGTTAAAGTTCTAGATGAAGCTGAGTTTGTTACATGGATTTCGGCGCTTGAAGGCGAATCATGAAATTTCAAACACTCCGTTTGTGCTTAATTATTGCTGTCGTTTCTTTATTTACAGCTTGTGCGAGTGTGCCGCCAGCGAATCCTAATGATATATGTGACGTATTTGATGAAAAGCCGAGCTGGTATAAGGACGCAAAGAAAGCTGAAAAACGTTGGAATATCTCTTTAGAGATTGCCATGGCTGTTATCTATCAAGAGTCGAGTTTTGTAGCAAAAGCCAAGCCGCCGCGGAAAAAAATTCTCTGGATCTTTCCTGGTCCTCGCATTAGTAGCTCATACGGCTACTCTCAAGCAAAAGATGAAACCTGGGCTGATTACAAAAAACGGGGTGGCCGTAGAGGCGCCGACCGGGATGATTTTGACGATGCCATTGATTTTATTGCGTGGTATCACAATACCAGCGTAAAACGGCTAAAAATACCCAAAACAGATGCGAAAAGACTCTATCTTGCTTATCATGAAGGGCAAGGTGGCTATAGTCGTGGAAGCTATAAAAAGAAGGCCTGGTTAATAAAAGTAGCAAATAGTGTCCAGGCGCGGTCCAGGCGGTATAGTAAGCAGCTCAAAAGCTGTGAGAAACGTCTAAATCGTTCGTGGTGGCCGTTCTAAAATTGCTTTAAGTCTTTTACTTAGTGCGTGTATTTACATAAGTTTATTGGGGGTTATAGGTGCAATCTTTTGATAGCGAGTCGGTTGTATATGGCTATATTCGAGACCTAAATGTTCGTGAACAGGATCTACGGCAGCTCGAGAACTTTAGTGCGGTATCTCGTCTGGAAGCGCAACATGCTAGTTCTTTTCTTTCTCGAGAAATGTTTTCACTTCCCGAGAAAGTTTCTTCAGAATTTGATGAGGGCTTAGAGCCCGAAAGTTATTTAATTCATTTTGGCTCCTCCTACCTTGGAGTTGAATACGAATGGAAGCAATGGCTAGCGCAATTTGAAGGCTTGTTGAAAAAAATGTACTGGGTTTCTGCGGTTGTTCATTTAGAAACGGAAATATCTGGCCGGCACATATTTCAATGGGGTGTCAGTTCAGACGAGCATAAGCCAGGCGAACACATTCAAGCTAATCAGTTGGAATGGGTTCGCGAAAGCCAATAATAAAAACGACATGTTTTACGACATATATTTACGACATGTTTTCGCGACATATACTTACGACATTAGGAAGTGAATTGAAATTCAAGTTTAAATTTAACCGAAGGCATAATACTTATATCACACTCGTTGCATGTGGGTTCGGGGTTATGTTGATGGTTACGAACTTCGGTTTGTCGGTGTCTAAGTTGCTTAGCTTTACGCTTATAGCTATCGTATTTCTTGCGGTAATTATTGGCGCAGCCGCGTTAACAGCGATGTTCATACGTTATTTTTCTGGGCGAGATTAACCGTGATTGAAAGTACAATTCCTGTAACTTATTTAGAACGATTGTTGGGGTTGGCTCGTAAAAGTGGTTGTGACGTTGAGCGAGTTTTCGAGGACTCTAGCTATGACCTCAAGTCGCTTTCTAATAAGACGGAAATCCCCGCTAAAACTTATGGCGAAATATATCGCCGTGTTATTGTCGATACGCAGAACGAATGGTTTGGTATGTTCTCCGGCGGAAAAGTCCCGTTAGGCGCCTTTCGAATGATGGCGCTTTGTATTTTACATTGTAGTGACTTGGAAAGTGCAATTAAGCGTGCTGGGCAGTTCTCTGAAATATGTCGTGGCATGTATGTTCGACAAATGATCCATCGTGAACATGGACGAATCAAGTTATCCATCTCTGCAAACCGAAACGTAAAAGGTCCCGAATTCGAAAGCTTAGTATCCAAGGCTCAGCCTGATGCAATCATTAGCTCAATGCTTACGTGGCACCGTTTTTCAGAATGGCTAATTGATAAAGATATTCCTGTTTTAAAAGTTGGAGTGACTTTTTCTAAAAAAGATTTAGAGATGCCACTCGCTTACGGTAGTTTACGGCATATACATTATGCTGAAGCGAGTAATTATTTTGTCTTTGAAGAAAAATATTTGTCGTTACCTGTCGTTCAAAATCAAAATTCGCTAGAAGCGTTTTTGCAGTCTGCTCCTTATCATTTGGTTACGCCTGATACGACGCATCTTAATATCAGCGATAAAGTACGTAGTTTGTTGGGTCGCAACATCGGGCATTCAATGCCTGCGGCTGATGATATTGCGAGTGGCTTAAATGTCTCGGTTACGACATTACGCAGGCAATTACAAAAAGAAAATACTTCTTATCAGAAGTTAAAAGATGAATGTCGAATGGATGCGGCCTTTCACTATCTAAACTGTGCTGAGTTGTCCAACAGTGAAATTGCAGAGCATTTGGGCTTTGACGAGCCTAGTGCGTTTTTTCGATCGTTTAAGAAGTGGACAGGCCTCACTCCAGGAGAATACAGAGATAGAGCAAGGTAGGCTAAAAATCACTCTTGTTGAGCTTAAATCGAGTGGTTTTACCTTGTCGTATCTACCTACCAGCCTGTTTTCGGCTACCGATATTAAAAGCTGTCAATTGGGCGAGCTCTTTTATACGTTTATTAATAAACACGTATATATTTGTACTGCTTAATGCGCATATTTGTTCTTGTTCTACACTTTAACTAATGGGATTCTAAATATTTCGACACCCTAATAGATAAGAGCTACTTTGATTGCTAAGTGGCCAATTACCGCGCTGTGAGGAATAAGCATGAGTGACTATAAAGCTCCATTAAAAGATATTGAATTTACCCTATATGAGCTTTTGGCTTTTGATAAGCATTATGAAAATATTGGTGTTGCTGATGAGGTTCCGGCTGACTTAGTACTCAATATCATTGAGGAAAGTGCCAAATTCTCGGAAACCGTCATAGCGCCACTGAATCAAATTGGCGATCAAGAAGGCTGTCAATGGAATGATGGCGAGGTCACAACGCCTACTGGTTTTAAAGAAGCTTACGCGAAATATGTAGAAGCTGGCTGGCCATCTATGTCGCATAGCCCAGATTATGGTGGGCAAGGATTACCGGAATCTTTAGGTACAGTTATTAGTGAGATCGCAGGTAGCGCCAATTGGGCATGGTCAATGTATCCAGGGCTATCGCATGGTGCGATGAGAACGCTTGAACTGCACGGGACTGACGAGCAAAAACAGTGTTACCTAACTAAGTTAGTTGAGGGTACTTGGACAGGCACAATGTGCCTTACAGAGTCACATTGTGGAACAGATCTGGGCATGCTTCGTACTAAAGCATTGCCGAATGATGACGGTAGTTTCGCTGTAACTGGGACAAAAATATTCATCTCGGCGGGCGAGCACGATATGGCCGAAAATATAGTACACATTGTACTTGCGCGCCTTCCGGATGCTCCTAAAGGGACAAAAGGGATATCGCTATTCGTTGTTCCAAAATTCCTACCCAATGCTAGTGGCGAAATCGGTGACCGTAATGCCGTTAAATGTGGTTCTCTGGAGCACAAAATGGGAATACACGGCAATG
>JBLIMQ010000007.1:0-77671 GCA_047638775.1 Flavobacteriales bacterium
ACCGTCTAGGCGATGTGAATTCTTTGTCCCCTGAATATCAAAAGCTTGGTGAAGTGTGTAAATCACAATTAGCTGGATGGCAATTAGCTGTTATCAGTTCGAACAAAGAGCTCCTTCAAGAATTACGGTTGCGTCCGGAAAAGAAATACCGACTGTACAACGGCCCATTGGAGTGTGAATTTAGAATCTATCAATTGCGTTCCAAAACGGAACGCGATGAGCATGAGCAAAACTCTGCCGATAAAGAAGCTGCGCCGCGTAGTTTAAGTCTGTCAGAGGGTGAGCAGATGCTCGTAAATAGGCTTAAAAAGAACCAGAGACGGTTAAAGTCTTGGCTTAAGAAATCGAATATTACCTGTTACCGTTTATACGATGCCGATATGCCCGAATATTCAGCGGCTATTGATATCTATGGCGATAAAGTCCACATACAGGAATATAAAGCGCCATTAACGATTGATGAAAAGACAGCGGAGTTACGGTTTAAAGAAATTGTAAGTGCTGTAAAGGTTCACCTAAACGCCGCGTCAACTTCGGTTTTCACTAAAATACGTCAGCGCAATAAAGGTAAAAGCCAATATAAAACGATTGAAGCGCCTACCGAGCAAGATTATTTTTGGGTAGAGGAGGGCGCTGCCAATCTTCGTGTTAACTTAAAAAGCTACATTGATACAGGTTTGTTTTTAGATCACCGCCCCTTGCGCAAAATAATTTTTAATGAAGCCAAAGGTAAGCGGTTTCTTAATTTATTTTGTTATACCGCGACAGCTAGTGTACATGCTGCGTTGGGTGGTGCCGATAGAAGTGTCAGTGTTGATATGTCCAATACCTATTTGGAATGGGCAAAACTAAACTATCTAAATAATAATGTTTCGCTAAAAAACCACGATTTAGTTCGCGCTGATGTTGTTGAATGGCTCAAGGGCGCAAAAGAAAAGTACGATATTATTATGCTCGACCCACCAAGCTTTTCGAACTCTAAGAAGATGGAGGCCACTTTAGATATTCAGCGAGATCATGAAAGCTTCATAAAGCAGTGCATGGCAATATTGGCGCCCGGTGGCTCCTTGTATTTCTCCTGTAACTTGCGCGGTTTTAAATTTGAACCGTCATTATCAGAATCCTTTGATTGCGACAATATTCTTCAGTCGTCACTAGATCTAGATTTTGAACGGCGTCCTAAAATACATCATTGTTGGAAAATTACCCATCAAGCGCTGTAATATTTATTTTTTATCTTGGAGTAATTAGTTGAAAGGAAAGCCGTTTAGAGTTCAGTCAAAGTACTCGCCTGCAGGAGATCAGGTGAGTGCGATTAAAGGTTTGGTTGAGGGTATAAATGATGGCTTGGCGCATCAGACTTTGCTGGGCGTTACTGGGTCGGGAAAAACATTTACCATTGCCAAAGTTATTGAAAAAACCCAGCGCCCCACGCTTGTCATGGTTCATAATAAAACGCTTGCAGCGCAGCTGTATGGTGAGTTCAAAGAATTCTTTCCTGACAATTCGGTTGAATATTTTGTATCGTATTACGATTACTATCAACCAGAAGCTTACGTACCGTCTTCAGATACTTTTATAGAAAAAGATGCATCGATTAACGAGCATATCGAACAAATGCGTCTTTCTGCTACAAAGGCCATGTTAGAGCGTAGCGATACTATTATTGTGGCTACTGTGTCGGCTATATACGGCTTGGGTGACCCTAAACTGTATATGAAAATGATGTTGCATCTTGTGCGTGGCGATCAAATCGGACAACGCGACATTATTCGACGTTTAGCTGAACTGCAGTACGAACGCAATGATATTAGTTTTCATCGCGGTACCTATCGCGTACGCGGTGAAGTTATTGATGTATTTCCCGCCGACTCAGAAAAAGAAGCGGTTCGTATTGAACTATTTGATGAAGAAGTTGAAAAAATTTCGGTTTTTGATCCGTTAACGGGTGAAGTGATAGGGCAACGTTCTCGCATTTCTATTTACCCGAAGACGCATTACGTTACGCCAAGGGAAAGAATACTCGAGGCAATCGACGATATAAAAGAAGAGCTTGGGCCGCATTTAGAGTACCTGCGCACAAATGGAAAACTCGTTGAAGCTCAACGTTTAGAGCAGCGCACGCGTTATGATCTAGAAATGATGCAGGAGTTAGGCTACTGTAATGGTATAGAGAATTATTCGCGCTACCTTTCTGGTCGTGCGCATGGCGAAGCGCCTCCCACTTTATTTGATTACCTACCCGATGGCGCTCTTCTTGTTGTAGATGAGTCTCACGTGACTGTCTCGCAAATTGGTGCAATGTTTAAAGGTGACCGCTCAAGAAAAGAAACTTTGGTTGAATACGGCTTTAGGTTGCCGAGTGCTTTAGATAACAGACCCATGCGTTTCGAGGAGTGGGAGCAGCGTGCCCCTCAAATGATTTTTGTGTCGGCGACACCAGGGAAGTACGAAGCTGAACATCAGGGGCAGGTAGTCGAACAAGTTGTACGTCCAACAGGTCTGCTTGATCCTGTTGTTGAAATTCGCCCTGCTGGAACACAAGTCGACGATGCGCTATCTGAAATTCGCAAAGCCACAAAAAATAACGAACGTATTTTAATTACGGTGCTGACTAAGCGTCTGGCCGAAGATCTAACAGATTATCTAAGTGAGCACGGTATACGCGTACGTTACTTGCATTCTGATATTGAAACCGTTGAGCGAGTTGAAATTATTCGTGATTTACGATTGGGTGAGTTTGATGTCTTAGTCGGGATTAACTTGTTACGAGAAGGTTTAGATATGCCAGAGGTCTCTCTGGTTGCGATTATGGACGCCGACAAAGAAGGTTTTTTACGTTCTGATCGAAGCCTAATTCAAACAATGGGTCGCGCAGCGCGTAACATTAATGGCCGTGCAATTTTGTATGCAGACAGAATTACAGGCTCGATGGAAAGAGCATTATCTGAAACAAAGCGTCGTCGTGAAAAGCAAGAAGAGCATAATAAAAAGCATGGAATAATACCGGTCGGTATCAGTAGTGAAATTAAAGATATAATGGACGGTGCTTACGCTCCTAAGCTTAAAGTCAATGGACGTCGTAAAGTTGCTGAAGTAGTTGATATCTATTCAAGCGAACGATATGCAGGGAAAGAAGGTTGGAAGTTAATTGCATTATTAGAGGAAGATATGATGAACGCTGCAAAAGACTTAGAGTTCGAAAAGGCTGGAGCCTTGAGAGATAAAATAAGCGAGCTCAAAAAGAAAATGTAGTGACTCGTTTAGGTCGTTGTAAGTGGTTTGAGTGTCGTAAGTAGCTCTTGAGCTTAAACAGTTTTTGAGCTAGAAAATAGTTTAGGGGTTTGCAAATAGCGCTTACGTTTGTATTGTGGTTTTTAGTGAATGTGTCGAATGCAGTTTCAATAACTACAATCATGATAACAACAAAAACAATTATTCATCGCCAAAGGCATCAAAGAGAGCGTCTTTCTCATCGGAGGAGACTAGCGCTCCATCACTAATTTTATGTATAGCATGACACACTATATTTCGTCCGCCATCTTTAGCTTTATATAAAAACTCATCACATCTCGCTACAAATTGTTCTACAGTTTCGGGGTGGAAGTAATGATAGCTATCGACACCAATACTAATCGTTATCTTCAGTTCTCGCCCGTCATCTAGCTCGATTACTAACGCTTCTATTTGCTCTCTAATCCTTTCCGCTACTTGAGTTCCAACGATAGTGGGTGTGGAGGGTAGAATTATTCCAAATTCTTCTCCGCCATAACGGCAAGGGATATCGATTTTTCTAACAGCGCCAACAAATACTTTAGCAACCTCCTGCAAAACACTGTCACCGACTACGTGGCCGTAGGTGTCGTTAACGGCTTTAAAATGGTCTATATCGAGAAGAATAAGTGTAGTGGGGTGTTGGCTTCGGCGAGTTCGTTCAATTTCCTGTTCTAAAGAAAGGGCGAAATGCCTGTGATTAAACAATGATGTTAAATCGTCTGTTCGAACCTGATCTTTTAGTTGATGAATCTCCTCGCGTATGGACTGTAATTCTGAGCTAATGGGGCAATTAGTCTCGCCATTTGGGCAGTTGAGTTGGGTCATTAAAACAGCTTGTTCTGCAAAGATACATTTAGCCTAAGTGTAGTTCTTTTTTAGAATATTAAAACTAAAATTTTAAACAGATTTATATGGCAGAAGGGGGAGGAAGGGAACCCAAAAGGCTAGGCCTTTTGGGTAGAGCACTTGGATGAAATGCTATTGGTTTTTACTTTTTCTACTACAGTGCCTTAAGTTAAAATCAACTATAGGTCTTAGTATAAAACGTCTTGCTGTTGCTCCTCGCTCTATTGTGGGAAAAGTTAATGTTAATGTCGTGTCTTAATGGAGACTTTTTTAAGCTTCCTCTCCATGCTTTCAAATGCGTCACGTACCGCGACATGTACACTTTGGTCATCGGTTTTTACTAAAAGTGGCGCGCCTTTAATATCTAATTCTATCGATGCGCGAAACATCTTGTCGCCTTTGTGCTTGTGTTTATGCGGGCTGTCGAGAACAATCCTGCTATGTATAATCGTTTTAGAGAAGCGATGAAGCTTATCTATTCTTTTGCTAATAATCTTTGTTAGCGCAGGTGATGCATCAATGTCTTTGTATACGACTTCCGCATTCGATCTCATAGGCTGACCTCCGTTTGGGGTTAAATTACGACGGATATTTGTGTGGCCTCACAGTTATACTATTGGCTCTAAACGTTATAATTTCAAGTGCTTTCTAATACTAAGTTGTTCTTGGTTTGCTAGTTTTTATATACATCAAGCTGTAGCTAAGTGTTTATCTAGCTTTGTTTAAAGTGGTGCGTTTTATGCTTGCATAAATATTAATTGGGTGTTTTTAAGGGGTGGAGTCAAAAGCCGCATTGAAATGTGAAGTATTAGAAATGCAAAACTTTAGGCCTTGGGTAAGGGTAGTTAATACTAGGAGCTTAGGAGCTAGCTTAGGGGTGTTGGAGATAATAGCTTAGAGATTAAACAGCTTGGCTCTAACCGTCGATTTGTAATCCTTTGGACTTGTACCGTGATGACGCTTAAACAGCCGACTAAAATACGATGCATCCTGGTAGCCGCACTCATACATGACTTCGTTAATATCAAGATTACTACTTTTAATTAAATCTTTTGCCAGATTCATTCGTAGGTTTTGTAGGTACATTAGTGGTGTTAAGTTTGTTGCTTTCTTAAAGCGGCGATCAAGATTTCTTCGACTTAAGTCTAATTTAGTAGCAAGATTCGTCATAAGGAGGTCCTGCCCTATATTGTCACGTAGCCAGCGTTGCGCTTCGATAATAATCTCATCAGCATGTGCATGATCGTCGTGTTCACTAAATGCTTCTCTATCGTACGCATCGCGTATGTCGTGAAAGAAGTTTCGTTCAACATGTAATGCAATACTTTGGTTAAAAAAACGACGAATAAAGTGAATTGTTAGGTCACCTAAGGAATTAACGCTGCCTGCGCAGTAACGACCGTCGGCATGTGTAATAAAGTGATTTCTTTGTAGTTTTACTTTTGGGTAAAGCTTTTCGAATGAATCAAAATAGTGCCAGTGTGTTGTCGCCACTTTGTCATTGAGTAATCCTGCTGCCGCCATAAAGCAACATCCAGTACCGACTCCTGCAATTAATACTTGACTAGAGCTTAATGATTGTAACCAAGTGACAATTTTAGGGTTTCTTCTTAATACCGCCTGAGGGTTTCGCCAAAGTGCAGGGAGAAAAATAATGCTCGGGTTTTCCACATCGTCTAGATTTGTATCTGGCGATAGAGACAAGCCTGTATGGCTCATCCTTGGTAGGCCGTCAGCCGAGGTTATTTCAATTTTTAGTCGTGGATATTGGTATTTTCTTTCGCGTGCTACCAGCCGTGCTAGAGATTCGGCTGCGCGTAATTGTTCCATTGGCAGTGACAGACTTGTAGTCAGCATATTTTCGCAAAGTACAAAAACCACCTTCAAAACAGCTTGATTTTGCATAATAAAGTTTCACGTGTAACAATTTTTGATCAATGTGGCCAAATCGGCATGAGATGCGTCTAAATTAGCAGGATTCAACCTGACCTTCAAACTGTAGACTGTGTGACTATTGTTATTAATAAGAATGCTGGATAAATATGAGTTCTCACCTTCCTCTAATTGTTGGTTTTGGCGGCTATAACGCGGCCGGTCGTGCCTCTGGGCATCAAGCTTACCGTCGAATGATTCTTGATAGTTTAGGCGCAAAAGATCGACAGCAGACTATTTCATCGTTGGCGCATTTAATGAAATTGGCGCCGGATAACGAGTCTGCAGTTTTAGCTGGCACCTTGATTCGAAAGATTGGTGAAGAGCACTTCAATCCAGATGCAGCCTCAATCGCGCTAAATGTTAATGTCAGCGCAAAAACCGGTGAACATATGCGCTTTGAGTTAAGCGCTAGGCAGATGCCAGAGCATATTCCCGATAACTGGCAGGCCGATCCTATAGATGAAGAGGGGCGGCGATTTATAATCACGGTTAATGATCAGCAAGCAGCGCGTGTTGACGTTCAAACATCTTCTCAAGTAAAAGCCGCAGGGCAATTGCCAACTGGATTTACGCCCAGTGAATTCTATCGTTCAACGCATCACCCTCGTGGGTTGCAGATGACGGTAATGGCGGCCTCAGACGCGATTCATAATGTAGGCTTAGACTGGTCAGCAATTCAGGATTTGGTAGACCCTGATCAAGTTGCGGTTTATAGCTCGAGTGTAATGAGTCAGCTAGATCAGTCTGGGTTTGGGGGCATGATGTCTTCTAGGGCAAGAGGGCAGCGTAGTACTTCTAAGCAGTTATCGCTGGGCTTTACGAGTTTGCCGGGAGACTTCACAAATGCTTATGTACTCGGTAGCCTCGGAGCAACCGGTTCGGTAACAGGAGCATGTGCAACATTTTTATATAACCTTCGGTGGGCTGTTGAAGAGCTACGAAGCGGTCGCCGCAAAATAGCCGTTGTTGGCTGTAGTGAGGCGCCAATATTGCCCGAAGTAATAGATGGTTTTGCTGCGATGAGTGCTCTCGCTACAGATGCTGATTTGTGTAAGCTAGACGGCGTAGGTTCACCGGATTACAGTCGAGCTAGTCGTCCCTTTGGTGAAAACTGTGGCTTCACCATTGGTGAGTCATCCCAATACATAGTTTTGATGGCCGATGATCTTGCCTTGGAAATGGGTGCTGAGATCTATGGTGCGGTGCCAGGCGTTTATGTAAATGCAGACGGGTTTAAAAAATCTATTTCCGCTCCGGGGCCCGGTAATTATCTAACTATGGCTAAAGCGGTTGGTTTAGCCAATACTCTATTGGGGGCAGATGTTGTTCGCAATCAAAGCTTTATTCAAGCTCATGGTTCAAGCACTCCTCAAAATCGTATCACAGAATCAAAAATATTTGATGAGGTCGCGAAAGCTTACGGTATCAGCAGCTGGCCTGTAGCCGCCGTAAAGTCGTACTTAGGTCACTCTCTTGGGCCCGCAAGTGGCGATCAAATTAATTGTAGTTTGGGTGTATTTGCACATGGAATCCTACCCGGGATTAAAACAATCAGTGGTGTGGCTGATGATGTTTACTCCGATCGCTTGTCGATATCCAATAAAGATCAAGAGCTTGGAGTCGAAAACTCGAAAGTTGCGTTTTTAAACTCTAAAGGATTCGGCGGTAATAACGCAACCGCTACTGTCTTCTCGCCGGAAGTTGTATATGGTTACCTGTCCAAAAAACATGGTAGTAAAGTTCTAAAGGGCGCCGCTATTAAGCGTGAAGCTGTTGTTGAGTCTCGCGATGCGTATTTAGATAAGGCGAATAACGGTGAACTTGAAGCTATATATGAATTTGGTAGTAAGTTGATCGACGAGTCCGCAATTGAATTAACCGACACTGATATTCGCTTCCCAGGTTACTCTAAGCCTGTTAAATTGAATGTAACAGAAGGTTTTGGTGAATTTTAATTTTAAAAAGTTGTAATTATGAACGAAAATGCTGATTCAAATACTGTTAAAACAAGCACTGTTAAAGTGAACACTGTAAAGCCAGGTAATGCTAAAAGGTCTCCTTTAAACAGTGCTGCACTAAGTCAGCAAGTTGGAATACGGCTTCGCTTTATTCGCCATAAGCAAGGGCTCTCTCAGCGTGAGCTCGCTCGCCGAGCTGATATCACCAATGGAGCCTTGTCAAATATAGAGCAAGGTAAAGTAAGCCCTTCAATTGTCTCATTAGAGAAAATCTTGGGCGCTATTCCAATGTCGCTTCAAGAGTTCTTCTCTGAGGAGATCGATACGCCTCCGCCCGTTTACTCTAAAGATCAATTCGTTCAGATTCAAAAGAACCAAACACGATATGAAATTCTACCGTTTGAAGATTCGGGCAGAGAGGGGTCTTATATCGCAAAAATGGTCTATGAACCCGGCGCAAAAGTAAGCTCGGAATGGATGGTGAACTCAGGTTATATTGCCGGAATCGTATTGGAGGGTGCTCTTGATTTGATCCTGGAGGGGCATGAGTATCATCTGACCGAAGGTGATGGTTTTCATTTTGCACATCAACGAGGCCACTCTTTTAATAATGTAGGTTCAAGTAGTTGTACGGTTGTGGCTGTTTCATTACTTGACTGATGTTCGCCCATCTAGGCCCCATTGTTAGATGGGGTTGTTCAAGGCGGGTTTGTGTTGCAGTGAGGTTTAGCCGCCAGTTTCGTTGCGCCAGATCTGGCCGTGCTAATCTGATAATTTTATAGCCTCTCACCATTAGCCGTTTATGGCTGGACACTAAGTAATAATCGATTATTTACCCTGATTATTATTGCTCAAGTTTTTGAGCGTATTTACCTGTAAATTCCGGTGATTGTCATCCATACTTTAAGAAATGTGTGTTTGGCTAGAGCTCCGGTTTATCTGCGGTATTCGTAGCTTCCTGCTGGCTCAAACACCTATCATTTCATCGACCGTGGTCATAATAAATTATAAATGGGGTTGCTATGTTTTCGGGTAAGGCCTTTAGTTTGGTTCCAATTGATGATGGCTTGGTTGAGTTGATTTTTGACCTTCAGGGCGAATCAGTTAATAAATTTAATATGCTCGCGATGACGGAGCTATCTGAGGTGTTGTCACTCTTAGAGTCGTCTTCTGGTGTGAACGGTTTGCTAGTAAGAAGCGCCAAAGACGCCTTCGTAGCCGGTGCAGACATTAACGAATTCGGGCTTGCTTTTCTTCAGGGGCCGGACGCAATTCGAAGTTTGTTGGCAGAAAATAATAAAAGTTTTTGCCGTTTAGAAGACTTGCCGTTCCCAACTGTTGTCGCTGTATCAGGCTATGCGTTTGGTGGTGGCATGGAGTTCTGCCTTTCATGTGATTATAGAATTGCAGCAGAAAACACTAAGTTGGGCTTGCCGGAAGTTAAGCTTGGCATCATTCCAGGCTGGGGAGGAACGGTTAGATTGCCTCGTGTTGCCGGTTTGGACGTTGCGATAGAATGGATTTCGTCTGGCAAAGAGCAAAAAGCATCAAAGGCACTTACAGACGGTGTATTTGACGGTGTCGTCAGCACGGAAAATCTACGAGGAAGTGCGCTCTCGGTGCTTCGTGATTTGGCATCTGGTGAACTCGACTTCAAAAAGCGCCGAATCCAAAAGCAGTCACCATTGCGTCATAACGATATTGAAGCATTATTAGCCTTTGAAAGTTCTAAAGCTTTTGTTAAGGCTCAGGCGGGGCGGAATTATCCCGCGCCTGTTAAAGCAATTGAATCGATGCAAAATGGCGCAAAGCTTGATCGAGATGCCGCTATTGCTGTTGAAACCGACATTTTTGTTGAAATTGCACAACTCCCAACAACGATTAATTTGTCGGGCCTTTTTGTTAGCGACCAACTGCTGAACAAAAAAGCGAAGCGCTGGGAAAAGTCAGCCGTAGGGTCTATACACAAAGCTGCGGTACTTGGTGCCGGCATTATGGGTGGTGGCATCGCGTACCAGTCGGCCTATAAAGGTGTGCCGGTGGTAATGAAAGATATTGCTCAAGCTGGATTAGACCTTGGCTTGTCAGAAGCGAGTAAATTGCTTGCAAAGCTTGCAGAGCTTGGACGAATAGACCATGCCAAAATGGCTCAAATACTCACGCGAATCGATTCAAGCTTACTGCTTGCGAGTATCGAGGACTGCGACATTGTCGTAGAGGCCGTTGTTGAGAATGAAAGTGTTAAAAAAGCTGTGCTCGCCGAAGCTGAAACTAGCATTAGGCCCGATACGGTGCTCTGTTCGAATACATCTACTATCTCTATTAGTTCTCTTGCAACGGCACTGAAGCGTCCGGAAAACTTTTGTGGCATGCACTTCTTTAATCCCGTACATAAAATGCCTTTAGTTGAGGTGATACGCGGCGATAAAACTTCAGATTCGGCTATTGCTAAAACGGTAGCGTACGCAAACAAGCTCGGTAAAAAAGCCGTTGTTGTTAACGATTGCCCAGGCTTTTTGGTTAATAGGGTTTTATTTCCGTATTTTTCTGGTTTTGCCATGCTTATTAGGGACGGTGCGGACTTTCAAAAAGTTGATAAAGTAATGGAGCGCTGGGGATGGCCAATGGGTCCTGCCTACTTAATGGATGTTGTTGGTATCGATACAGGTGTGCATGCGGAGAAGGTTATGGCTGAAGGTTTCCCTGATCGCCTAGCTAAGACTTTTAAGGCTGCGAGCGATGTTATGTTCGAGGCGGGCCGCTTTGGTCAAAAAAATGGAGAGGGTTTCTATAGTTATAAAACAGACAAAAAAGGAAAGCCGCAGAAATTGCAAAGTGACGAGGCTTATGCGTTGCTAAAGCCCATTAGTACTGAGCCCCGTGACTTTAGCGACGAAGAAATTGTTGAGCGAATGATGATTCCTATGGCAAATGAGCTTATTCGATGTTTAGACGAGGGTGTTGTGGGTAGCGCGGAAGAGGCTGACATGGCACTCATTTATGGGCTTGGTTTCCCCCCATTTCGTGGCGGAGTCTTTCGCTGGATTGACTCGTTAGGGGCTGGTCAGTATGCGAAGCTCACAGAGAAATATCACGATCTTGGTGCGCTCTATCCAATTACAGAGGCAATGCAAGTGCGTGTTGACTCCAATGACAAATTTTACCGTTTGGGGGTCTAAGGGACAGTTATGCCAATTAAAGATAATGACGCAGTAATCATAGATTTTATTAGAAGCCCTATGGGTCGAGCTAAAAATGGCAGCCTGCGCAATACGCGGGCCGAAGATTTAAGTGCACACGTTATAAATAGCTTGCTCGACAGAAATACCACGATAGACCCTGCAACAATCGATGATTTGATATGGGGTTGTGTTATGCAGCGCGGTGAGCAGGCCTTCAATATTGGGCGCAACGCGTTACTTAGGGCGGGTTTGCCGCATACAGTTCCAGCACAGACTGTAAATCGCTTGTGTGGGTCGTCTATGGCTGCTTTACATACAGCCAGTGCGAATATTCAAGCTGGCTTAGGTGATATGTACCTCATTGGCGGTGTTGAGCACATGGGGCATATTGATATGAATAAGGATATTAACCCGAACCCAGGGCTTGGCCATTCAGTGGCAAAGGCTGCCGGTTCAATGGGAATTACGGCTGAATTCTTATCTTTGCTCCATGGTATAACAAGAGAGCAAATGGATGAGTTTGGTGCGCGCTCTCATCGTTTAGCGGCACTAGCAACTGAAACTGGTGGGTTTTTAAATGAGATTGCTCCAATTGCAGCCCATAAGCCGGACGGGTCTCCTTACCTTATGAGGCATGACGAGACGATTCGTGCTGATACAACCGTCGAGGGCCTCGCAGCGTTAAAGCCGATTTTCAACCCACGCGGCGGAACAGTTACCGCTGGAACTTCTTCGCAAGTGACTGATGGCGCGTCGGCAATGATGGTCTGCTCTTATAGGCGTGCAAAAGAGTTAGGTTTAAATCCGCGAGCGAAAATAGTATCTATGGCTGTAGTTGGTGTAGATCCATCAACAATGGGGATCGGCCCTGTGCCGGCAACGCAATTAGCGTTAAAGCGCGCCGGGTTAACTATAGATGACATAGGCCTGGTTGAATTAAATGAGGCCTTTGCGGCGCAAGCATTACCTGTGCTTAAAGAATTAGGTCTTAGTGAAAAGATTGATGACAAAGTAAACCTTCGAGGTGGTGCAATCGCGTTGGGGCATCCGTTTGGCTGCTCGGGCGCAAGGATTACCGGAACATTACTTAATCTTATGGACGATAAAGATACAAATCTCGGGCTTGCCACTATGTGCATCGGTCTTGGACAGGGTATTAGTACAATTATTGAAAGGGTCTAAGTAAGTCGCAGCCCCCAAGAATGGGGGGCTGTAGCTGAGCAATCAAAAAAACATTGAAAATTTATGCGTCAATTAACAAATTGGTGTTGAACCAACTATAAGCTTGTAGCATAATAGCCCGCCTTCGTAGGGGTTAAAGGCTAAATACCTCGATATAAAGCCTTATAAATCAATGCCTTATATGGATAACCTCTGAAGATAGATTAAAGTCGCGCGGTCGTGGCGGAATTGGTAGACGCGCTGGATTTAGGTTCCAGTGTCGAAAGACGTGAGAGTTCAAGTCTCTCCGACCGCACCATTTATTTTAGTCATTTTGTTTACTCCAAATTACTACCCTCGAGGCATCCTCCATGCAAGTTTCTGTTGAAACGACCTCTGGCTTAGAGCGTCGATTAACTATCGCTATACCTTCTCAGCAAATTGACTCTGAAGTCGAATCTCGACTTAAAAAAGCGTCTAAAACTGTAAAAATTAACGGTTTCCGTAAAGGTAAGATCCCACTTAAGGTTGTTAAGCAACGTTATGGTGAAGGTGTTCGCCAAGAAGTTGTTGGTGATGCAATTAACAAATCTTTCTACGAAGCGGTTCAAAAAGAAGCGCTTCGCCCAGCTGGGCAACCTCAGATCGAGCCAAAAAGCTTGAATGAAGGCACAGACTTAGAATTTATAGCTACTTTTGAAGTTTATCCAGAAATTGAACTTCAGGACATGAAAGGCGTTGAGTTAACGAGCTATGATGCCGATATCGCTGATACCGACGTTGATGAAATGATTGAAACCTTACGTAAGAGTCAATCTTCGTGGGACGACGTCAAGCGCAAAGCGAAGAAGGGTGATCGCATTCTTATTGACTACGTCGGTAAAGTTGGCGGTGAAGTATTTGAAGGCGGAAGCGCGGAAGGTCAGTGGCTTGAATTAGGTTCTGACTCTATGATCCCTGGGTTCGAAAAGGGCTTAATCGGTGTTAAGACTGAAGACGAAATTACTTTAGAGCTTAAGTTCCCTGACGACTACCAAGTTGACTCGCTAAAGGGTGCAGATGCTGTATTTGACGTTAAAGTACATCAGACTCAAGGCCAAAAACTTCCAAAAATCGACGCCGCGTTCTTTGAAAAGTTCGGTGTTAAAGATGGCGACGAATCGAAATTCCGTGAAGACGTTAAAGGCAACATGGAGCGCGAAAAGAAAGGCGCACTTCGTGCCAAGATAAAAGAGCAGGCTATGGAAGCATTTTTGTCGGCCCACAAAATTGATATTCCGTCTTCGCTGGTTAAAAGCGAAATTGATGTACTGCGTAATCAAGCAATGCAACAATATGGTGCTATTGCTGACAAAATAGATGTGAAAGCATTGCTGCCGGACGATATCTTCAAGGCTCAGGCCGAAAAGCGCACAGCTCTTGGCTTATTAGTTTCAGAGTATGTTCAAGTGAATAAGATCACCGCAGATAAAGATAAGATTCGAGCTATTATCGAAGAGACGGCTTCAACTTACGAAAACCCTGAAGAGGTTGTTAATTACTATTACAGTAATCAGCAGTTATTGAACAGTGCTGAAGCAGCCGCTCTTGAAGATCAGGTAATTGATAAGCTCTTAGAAGACGCGACGGTAACAGACGTAAAAGTTAGCTACGAAGAGGCTATAAAGCCACTTGAGAAAGCTGAACAATAGTGACTTCTAGATTTTAGAGACCATTATGATAAAAAAACCGACCGATGTCGGTTTTTTTATGCCTGTATATAACGTAAAGCTGAATGCATTCTTTACGATATGATTAAAAAACGAGTAAATCGAACAGGTGGTGCTCTGCGTTGCGACAGAAATCCATAAAGGCGAGTGAAAAGTCTCTAGAAATAGGTAAAATAACCATAATTGCGCTACTCTAAAACATAACAGTAACGTGTATATATGACTTGGCTATCGCCAAGGTTCGCTTGAGCAGAGGTAAAAACACTTTATGACCGGTTCTAATTGGAATAGCACACCCGACATCTTAAATACTCTCGTACCTATGGTGGTTGAACAAACTGCGCGTGGCGAGCGATCTTACGATATATATTCTCGCCTACTCAAAGAGCGCGTTATATTTATGGTTGGGCAGGTCGAAGATCATATGGCTAATCTGGTAGTGGCTCAGCTATTGTTTCTTGAAGCTGAAAACCCAGACAAAGATATACATCTTTATATTAATTCACCGGGCGGCTCTGTGACCGCAGGTATGTCTATACACGACACCATGCAGTTTATTAAGCCTGACATTAGTACGATGTGTATTGGCCAAGCATGCAGCATGGGCGCGTTCTTGTTAGGCGCTGGGGCTAAAGGGAAGCGCTTTTGCCTACCGAATTCTCGAACAATGATTCATCAGCCTTCTGGCGGTGCGCAAGGTCAAGCTACGGATATCAATATTCAAGCGCAAGAGATCCTAAAGATTCGCGCGCGTCTAAACGAAATAATGGCAAGTAATACCGGTAAGACGGTCGAAGAAATTGCCCTTGCGACAGAGCGAGACAATTTCATGAGTGCAGATGAATCTAAGGATTTTGGTCTTATTGACGAAGTGCTACAGCACCGATCTGTAACTGAGTAGTATGTTTGCTAGTCAGACTCGTACTTAAGTAACGATTTAAGTGCATTATTTATTGAAGTGGGCTTGAAACTTGATGGTTTCGCCCATATCTGGTTTAGCTAGTAGAAGTTAATTGGAGAAGGTCAATGTCTGACCAAAAAGGTGGTAGCGAAGAAGGCGGCAAGCTGCTTTATTGTTCTTTCTGTGGAAAGAGCCAGCATGAAGTGCGCAAGCTAATCGCAGGACCATCCGTATTTATATGTGATGAATGTGTCGATCTTTGTAACGATATAATTCGCGAAGAAATTCAAGAGTCTAATGTAGAGTCTAGCGGCGAAGCTTTGCCTGTGCCTAAAGATATTTCTGGCAAATTGGATGATTATGTTATCGGGCAGGTTCAGGCTAAAAAAGTCTTAGCTGTAGCGGTTTATAATCACTACAAGCGTTTGCGTGTCGGTGAGAAAAACTCGGGTAAGACCGAAGTTGAGCTAGGGAAAAGTAACATCTTACTTGTGGGGCCTACAGGTAGTGGTAAAACACTCTTAGCCGAGACTCTTGCGCGTATGCTCAATGTACCGTTTACCGTAGCGGATGCCACCACCCTAACCGAAGCAGGTTACGTTGGTGAAGATGTAGAGAACATAATCCAGAAGTTGCTGCAAAAATGTGATTACGATGTTGAAAAAGCTCAGCAAGGCATCGTATATATTGATGAGATAGATAAGATTTCGCGAAAATCTGACAATCCTTCAATAACGCGAGATGTTTCTGGAGAGGGCGTTCAGCAAGCGTTACTTAAGCTTATTGAGGGTACCGTAGCGTCGGTTCCACCCCAGGGTGGTCGAAAGCATCCGCAACAGGAGTTTCTTCAGGTTGATACAGGTAATATTCTGTTTATTTGTGGTGGTGCTTTTGCGGGCTTAGATCGCATTATTCGTGATCGCTCAGAAAAAGGCGGTATTGGATTTGGGGCTGAAGTAAAAAGCAAAGATTCAAGCCAAAACATTGGTGAAGTCTTTAAAGAGCTAGAACCCGAAGATCTTATTCGGTATGGCTTGATTCCCGAGTTTGTGGGCCGTTTACCGGTAATTGCCACGCTAGAAGAGCTTGATCAAGACGCTTTAGTGCAAATTCTTAAAGAGCCTAAAAACTCTCTTGTTAAGCAATACAGCAAGTTATTTGAAATGGAAGGTGTTGAAGTCGATTTTCGTGACGATGCGCTCCTAGCTATTGCCGCAAAATCAATGGCACGCAAATCTGGAGCACGAGGATTGCGCTCTATTATGGAAGCTGTCCTCCTCGATACGATGTACAAGCTGCCATCGGAAGAGAACGTTGTGAAAGTTGTTGTTGATGAATCTGTTATAAAGGGCGAAACCGCACCCTTGCTTGTTTATGAGACAGTAGAAGCTCAAAAAGCTCTACCTGACGAGTAAACTTCCACAAATGGGGCTGCACTCTGGCACCCCATATTTTCCTTTGCTTAATATCCCTTAAGCCCGTCTACATTACGCTAGCACTAGTCTAGAGGTGTTTTACAAATGGATGAATCCGATATCGATACGACTGAACCGACTGATGCGACTGATACTCGTATTCCGCTACTTCCACTTAGGGATGTGGTTGTGTATCCACACATGGTTATTCCGTTATTTGTAGGTCGTGAAAAATCAATTGCTGCACTCGAAAAGGCAATGGCCGAAGACAAAAAAGTCCTATTGGTTGCTCAGATGCATGCAACTGTCGATAATCCGAAGCAGGCTGACTTATACGAATTTGGGACTATCGCTACTATTTTGCAGCTCTTAAAACTTCCAGACGGAACGATTAAGGTGCTAGTTGAGGGGCAGCAACGGGCAAAGATTTTGTTAGTCGAAGAAAAAGACTACTTTACCGCTGAATACGAGCCCTGTGAGCCTGAGCCCAGCGAAAGTAATGAAACTGACGCCCTAATGCGGACCTTGCTTTCAGGATTTGAACAATACGTAAAAATGAGTAAAAAGGTACCTGCTGAGGTGTTGGGTTCTTTGAGCGGAATTGATGAGGCGGGGCGATTGGCGGATACCATCGCAGCGCAAATGTCTTTAGAGCTTAAGCAAAAACAAGAAGTGCTTGAGTGTGTAAACGATTCCACACGAATAGAGAAGCTTATAGCGCTTCTTGACGGCGAAGTCGACTTATTTAAGGTCGAAAAGAAAATTCGCGGTCGCGTTAAAAAGCAAATGGAAAAAAGCCAGCGTGAGTATTACCTCAACGAGCAAATGAAGGCAATCCAGAAAGAGCTAGGTGAAATAAGCACCGAAAATAACGAGCTCGACGACCTCGAAGTGAAAATTACCGACTCTGGAATGAGTAAAGAAGGTGAAGAGAAAACGCGCTCAGAATTGAATAAGCTAAAAATGATGTCTCCGATGTCAGCCGAAGCGTCGGTAATTCGCTCGTATATCGACTGGATGGTAAACCTACCCTGGAAAAAACGTAGCCGGGTTGCGCATGATTTAGCTCGGGCTGAAACCGTATTAGAAGAAGACCATTACGGCCTTGACGAAGTAAAGGAGCGTATTTTAGAGTATCTTGCTGTACAGAAACGCGTAAAGAAAGTTAAAGGCCCGATTCTTTGTTTGGTTGGCCCACCCGGTGTTGGTAAAACCTCTTTGGGTGAAAGCATTGCGCGAGCAACCAATCGAAAATTTGTTCGAATGGCACTTGGTGGTGTTAGAGATGAAGCTGAAATACGCGGGCACCGCCGAACGTATATTGGGTCTATGCCCGGTAAACTCATTCAAAAACTTTCTAAAGTTAATGTAAATAATCCCTTATTTTTGCTTGATGAAATCGACAAAATGGGCATGGATAATCGTGGTGATCCGGCAAGCGCATTACTGGAAGTTTTGGATCCTGAGCAGAATACGAGTTTTAATGACCATTACTTAGAAGTTGATTATGACTTGAGTGATGTGATGTTTGTTTGCACGTCTAATTCAATGAATATTCCGGGTCCGCTACTAGACCGCATGGAGATTATTCGAATCCCTGGATACACAGAAGACGAAAAAGTTAACATTGCCACGCGTTACCTGACTCCAAAGCAAGAAAAACGTAACGGCCTTAAGAAAAAGGAAATGGAGGTTCATGAGTCGGCACTGCGCGACATTATTCGCTACTATACTCGCGAGGCTGGTGTTCGAGGACTCGAACGAGAAGTTGCCAAGATATGTCGGAAGGTGGTTAGAGAGAATATTAATGGTAGCCGTAGTGAAACCATCAATGTTGATTCGTCTAATTTAGAGAAATATCTTGGCGTTCGTAAGTTTGATTATGGTCGTGCTGAGTCAGACGACCAGGTCGGGCAGGTGACAGGATTGGCGTGGACGCAAGTTGGCGGTGAGTTATTAACCATCGAGGCGTCTGCGGTTGCTGGCAAAGGCCGGCTTGTTAAAACGGGTTCGTTAGGCGACGTAATGCAAGAGTCTATACAAGCGGCAATGACCGTCGTACGCTCACGCGCGCAGGCCCTAGGAATAAAGCCGAGTTTCCACGAGCAAAAAGACCTCCATATACACGTACCTGAAGGTGCTACGCCAAAAGATGGACCTAGTGCCGGTATTGCTATGTGTACGGCCTTGGTTTCGGTTTACACCGGAATACCGGTTTGCGCTGATGTCGCGATGACAGGTGAAATAACACTGCGGGGAGAAGTGTTAAAAATCGGTGGGTTAAAAGAGAAGCTACTGGCGGCACACAGGGGTGGTGTAACGCGAGTATTAATCCCTAAAGAGAACGAGGGCGATCTTCGTGAAATACCCGATAATATTCTTCAAGATTTAAGTATTCACCCTGTAAAGTGGATTGATGAAGTCTTGGAACTTGCCCTTCAATATCGTCCTAAACCGTATTCTGATGAGGAGTATGAGGCGCTGGAAGAAAAAGCGGCCAATATTCAATTAAGTCAGCCGGTGGCGCGGCATTGAGTGCTTTTTACCCATTAGTTGTGTAGGTGTGGTGCAAATTTAACCATTAGAAGATTTCTTCGAGGTTATGGTCATTTCTTTCTTGACCACCCCTGAAGCAGTTGGTATAAAACGCAACTCGGTTTCGAATCGAGCACTACAATGCCACTAGGGACGAGGCGTCAGCCATAACAGTCACCGGCAAAAATTAGAATAAAGTGTTTTTTCACAAAGAAAAATCACACACCAAAATACAGTGAATCAAAAGAGGGGTCCCATAGTGAACAAATCAGAATTAGTCGAAGCTATCGCTGCATCAGCCGATATTTCTAAAGCAGCTGCTGGTCGTGCGTTAGATGCGGTTACAGACTCAATCACCACAGCACTTAAAGAGGGTGATCAAGTTGCTCTAGTTGGCTTTGGAACTTTCCAAGTTAAAGAGCGTTCTGCACGTACTGGTCGCAATCCACAAACGGGTGCGCCGATCGAAATTGCTGCAGCGACAATTCCAAGCTTCAAGCCTGGTAAAGCTTTAAAAGACGCCGTTAACGACACCGTTAGCTAGGTCAGCGATTATTGTTGTAGAGTTAGTTCGAGACATAAAGTCTGATATTAATAACAAGGCTTTACTCGAGCGCGTACCAATCTTTGATTTGGTCATGCTCTAGCAAATACAAACTCAAGGCGCACTTTATGCGCCTTTTTTCTTTTATTTTATTTATCCATTTAGATTGAGGCAATTATGCTGCAGGGCGTTCGAGATAATCTTAAAGGGGCTATAGTTGTTTTTGTGGTGATCATTTTTGTGGTACCTATGATTATTTCTAGTGTGGGTTCAGACTTCCTTGGCGGGGTAGCAGGTACGAATGCTGCAACTGTTAATGGTGACGAAATTTCTAAGTACGATCTTGATCGTCAAGTTCAGCAACGTAGAAATCAAATTGTCGCTCAGGGTCAAGTTAACGCTGCCGATGATAAGCTCTCTGATGAAAATCTACGTGGACCCACCTTAGACGTACTCATTCGACGCGCGGCGCTAATCACGAGCGCTAAAGCTGCCGGAATGGCCGCATCAGACAAGTCTTTTAATGATTCCGTTACGCAACAAACTGCTTTTTTTACTGATGGAGCATTTGATACAACCAAATACGTAGATCTATTGAGTGGCGCTGGCTATACACCCGCGACCTATAAGGCTCAGGTACTCAGCGATTTAGTGCTCACTCAACAAGCATCTGGATTAGCGCTATCGTCATTCTCTACTGATGCCGAGCTCGAAAAAATTGTCGGCATAATCGAACAGAAGCGTAGTTATTTTGCTGTGAAGATTCCGCGCGCATCAGTGGCTGACAGCGTAACGGTAAGCGATGACGACGTACAAAATTTCTATAAGGACAACGCAGAGCGTTACCGTGTCCCTGAAAAATTAAAAGTTAATTATTTGGAATTAAGTCTTGCTGATTTAGCGAGCAAAATTGATGTTCTTGAATCCGATATTCGCGCGCAATACGAGCTCGAAATCGCGAATTTCGTTACTGATCGTCAATACACGATTGCTCACGTACTCATTGAAGATAAGAGTTCGGCGTCAATAGCTGTAGTTCAAAAACAGATTCTAGCTGGAAGTGATTTTGCTGCTTTAGCAAAAGAGCACTCAGACGACATTGTAACGAGTGAAGACGGTGGTCTACTTGGTGTGCTTACCTCCGGAGTTTATGAGAAAGAATTTGAAAACGCCGTATATGCTTTAGAAGAAGGTGAGGTATCTAGCGCAATTGAAACTGAAGACGGTATTCATTTTGTTAAAGTTATCGAGCTTCAAAAAACTGATATACCAAGCTTCGAATCAAGACAGGCAAAAATTTCGTCTGAAATCGCTTCTGTTCAAGCTAGAGACGACTATTCAATTAATGTTGACCTTCTAGGAGAGTTAACTTTTTCCTCTGACGGCCTAGACGAAGCGGCAAAGCAACTGGGTCTTGAAGTAAAAACCAGTGCATATTTTGATGAGAGATTTGGGTCGGGCATAGCCCAGGATGCAAAAATTCGTACTGCAGCTTTCGATGATGAAACCCGTATTAATGGCCATAACAGTCAAGTAGTTGAGCTAGCGGACAATAAAGTAGTCGTTGTTAGTATTGCGGATCGTCAAGAAACGCATATTCGACCGTTTATTGAAATAGGCGCTGTTATCAAAGAAACTGTATTGTCAGAACGCATTGTGGAAGTGCTTAAAGCTAAAGGGCAAGCGGTAGGCGAAGAGTTAAAAGCTGGTGTAGCGATTGCCGATATCGCCGCCAACGGCAAGTATGAGCTTAAAGAATACACGCTAGTTACGCGCAGTGATCCAAACGCTTTACCAGAACTCACGCATATTGCCTTTTCAAAAGCTAAAACAATTGAAGAGCAAGGTGTTGTTGTGGATTCTGCGCGTGGCGGTGATGTTTGGGCTGTAGGCGTTACAGAGATCGTCAACGCGACACTAGCCGAAGTCGAAGACGATAAATTGAATAATTATCGTAATTTACTTTCAAATCAAAATGCTAGTTTTGAAAGTAGCGCTTATGAAGCGTCAGTAGTTGAATCGGCTGATATCAAAACAAGTCTCTAGGCGACTTTTATTGTTTTGTGTGGCTTTTCGGCTTCACCTACAGAAACAAGAGTAGCTAAGAAGTAGTAAAGATAGTAATTAAAAAAAGCGAATCTCTAACGAGCTTCGCTTTTTTTGTGCCTCTCAAGTCAATCTTGCATCTATTCTGTACTAGTAGTAGCCCATGTATGTAGCTATCTCTTTCCTTTGTTCTGTTAGTTAGTTAAACGATAAGTCTAGATAGTTAATTATTTAGACGGGTAGTCGATTGTTTAGACGGGTAGTTGATTGTTTAGACAGGTTGTTGATTAGCTAGATAGGTAGTATCGATAGCTTGAATCGATTCGGGTGTCTGAGCTTAAAATTGTAATTTGGTGAGTAATGAAGCGGTCTAACTGCAGTTTACTATTAAGACCTAAAATATCAATCGCACGCCTAACGATAGCCTCGCCAGAGTCGATAACTGAAATCGATCTGCCACTCAAGTGAGACTCAATAGCTTGCTTTAACAAGGGAAAGTGCGTGCAAGCTAACACTAGCACGTCGACTTTATTCAAGCTACTGAGCAATCCATCTAAAACAACTCCAAGCCTTTCCTGTGAAAAACTTCCATCGCGTACGTAATGTTCACATATGCCGACTAATTCGGGTGATGCAAGCTTGTGGACAGTTTTTTGTGGCGCGAAGCTTAGTATAAGGTCATTAGTATACTGGCGGTGTACTGTTGCGGTGGTGGCGAGTAATGCGATATGCCCAGTTTTACTTAAGAGAGATGCGGGCTTAATTGCGGGTACAACGCCAATAAATGGGACTGAAAAACGTTGTCGTAAATCATCTAAAGCGATCGTGCTGGCCGTGTTGCAAGCAATAATAATAAGATCAGGATTATATTTCGAAATATGTCTATCAATGAGCGAGCACAAGCGCTCTTTAAGAATCGACGCCTCCAGCTCTCCATAAGGAAATGAACCAGTGTCGGCTAGATATATCAAATTTATAGGCGTGTTTAAGTCTAAGAATTGTTTTGCAATCGTTAGCCCTCCCGCGCCGGAATCAAATATTGTGATTTTAGCCGGCATCAATTTCTTACCTTTAAATGTGTCTCCACAACCATTAATTTGTTACGGTCTTCTTTTTTAAGATAACACCGCATTCTCTATGATCAGTATAGGGAAACTGATCAAATAGCGCGGCCTTTGTTATATCGTGAGAGAGGAGTAGCTGCTCAAGGTTTTTATGTAAGGTGTCAGGGTTACACGAAATATAGATTATGTTTTCAAAGCGCTCTAGCAGCTCACAGGTAGCGTCATCTAGGCCGGATCGTGGGGGATCAACAAATACAGTACTGAATTGATAGCTGTCTATATCGATATCTTTTAGCCGTCTAAATTCACGTTGTTTTGTTAACGCTTGGGTAACTTCCTCGCTGCTAAGTCTAACAAGTTTAATATTACTAGAGTGGTTCAATTCAATGTTTTCTAGAGCGGACCTTACGGACAGTTTTGATAGTTCTGTCGCTAAAACATTTTGGAAATTTTTAGCGAGCGGGATTGTAAAATTTCCATTGCCACAGTATAGCTCTAACAAGTCACCGGTGAAGCTTTTGCTGTTTGTACATGCCCAATCTAACATCTTTACACAGACACTAGCATTCGGTTGGGTAAAGCCGGTCTCATATTGCCGATAGCTGTATACGCCATTTTCTAGGGTGAACTGTTCGGTCACGCAGTCATCGTCAAGGATTATTTTTTGTTTCCTACTTCGGCCTATAAGCTTGGAGTTTAATCTTTTAGCCAGCGGGCGGGCTAACTCGAGCCACTCATTGGTAATGGGGCGGTGATAGATCAGTGTTGTTAGAATCTCGCCTGTTGTTGTGCTCAAAAACTCGACTTGAAAGAGTTTTTTTCGTAGCAGGGGATCTTCATTTAATTCTGCCAGCAGTTTGGGCATAAGCTCACAAATAGTGGGTGAGCCAATCGTAAAGCTTTGGATAACTTTTGGTTTTTTATACTCTCCCGGAACGTACATAGCGTAATCACAGCGATCACCGTCATGCCATATTTTAAATTCAGCACGCATGCGGAAATTTGCAGTAATCGAAGGGAATATTTCAAGATCGCCAAATTTGTGTTTTTCAAATTCTGCTCGGCATTTAGAAATTTTGACATCGAGAAGTTGTGGGTATTGATCGGGGATAGCTTGGCCTAAGGGCATAAGTATGACTCGCAGGATAGTAGCCCGCTAGTTTGCCAGTTTTGACGAAGAGTTGGAAGTTGATGGAGGAAAAGGGGAGGTTAAAACCCCGCCTAGATTCAAAGTAGGCCGGGGTTTTCGAAAAAAACAATCAGATTAGTCGTCGCTGCCTAGAAAGCTAAGCAGAATAGTGAATATATTGTACAGCGAGACATATAAACTGACGGTAGCTGATACATAATTTCGTTCACCACCATGGATTATTGCGCTGGTTTGCCACAAGATAACAAGTGATGAAAATAGAAGAAAGGCGCAACTAATCATAAGTGACAAGGCTGATATATTAAGGAAAGCATTCGCAATCATGGCAACTATTAAAACAATTGCACCCGCGCCGATAAAGCCCGTCGCGAAGCTCATATCCTTCTTGGTGACTAAAATGTAGCCTGAAAGTCCAAAAAATATCATTGCAGTGCCGCCAAGTGCGGTCAATACAGGCTCAATACCTGATATACCCACATAATGACTAAGGATTGGCCCCAGTGTAAAGCCTAACCAGCCCGTTAGAGCGAAGGCGAGCACTATTCCGAGAGGACTGTTTTTAAACTTTTCAATTGCAAAAATTAATGCGAAGGTCGGTATAAGTGAATAAAGGCCAAAATATGGAGCATTTACAGCAATTGAAACTACTGACATCAATGCGCTAAATAAAATTGTCATTCCTAGTAAAGCGTAGGTGTTTCGTAAAACTTTACTGACGTCGTGACTTGTTTCACCTACATTAGTATTTGAATAGTACTGTTTTTGCATTGTTCGCTCCGGTCAATTGATTGCAAGTGTCATGCTCACTGAAATAATGTCGCTACCTCTCTAAGGATCTCACTATCTATTTAAGTATATTAGGGCTATTTGCACAATTTAAAGTCATATTAACCCGCGGTTTTTAGTGATTCGTATATTTCTTTACAATATGTGTAAGAAAATATTTAATTTGGCAGGTAAGAATTGATAACATACCAATGTTATACCCTATACTAACCATCAACGCATACCCTTAATATAATGTGTTCGGCTAAACTTATCAAAGAATTACGTAGCGGAGAGCTAGTTGGAACCAAAAGACCCACCTGAATTACCTTCTCTTGAAACTTTTGATGAAACCCTCGTACATCGTGCTAGGAATGACCTTGTCTTTAGAACTCAGGCCAGCGCGATTGTCACGATATGTGTCGTTGTGCTTGCGTTCTCATACATCCTGTATGGCGATGTACCACACATAGCCCTGGTAGTCTGGGCTAGTTTAACTATGAGCAGTTACGCACTGCGCTATGTCATCTATCGTAATTACCATGCATCGACAGACGAGCAAAAATCGCTTGGTCATTGGCAGACTTTATTTACTTTCAGTTCCGCTCTATCTGGGTTCCTTTGGGGTATATCTATATTTGTTGTTTTCCCCGAAAATTCACTCAATCATCAGATGTTACAAATACTTCTTATGGTTATTCTGTCGGCCGCAACTACGGTTACCCACACAGCGTATAAATGGGCAGGAGTTCTGTTTTCAGTTTTCTGCCTCGTTCCAGCTGTTATTAAATTATTTTTGATTGATGAGAGTGGCTATTCCGAGCTTGCTTATTTTTTAGTCCTTTTCGTTCTTATTATGTTCTCTTCTGCAAAGTACCTCAGTCAAATTGCGAATCGAATGTTTATGTTGGGTTATGAGAATGAGGTTCTAATACGAGAACTCAAACTTACCAATGGCGACCTTCATCATAAAAATGAACAATTGGAGGAAACAAAAAAAGATCTAAGTGCAGCAAACGATAGCCTACATAGATTGGCGACCACCGATGCCTTAACAAATTTAACCAATAGACGTAAATTTGAGGCCTTAGTGCAAGTTAAGTGGAACAGATGTTTGGAGCAGGGCGTCCCGATAAGCTTAGTCCTTATAAACGTCGACATGTTTAAGCAGTACAACGATTTTTATGGGCAAAGGAAAGGTGATTCTTGTCTAGTGTTAATTGCTGAAGCGCTTTCTCAAATACCTGAACTTAACAAACAAGGTGATTGTATTGCCCGGTATAGCGGTGATGAATTTGCCGTACTACTCATAAATGAACGTAAAGATGCCGCAATAAAGACGGCGGAACGTATTCGTTCAGATATTGAGTATTTAAGAATTTCCCGCGCAGAAATGCCGCACGAGTTATCGACCTGGATTACAGTCAGTGTTGGCGTTAGCACTGAAGAAAATTTTGATAACGGCTCGTATGACAACCTCCTAGAGCGTGTCGATGGAGCGCTAATCCAAGCCAAACGTAATGGGCGCAATCAAATTGCTCGTTCCGCATGATTACGTCTTAACGGGTGCGCCATCTGTGTGTAGGTACATTTACCGATGATGGTCATCGATACAACTTCTCTAGCCATTTACTCTAGCTATGAATTCCTTGAGCTACACTTAATGACAAGTGAGGTATTCAGCAAATAACGGGTTATCGGAGTATTTATAGAGTATGAGCAGCAAGCCAGGCTTACAAAATTGGGTTAAAAGCCTGAAGCATAAGAATATGCCTGTATTGGGTTCTGTTATTGCTGAGCTTAACAAGATAACGGGTAGTGACGAGTCTAATGCAAACCAGCTAGCCGAAGTCATCCTACGAGACCCAAACCTCACCTCACATGTTTTACGTGTCGCCAATAGTGTTCAGTACAATTACGGTAATCAAAAAATTAACACGGTTAGCCGAGCAACCATATTAATTGGCATAAAAGGAGTACGGGCGATCTGTATTTCTTTAATGATTTTGGACCGACTCTTAGTCGATGAACCGAAAGAGCGCGTTCTAGGCTTAATTGCTCAGGGTTTTCATGCCGCAACGCAGGCAAAGCGAATTTTTGATTCAAATGACCATACCGACGCTGAAGAAGTTTTTATCGCTGGGCTCCTCTACAACCTTGGGGAGATGGCTTTCTGGATGTCCGAAGACGTTAATGAGCAGACTGGCGGTTTGTTAAGCGAGGACCCTAAAGCACGCGCGAAAGCGATGGAGCAGGTTTTGGGGACTTCTTTTAAAGCGATTACGCGCGAACTGTCCGGGCACTGGAAGCTTGGTGAAACCGTAGAACGGGCATTGTTTCCATCGGCTAACCCCGGCCCCAAAGTGAAGTCTGTAATTATTGGTGAGCGTTTGAGTAGAGCGGCCCTTTATGGATGGGATAGCCCGCAGATCCAAAAAGTAGCGGGCGAGCTAGCTGAATTCAAAGGCATAACGCTAGATGATGCGATGAGCCGCATTAAGAAAGGGGCCGATCAAGCTTCAGATGTCGCTGAATCGTACGGCGTAGCAGAAGCTCGCCCAATGATTCCAAGTTCGACAAGACCAATAGTGCGAGCACCCATACAGCCTAAAAGTAAAATACTTGTTCCTGATCCTGCATTGCAGCTAAGTATACTGCGAGAGCTTTCTTCTGCAGCAAGAGACAAAACTGAAGTGAACACGATTTTTCAAATGGTCATCGAGGGTATGCACCGCGGCGTTGGCTTAGAGCGGGTTGCCGTAGCATTCATTAAGGGTCACAAGTTAAAAGCAAAATATGTGCTTGGTGAAGGTGCTGAGCATTGGCGAAGCTCCTTCTTATTTGATATCGGTCCGTACTCTGATAATGTTTTTACCGAAACAATCGAAACAGGCGACGCCTGCTGGTATACAGAAGACGACATTGCAGCTAAGGATCACCTTTTTCCGCAAGATGTCGTAAGGATAATAGGGCGAATTCCTTCATTTACTTTTGTGCTCAATATTGCGGACAGAAAAGCGGCGTTGTTTTATGCTGACAGATGGAACCATGGAGGTAAGCTCGAACAAGACCAGTTTGACTCATTTAAACATTTCGCTCAGCAGGCTCAGCAATCGTTAATTGCTTTATCTCGTGGCTAGTAAGAGAGCCTTATCTTTTAGTTAATAAGATAACTTGTCTCGACATCTGTAAACACCTTGATCTAGCTGTTTTTTACATCAACATAAAGTGTTAACGATTGCCCTGGCTGCAAATAATGTTTTTGATTGAGCGCATTCCATTTAACAATATCATGGATGCGAACTTTAAATTTGCCTGCAATTCGTGCGAGCGAATCACCTTTTCTAACCCTATATGATAACTTGCGTAAAACTCCTTCATTGCCGTTCTGGCTAGCGACTTTTTTACGTTTAGTCCATATCGTTAACTTCTGCCCTATATGAATAAGATCCTTCGGTGCCATGTTGTTCCAACGAGCGATTTGCTTGTCTGTAACACCAAATTTTCGTGAAATGCTCCATAGTGAATCACCAGAGTTGATGGTATATACAGATTTCGCTAAATTAGACTTTTTACCTTGCGCTTGACGTTTTGCCAAACGCTGCTCGAAACTCTTACTATAGTGCTCAGAGTTATAGCCGGCTTTGGGGATTAATAGCGTTTTGCCTTCTCGAATATTTGTACCTTTAATTTTGTTAACGCTTTTTAATGTGGCGGCGCTTAACTTAAATTTTCGAGCGATTGTTGAAAGAGAGTCCCCACGCTTGATCCTGTAGCGCGTCCAGGTCATTCGGCTTTCTGCTGGGTTAGCAGCCAAATTCTTACGGAATATTGACTCTTTAGCGATCGGTATCAATAGCGTGTGGGGACCATCTGGGTCAGTTGCCCATCGATTAAAGCCAGGGTTTAGACCATAAAGTGTATTCATGTCGATTTCAGCGAAATCGGCTGCTTGAGCTAGATCGATTTGAGAGTCTACAAAAACTTTTGCGAATTGCGGCGTATTCGGGGCAGGGCTTAGTGTTAGTTTGTATTTTGAAGGATTCTCGAATATTTTTGCCAGTGCAATCATTCTTGGCACATACGAAGCCGTTTCTTTAGGGAGGTTAAGGTTCCAGAAGTCCGTAGGCAGTCCGGCTTTTTTATTTTTACGGATAGCGCGATTTACCCTGCCCATACCACTATTGTATGCCGCTAATGCCAAGAGCCAATCACCGTCGTAGCGTTTGTGGAGTCTTTGGAGGTACGTTAACGCCGCCGAAGTCGAAGCAACGACATCTCTTCGCCCGTCATACCACCAACTTTGCTTAAGCTTAAGGTCGCGTGCGGTCCAGGGAACAAATTGCCATAATCCTGAAGCGCGACTCGGTGAATAGGCAAACGGGTCAAAAGCACTTTCAACGATGGGTAGCAGTGCTAATTCGTAGGGCATATCACGTAATTCCAACTCATTTAAGATATGGAACAAATACAGTGAGCCTCGCTGTGTTACGCGCTCTATATACCTGGGGTGTTTAAGGTACCAGCGCATATGTATATCGACGCGTGAATTGTCAATGCTCTCCCATTGAAAGTCTTCTCGCATTCTTTGCCATAAGTCATAAACCAAAAATTCAGGAAGGAACTCAGGCGGAGTACAAAGCTCATCAAAAGGCTTGGTTTCGATTAAATCCGGCTCATCTATTGCTGTATTTTTCGGAGCTAAGTTAGCGAAACAACCATTTAAAATAAGAATGAAAGCGGTAATTAGCCCGACTTTTAGGATTCGAGCATTAAATTTAATGGATAAAGCGGTAGACATAAGTGGGCTATACAGTAATGATTATTTTATTAAACGCGAACTTTAACGCCAATTGATCCAATTTCCTAATAGTGATTATAAATTGGTGCGGCCTGCAGCGGTGGGTACGACAAACTATACTTATGTTAATATCGTGTTTGCAGTCTACTTGGGCAAGCGCTCTGCAAATTGGTTCAATTATTAAAAGTTTAACACTTTTCACAATGGGTACTGCTCGTGTTCGATAAATTTAAGAACAACCTAATAAAACGCTTTCAGACACCTCTTCTAGAGGAGTCGCATGTAGACCTGAATCGCTGGTTCGAAAGTGTTCAGGGGCGTTCCTTATTAGCGCTTCAAAAAAAATACATTGAGTCGGAATTACAGCATCTGCATGGCCAGCGTGTGTTGGTTCAAAGCCCATACTCTGATTTGGACTTGCGTGAGTCAACTCTAGACAGTTATTCAGAGTACTACGCGACAGCCCCGATTGCTCTTAGTCGAACGAAAATTGGCTCCGAACAATCCTTAATGGCAGATCCTGCTTTTTTACCTTTTTCAGAAGGGGAGATTGATCTCACAATCGTACATCACGTGCTAGAGTTCTCACAGAACCCACAGCAAGTCCTAAAAGAGGTTGCTCGTGTTACCGACGATCAAGGTTACATTTTAATACTTGGTTTTAACCCGGTGAGTCCGACGGGTGCCTTAAAGTTGATTAAGCAGAGTTGTGGCATAAAAGGCTTATGTCAACGACAGAGTATCCGTATTCAGCGCCTACAGGACTGGATTAACTTTTTGGACTGCTCCAATCTAAAAATACGTTATTTGTCACACGCGCTACCACTTCAAAGTCAACGATACGCCAATCTCTGCATGGGTATGAACCGTAGTCTTGGCGGTAGTAGCTTACCGTTCGCAAGTACCTTTTCTTTACTCGCCCGTAAAGATCGCGGGGCTTTTAAACCGCAGCGTCTACAGTGGCGTATGGATATGCTAGGTGGTGCATTAGCGATGCCTAAAGCTAGGACGACGATCGCTGTAAGCAATGCTTTGGATACCAAGGTAGTACCCTTTAGAAAAAGCTAGAGGGTTTCCCCCTAAGTTATTGAAAAACATTGATATTTTGGCTTATTCTAGAAGTTACTTTAAGATAAGCGTTACTCCATCACCTAAACACAATTCAGCTCAAAGCTGATAAGAGCACAACCTTGAGACAGATAGTACTTGATACAGAAACAACAGGTCTAGAGCCTAGTGCTGGACACAAAATTATTGAAATAGGGTGTGTTGAACTCGTTAATCGAAAGTTAACCGGGCGCCATTATCATCAATACATTAAACCCAATAGAGAAATTGATGAAGGTGCGTTCGAAGTTCATGGGATTAGCAATGAGTTTCTAGCCGATAAACCGACCTTTGACGCAATCGTAAAGGAGTTCTTAGAGTTTATAGATGGCGCCGAACTTGTTATACATAACGCTCCGTTCGACATAGGTTTCTTAGACCACGAAATGGCGATGTTGCCTTCGGGTATTGGCAATATCGCGCAACGTTGCACCGTACTTGATACGCTCGCGTTGGCACGAAATAAGCATCCAGGGCAAAAAAACAACCTTAATGCCTTGTGTAAACGCTACGGCATAGATAACTCAGCACGTGATCTTCACGGCGCCTTACTCGATTCTGAGATACTCGCCGACGTCTATCTGATGATGACGGGCGGGCAGACAAAGCTTAGCTTAGGTGCGAATAGCGATGGGTCTGCAAGTATCGATGGGATTGAGTCAATACGCAGAATTGCGGGTAGGGTACCAGGCCAAGTAATACCTGCTAGTGAAGCTGAGCTCCAGGAACACGCGATAAAACTGGCTGTCGTAGATAAAAAATCTGGTGGCAACTGCATGTGGTTGCAGCCGGATTAAGCGCAAAATTAAAGAGTCGAAATTAATGGATTAACCAAACACGAAAAAGAAGACGAAAAAAAAGGGCAAATAGCCCTTTTTTTATCTTTTCAATACCGTTAATAGGTGAAGGGTATTGCTTTAGTGCGAACGTAGTTACTTAATCCTAGTTACTTAATCCTAGTTACTTAATCCTAGTTAAAGGTTGTACGCAACCATTGCCAAGCCTACTCCTCCTAGGACAATAGTGTACGGAATAGCCATAATGACCATGCGTCCGTATGACAAGCGAATAAGTGGCGCAAGAGCGGAGGTTAGCAAAAACAAAAATGCCGCCTGTCCATTGGGTGTTGCAACACTTGGTAGGTTTGTACCGGTGTTGATAGCAATAGCCAGCAACTCGAAATGTTCTCTAGAGATATTTCCTGCATCAAGTGCGGCTTTAACTTCCTTGATATAGACACTTGCGACGAAAACGTTGTCGCTAATCATTGAGAGTAAGCCATTTGCGACAAAGAACATAGGAGCCTGAGCACCTTCGTCTAAAGATAGTAAGAAATGCGTAATGGGTTCGAATAGGTGTTGTTCGTGTATAACGGCAATGATAGAAAAGAAAACAACGAGTAAGGCTGTAAACGGAAGGGCCTCTTCAAACGCGTGACCAATACGTTTTTCTTCAATTACGCCGTTCAATGCGGTTAACAAAACAATAACCATTAGGCCAATTAGGCCGACTTCTGCAACGTGGAATGCTAGGCTAAGTACCAATACAATGGCAACTGCAGCTTGTATCCAAAGCTCAGCGATATCACGTGAATTTCGTTTAGCTGCTTCTTCTTTATCGAAATCTATAAGAACTTCACGAACTCGTTCAGGTAATTTTGCTCCATAGCCAAATACTCCGAATTTTTCTAAAATCACACAACATATTAGACCTGCAGCCAGAGTTGGCATCGTAACGGGAGTCATTTTCAAGAAGAATTCGATGAAATTCCATCCGGCGATTTCGGCAATAATTAGGTTTTGAGGCTCACCCACTAAGGTACATACGCCGCCTAAGGCCGTACCAACCGCACCGTGCATAATTAGACTTCTTAAAAAGCTTCGAAATTGCTCTAAGTCTTCCGCATGACGGTCATGAATACCTTCGTCTTTTGAGTGGTCATGACTATGGTCGCTTTGGTTGCCCGATGCGAACTTGTGATAAACCGCATAGAAACCGACGCCGACAGTTATAAGTACGGCGGTCACAGTTAGTGCGTCAAGGAAGGCTGACAAGACTGCCGCTACAATTGAGAATAGAAACGATAAAACCATCTTGGAACGTATTCCAAGGAGTATCTTTGTGAACACGAATAACAACAGATTTTGCATAAAGTATATTCCCGCTACCATGAACATTAGTAGGAGGATTACTTTAAAATTATCGGTAACTTCGTGATATACCGTATCTGGGCCAGCAAGACCGATAATTATGGCCTCAATGGCGATAAGACCACCCGGTTGCAAAGGGTAGCATTTAAGCGCCATTGCTAAAGTAAAGATGAACTCAAGAATGAGCAGCCAACCTGCTGCAAAAGGATGTATCTGGAAAACAATAGGGTTTATCACCAAAAATGAGATGATGGCCAACTTGTACCAATTGGGGGAATTACCTAAAAAGTTTTTTCTTAGGGCGTAAAAAGCTTCGCTCATATGATTGTGCCTTCAATGGTCTGATGTTGATAACAATTATGTTGCGTATATACTCGAATTTTGTCACTTGCAGACAATAAATATGGAGCAACAGTCACAAATGACCAATTTCTGGCGTATTGTGATGCGTATAGTGGTTCTCGATGTGGCATTAATTATGTAGTATAAGCATCAGAAAATTAAAGATATTTTTATACTATGTTGCAAATTAGTCTTGTTATGTCAAATAAGCCGGCTTTTTAACCAGTAGGTCTAAGCACTATATTTGTATTAGAGCGTGATTGTTACTATTTTAGTCGATCACGGTAAAATCCCTTGAATTTAAATGTTGATAACAACGGAATTATAAAAACGTGGCCTCAGAAGATTCTATAAATTTCCAATCTCTGAATGTTGTGCGCGATGAATTAGTTGCCACCATTGAAACAGCAGCAAAAGACCTTGAGTTGTTCGTAAGCTCAAAGCAAGATGATGCCGATGCACTCCAAAACAGTATAAATGGTATTCAGCAGATTGTTGGGATATTCAAAGTTCTTCAGTTTGGTGGAGCGGGTTTGCTCGCTGAAGAGCTATCTGATGTGGCGAACGAAATATCACCTGGATCGGAGGGCAAAGCTTACGATCGTAAAATGGAAGTGATCAGTAATACCTTCTTTATTCTTACCCGCTACCTAGAGTACGTACAGCAGTTTAATCAAAAAACGCCTGTGTTACTCATTCCACATATTAACGCGCTTCGAAGAAGTCAAAATAAAACGGTGCTTTCTGAAAGCCATTTTCTCCCGTTGAGCGCCTCAGCGGAGATTCAGCTACCGAATATCACTAAAGTCAAACCAGTAGACGGAGACTTTAAAAAAGAAGTCGCGCGCATTAGACACATGTATCAGATTGGCCTTATTGGCATTATGCGGCAGGAGCACTTGGAGCGTTCAATAAGCCTTATGCGACGAGCAATGACTAAGATGCTCGGGTTAGGCGGGACACAGAAGGGTTTATGTAAACTTTGGTGGTTGACTGATATTGCGCTTGAATGCTTTACCGATGCCGCAATGGGCTTTATCGAGACGCGAAAGTATCTTTTTACGCGAATCGAAAAAGTTATGAGTCAGATCGAGGCGGGTGGAGAAAAAGCACTGGGCGTTGAATCGCCAAAAGGGCTGATTAAAGAGCTTGTCTACCTCATCACCCTGTCAGGTCTTAAATCGGAACGTGTTCAGTCTATCCAAAAAGCTTTTGGTTTATCTCGTTTTCCTTATACAGACGCCGATCTTAAAATACAATTCGATGCAATGTATGGCCCTAGTGCGCATACGATGAACTCATTATCAAGTGTATTATTAAGTGAGATTACAAATACAAAACGTGTTCTCGAGGGCGCAGCACAAAGTAGCACTCAAGAAATTGATGATTTAGAGAGCTTTATATCAACGCTTAAAAATATTTCTGAAATATTGGCCGTTATCGGTCTAACCTCTGCGAGCGGCTCACTTAAGACGCAAATTAAGCTTGTGGCGACATGGGGAAATAAACCCATTCCACATTCAGAGCTTGATGAAGTTGCTAATACCTTGCTGTATTTAGAGAGTACGGTACAAGGTTTGGATAATTCAGCCTTATCGGCCGATAAAATCAATACGGCTAATAATCTGGCGCAGCAGCAAGCGGTAGCCTCTAACGAGCTGGCCAGCGCGATCAAAATTGTTGTTGAAGAATCTCTCGCAGGGCTTTCGCTAACCAAGCGAGGTCTAAATTCTTTTGCCGAATCAAACTATGATACTGGGCACATTAAAAATATTTCAAAAATCTTAACCAGTATTCGTGGCGCAATGTCTATAATGCGTCGCTCAAGAGCTGAAGATGTATTAGACCGTAGTGCAAATTTTGTAAATGAAGTCTTATTAGATCAAGATCTACCTGCGGCGATTCACGAAATATTAGAAACCTTCGCTGATGTAGTCATTGCTATCGAATACTACTTTGACTCAACCGATGTTAATGGGAAAATGGACGAATCAGTTCTTAAAATCGCCGAAGAGTCGCTCGATGCGCTCGGTTATGCAATAGAAGAATAGAATGGAACTAGAGATCGGTAGGGAAGCCTACATTCAAGCTAAGCTTGCCGACAACTATATCGTTTTTGTAAGCGACCAAATAGCGTATAAAACTACAGATACGTCATCTATAAATGTAGAAAATATTCTTCATTCTGGGGCCGATATTATGGCTTTGGATTTGCCGGAAACCCTACCGTTAATTGGTGAACTTAATGGTCGGTCCGTGGCTATTGTCCAGGCGGACGATCGCTATTTGAAGGTCGGTATACAACAAATAACCGCTCGTGAGTTACTTCAGTATATTGGAGGCGAGTGTTTCCAATTAATATCTAGAGCGCTCCAATTACGCAATTGGATGGAGCACTATCAGTATTGCTCGCGATGTGCTGAACCTCTTACTCTTGGTCATACTGAACACGCGAAAATATGTAACCAATGTGAACACCATTATTATCCTCGTATTTCTCCCTGTGTTATTGGTGTCATACTGAAGGGCAAGAAAATACTACTGGCACGGCATACCACGCACGGTAGTGGTATGTATTCAGCTATAGCGGGTTTCATTGAGGCTGGGGAAACACCTGAGCAAGCGTTTGTCAGAGAAGCCTATGAAGAAGTAGGTGTTCGTGTTAACAACCTTCGTTATATAGAATCTCAAACTTGGCCGTTTCCAGGACAAATAATGATTGGTTTTATGGCTGATTATCAAAGCGGCGAGCTTGTATTAGAGCCTGGTGAGATCGAGGACGCGGGATGGTTTGAAATAAACGACTTACCCATAACGCCGCCAAAATTCACGATCGCCGGCAAACTCATTGATGCCGCCCTAAAAGCAATTGGATCGTAATAACCATGAAATCGCAATAACCATGAGGTTGCAATAAAAATGTACCACAGCATTCTTACATTTGTATCACTACTGCTTTGTAGTCTTTGCCTATATGTGAGCTTTCGTTTTCTAAAGCAGTTCGACTGGGTATTGGCTTGGATACGAGGAACGGTCGGCTTGATTTGCCTCGGAATAACAGCGTTTATTCTTTTTTCGGCACTAGACCTGAGTAGCTATGAAGAGTTAATGAGCGAGAAGACGGTAGCAACCTTGACGTTTGAAAAAGTAGATGATCAGTTATATAACGTTGAAGTAGATTATATTTTCGAAGGTCTTATCAAAAAATACGAAATTTATGGTGATCAGTGGCAAATGGACGCCCGGATTGTTCGCTGGACAGGTCTTCTTGCGGCTCTTGGAGCAAAGCCAGGTTACCGTCTAGATCGCCTTAGTGGACGTTACTATTCGCTTGAGGACGAGCGCAGGAGCAAGCGTAGTGCACATCAAATTAAAACTAGTGAATACGGTTTTGACGTATGGGCCTACCTTCAAACTAGCGGAACGTATGTTCCACTTATAGACGCTGTCTATGGCAGTGCCACCTATTTACCTATGTCTGATGGTGCAATCTACCAAGTTGCCCTTAGTCACAAAGGATTAATCGCCGCACCTGTAAATGATGCAGCAAAACTATCAGTCAAAAATTGGAGATAATCTTGGTTTTTTTAACCGAATACGGTCTGTTTTTAGCAAAGTCAATCACAGTACTCGCAGTAATACTTATTATCATCGTTGCTATAGCGGCAAACGCAATGAGAAACCACTCGTCTAATGAAGAGGACATCGAAGTACGAAAAATGAACGACGAATTCGATGATATCGAAGCCGGTGTGAAAGAGATATTGCTTGATCAGGACGCACTGAAGAGTGAGAAGAAAGCTCTAAAACAAAAAGATAAAGCGGATAAAAAAGCACTAAAAAAGAAAAAGAAAGAGGGTGATGAAGCCGACGAGGGTCCTAAAAAACGAATGTTTGTGACTTCTTTCGATGGCGATGTAAAAGCTTCTGAAGCCGAAACATTAAGTCGAGTCATCTCAGCGGTACTAATGGTGGCCACACCTAAGGATGAATTCGTACTAAAACTAGAAAGCCCTGGCGGAATGGTCCATAGCTATGGTTTTGCTGCGAGCCAACTTGCACGTATCCGCGACAAAGGCATTCCGCTCACCATATGTGTCGATAAAGTCGCAGCAAGCGGCGGTTATATGATGGCCTGTATTGCTGACAAAATTTTAGCCGCGCCATTTGCTGTTATTGGCTCAATCGGTGTCGTAGCTCAGTTACCCAATTTTCATAAAGTGCTAAAAAAGAACGATATTGATTACGAAACGTTTACGGCGGGCGAGTACAAGCGAACTGTAACAATGTTCGGTGAGAATACAGAGCAAGGACGGTCAAAGTTTAAGGAAGAGCTAGAAGATACGCACGTATTGTTTAAAGAATTTATAACGCGTTTCCGCCCAAGCGTAGATATTGAAAAAGTAGCGACAGGTGAAGTTTGGTATGGTGTTCGTGCAATTGAAGAAAAGCTTATTGATGGATTGAAAAGCTCTGACGATTACATATTCGATGCGCGTAAAGACTGTGATATTTTTAGTGTGAATGTCGTCAGCAAAAAAACATTAATGGAAAAGCTTGGTGTAAGTGTTGAAACGGGTATTGAATCGGCTTTTCATCGGATATTACGCCAGCTTAACCAGAAATTTTTCGTATAGGGCTTTTATACCTAAGTCCCGGCGCGATTTATTGGCGAGCTGAATGCAAGCGAGCCAAATTAGCGCCCAGAATTAGATGTGAATAGACTCTTTAGCGAGCAGTACCATTTAGTGCTCTGCATCATTAGGTGAATTAGGTAGGCTGGACCACGCTTAATCAGTGTCATACCTAATCAGTGCCATACTAAGCTGACCCATACTAAGTAGTACGAATAAATGGCTAGTTCCAATATGTGGATTTCAGTAAGTTTACATATTGGAACAGTTCTTAATCCCGCCTTAAGCTTTCTTTAATCGCAATGGGATTAGGGAAGTTCCAGATCACAATATAACTTGAAACCACAAACGTAATTATGGTCGATGTCTGAATCAGTAGCGATGCTGACTCACTTATAAGGCCACGCTCTAAGGCAAGGATAGATATCAATAGCGAAAATTCACTAATTTGCCCAAGACGAAAACTAATGTCCCACGCAAGACTCTTGCGCTCGCTCTGCTGTCGTAGAAGGAAATAGAAGATCAATGGCTTGATTGCTAGTACCACGCCTGCAAGGATGATTGCCACCCAGATAACATCGGGTAGTAAGGCTATGTTTAGCTGAGCACCCAGTAAAAAGAAAAACAAGATAAGGAAAAAGTCACGCAGTGGCTTGAGGTTTAACGCAATATATTTAGAGATTGGACTTGTTGCGAGAGAGATCCCGGCCGCAAAGGCGCCAATCTCTGCCGACAATCCGATATGTTCGGCGAGAGTAGCCAAACCAAGACACCAACCAATTGCTATCAAAAATATATATTCGTAAAAACGATCAAATTTTTGTATGAGTCGCTGTAATACATAGCGCACACCCAGGAACGCCAAGCCAATCAGAAGCGGCAGGGCTATCAAGGCTTTAACCATAGCGAAAACATCTATATTGCTCGCGCCACCGCTCGATAATATCATTAGACAAAATATAGCCAGAAAATCTTGTAACAGTAATAGCCCAACCATCATCTCACCCGTATGTTTATGATGTAATACGGTGGTAGGTAGCAGCTTAATACCGATAATTGTGCTGGAAAACATTGTAGCCATCGCAACAACAGAGGCTTCTTCTACCGGGAATCCCGCGGCATACGCTATCGTAAATCCGATACAGCCAAAGGCTGCACAACTTATTAAGGCGATGCTGGTCGCTTTTTTCATAACAGCTAGAAGTGACTTGGGCTGCATGTCGAGCCCGAGTAAAAAAAGCAGGAAGATAATGCCTATATGGGACATTTCTGAGATAGCTTTGTGTTCGGATATTAGGCCTAAGACATGCGGACCTAGCAATACGCCCATAGCAATATAGGCGAGCAATAAGGGTTGCCGCGTGTAGAGTGCAACGGTAGCCGCTACAGCTGCGCTGCAAAATATTAGAAAAAATGATTCAATTAAGGTCGCTTCCATAGTGACAGTATAAGCTCGATTTTTAAGTTTTTCTGAGTTCTAAGGGAGGAAATATAGAGGGGCATTAAAAAAGCCTTAAGAAAGAGAGTCTTTACTTAAGGCTTCATAGTCTTAGTATATTTGGGATAAACCCAAATATACTAAGCTCTTCGTCTAAAAAGAGGCTCAGATACATCACAGGCAGCTTGGTAACTCTCTGTGAAATCGGCTAAGCTTACGCGTGCGGCCTCGATATCATAATTATCTTCTACAACAAATGCATCAAAACCGCAGCGCATTAAATAGAACAACTGATCCTGAATGAAGCCACCGCAAGCGCGCAATTCACCACGATAATCATAGCGATCACGCAAAGCGCGAGCCTGCGAAAAGCTGCGTCCGTCGGCAAAAGCTTCGAACTTACAAGCGATAACGCTAAGCTTCGATATATATGGCTCTAAGGCATCAATTTGATCCGAGCTTTTCAGCCATACACCAATATTATCAGCGCTATTATCAGCTTGTTCCAAGTAGGCCTCTAAAGGAAGCAAAACCCATTCAGATGAAGAGCCTTCACCGTCATTGACTAACTCGTAGGTGTCGGCTTCAACGGAGTTACTTCTAATTACTAGCGGCATAAACAGCCTCCTTAAACGGCACAATTCCTAGGCGATCATAGGCATTAATAAACGTCTCACCATCAACACGATTACTGGTGTACACATTAATTATCTTAACAATAACGCTGGTAACTTCTTCGCGTGAAAATGACGGTCCGAGAACTTTGCCGATAGCCGCTTTATTGTCTTGGCGGCCACCAAGTTGTATTTGATAGAACTCTTTACCGCGTTTGTCCACGCCGAGAATACCGATATGACCAATATGGTGATGCCCACAGGCATTCATGCAACCTGATATGTTAAGTTCAATGTCGCCAAGGTCATAAAGGTAGTCTAAGTCATCGAATTCATTTTGAATGGCTTCAGCGACGGGAATGGATTTGGCATTTGCAAGGGAGCAGTAATCGCCGCCAGGGCAACAAATCATATCGTTTAGCGTGCCAATATTAGGCGTAGCCAAACCGTTCTCTCTCAAAGCACTCCACAAATCAAACAGATCTGAAATCTTTATATCCGCTAATACGATATTTTGTTGATGTGTAGAGCGGACCTCACTAAAAGAATATTGATCGGCCAAATCGGCGATCGCATCTAGTTGCCTATCTGTGACGTCCCCAGGAGGCACACCAATCGGTTTTAAGGATAAAGATACGGCGCAGTAGCCCTCGACTTTATGGCTGCTTATATTGCGGGACATCCAGTTGGAGAATGCTTTATTTTCGCTGGCTAATGCTTCATTTGCCGCATTTACAGGCTCGGCATTGATAGTTTCATAATCATGCTCAGTGAAGTAACTTTTTGCGCGATTGATTTCTTTATCGGTTAAGCGTGTTTGCGTATCACGAATGTGCTGCCACTCATCTTCAACTAGTGCACTAAACTCTTCGACACCTGTTGCTTTAACAAGGATTTTGATTCGCGCTTTATACTTGTTATCGCGTCGACCGCGAAGGTTATACACACGAAGAATAGCTTCCAAATACGTTAGAAGGTCTTTTTCAGGTAAAAACTCACGAACAACGCTTGCAATAACAGGTGTGCGACCAAGTCCGCCGCCTACCAAGACTTGGAAGCCTATTTCTTTACGATCATTCGTTACTATTTGAAGCCCGATGTCGTGAAAATGTATTGCGGCGCGATCATCTTCGGTTCCTGACACAGCAATCTTGAACTTTCGAGGTAAGAATGCAAATTCAGGATGAAAGGTTGACCACTGACGAATAATTTCACAGTAGGGGCGAGGATCGACGATCTCGTCGACTGCTACGCCAGCAAACTGATCGGTTGTGGTATTTCGAATACAGTTACCGCTGGTTTGCACCGCGTGCATCTCAACTCCAGCCAGCTCTGCCAAAATATCAGGTACTTCTTCTAGCTTAGGCCAATTAAGTTGTATATTTTGACGAGTTGTAAAATGCACATAGCCTTTATCGTAGTTTCGCGCGACTTTAGCCAGTTTACGTAGTTGGCGAGTATTGATCATGCCGTAAGGTACGGCAATACGAAGCATGGGTGCAAGACGTTGAACGTAAAGCCCATTTTGAAGACGAAGTGGTAAAAACTCCTCTTCTTTTAGTTTCCCTTCTAGAAAGCGCGTAGTTTGTCGTTTGTATTGTTCTACGCGTTCATTAATGATCTTTCGATCATAATCGTCATAAACGTACATTTATGTGAATACCCGTAAGTGAGTAGATTGAGTGTTTGTTTATTTGAGCATTAGCTAAAGCGTTACGTCAAACTAATGATAAACGTATCGTTATAAACATTAACGAAAGGGCCATAAGGCCTAAAAAAGCGAGATAGTATAACAGAATTGCCCTTATTGTTCGAGCCTTCATCGAGTTTTGACTTCGTTTTACTATAACCAGCACAAACTTAAACGTTATGTTATATTCATTTGTTATATGCTGGCGTTCAAACTTGCATGACACTCGTGTGATCAGGTTAAATACTAAGGTGTTTAATATTATTTACAGCTATAATTTGGCGCGATTTGATTGGTTGATGGCATTATTACGTAATATATTGTAAAAATATGTAACTAGTTCCTAGAATTCGGGGTGGAACTTGGTCAGAATGCCTTTAGTTAATCGCCATTTGTAGATAATATTGATTGCGCGACAAATATAATAAAAACGAATTAGAAATAAAATAATAACTTACCGACCGGAGGTGGCACGTGGACGACGATATTCAAATGATGGAACAGGGTGACAGCACAGCAGATGCAGTAGCAGCCGTTGCACTAATTTTAATCTTTGTTACAACTTGTGTATTTTGGATTAGTGGCCAGTAATAGCTAATCACCGGGGATATAGAGAGCACAATACTCTAGAAATCGTAGTTAAAGAGGCCGTGAAGCCAAAAGTTTCACGGCCTCTTTGCGTTCAATGCTAAGTGCCGCGGCTGAGGATTAAAAGAGAGGGTTGGCGCATTTAGCTCTTCAATGGGCCCTTGCAGCTAAACCAACATTAAGCGCTAGAAAACCGTATTAACTAATACAATCAGTGAGCCTATAAATATAATGGTAAAAACAATCCCTGCGATGATAAAAGGCAGCGGATTGGTTTGCGCGAAATCCTTTTCGAGGTTCGCTACCCGCTGTACACCAACGGCTGCAAATAATGTAGATTTAACCACCGACATAAAGCTAATTTTATTGTGGGTGGTTTTATCTTCAGGCAACTCTTCAGACCCATCACTAGGTCTGTTTTCAGGTTTATTGCTAGGCATTAACCGCGTCTCCTGTTTATTTTAAGCATCATAATCCAGTACAGGGCGCAACCAGCGCTCCATTGATTCGAAACTGCAACCCTTACGTTTCGCTATAGATTCAACTTGGTCTTTCCCAATTTTGCCAACATTGAAGTATTTGGCTTCAGGGTTTGCAAAATACCAACCTGACACTGATGCAGCAGGGTACATAGCGAAATGCTCTGTTAATTGTATGTCGGCCTCGCTTTGTGCGTTTAAAAGTTTGAACAAGCTGCTTTTTTCTGTGTGGTCAGGGCACGAAGGGTAGCCAGGTGCGGGTCGTATACCTTGGTACTTCTCTTTAATTAAGGAGTCGTTATCGAAAATTTCGTCACTTGCGTAGCCCCAATACTCTTTTCGTACAAGTTCGTGCAAGCGTTCGGCAAAAGCTTCGGCTAAGCGGTCAGCTAGGGCTTTCACCATTATCGATGAATAGTCATCGCCGGCTGCTTCGTATTCATTTGCAAGCTCTTCCGCACCGAGCCCAGCGCAAACGGCAAAACCACCCATATAATCGTCTTTTTTACTACTTGCGGGGGCAATGAAATCGGCCAGCGATAATAGCCGTTTTTCACCCGAGGTTTTATGGATTTGCTGACGAATATGGTGAAGGGTTTCGATAATCTCGCCGTTGTCATCACGTAAGACAATATCGTCATGATTTTGAGTTTCGGCTTTCCAGAAACCAAATACAGCGTTTGCCGAGAGTGATTTTTCAGTAACAATCTTTGAGAGTAAGTCCTGCGCATCAGAAAATAACGACGTTGCCGCTTCACCGACCACTGAATCGCCGAGTATTGCTGGATATTTACCAATTAGATCCCAGCTAATAAAGAACGGTGTCCAATCGATTTTTTCAATAAGCTCACTGAGAGGGAAGTTTCTAAGGGTTTTTGTCCCGGTAAATTGGGGTTTAACGGCTTCAAAATTGTTCCAGTCAATCTTGGCCTTGTAGTTAGGGGCTTCGGAGTAGGGCGTGGCAGGGCGCTTGTTGGTTTTATTGGCGCGCCGTACGCGAACAGCCTCATACTCTTCACGAGTAGATTCAACAAAGCCGGGCTTATGTTCATCTGAAAGCAACTTAGTGGCAACGCCAACTGCCCGTGATGCATCTGCTACGTATACTGCGGCATCACGCTTAAACTGTGGTTCAATTTTAACCGCAGTATGGGCCTTAGAGGTTGTAGCGCCTCCAATCATTAGTGGGATGTCAAAACCCTTAGCTTCCATTTCAGCCGCTACAGTGACCATCTCGTCTAGTGAGGGTGTTATAAGACCTGAAAGACCGATAATGTCGACATTCTCTGCAATGGCTGCTTCCAATATTTTTTCACACGAAACCATCACGCCTAGATCAATAACTTCAAAGTTATTACAGCGTAGTACAACGCCTACGATATTTTTACCGATATCGTGAACGTCGCCTTTAACGGTAGCCATAAGGATTTTACCGTTCGGCTTAGAGCGTTCATCTTTTGCCGCTTCAATGTACGGCTGCAGGTAGGTTACGGCTTGCTTCATTACCCGCGCGGATTTTACTACCTGAGGCAAGAACATTTTACCTTCACCGAACAGGCCACCAACAACATTCATACCGTCCATTAATGGGCCTTCGATGACTTCGATAGGACGTGAACGGTTGGCGCGCGCCTCTTCCGTATCTTCGATTATGAACGTCGTAATACCTCTCACTAATGCTGTTTCAAGCCGTTTTTCAACCGATAACTCGCGCCAAGTCATATCGTTTTTGGATGCTTTCGATTTTGCCGTACCGTCGCCGCGATAATCCTCTGCAATATCCAGCAAGGCTTCGGTGCCTTCAGGGCTACGGTTTTGAATAACATCTTCGACTCTATCGCGTAGCTCGGCTGGCAGATCGTCATATATAGCCAGCTGACCGGCGTTGACAATCCCCATAGTCATGCCCGCTTTAATGGCATGCAATAGGAAGACCGAGTGAATCGCTTCACGAACAGGGTTGTTACCGCGAAACGAAAATGACACATTACTTACGCCGCCGGAAATGCCAGCATGTGGTAGATTCTGTTTTATCCAGCGTGTGGCTTCAATAAAGTCGACAGCATAATTGTTATGCTCTTCGATGCCTGTAGCAACGGCAAAAACGTTTGGATCAAAAATAATATCGGCTGGGTTCATGCCAACTGTGTCGACTAAACAGCGATAAGATCGTTCGCATATTTGTATTTTTCTAGCGGCGGTATCGGCTTGTCCATCTTCGTCAAACGCCATCACAATTACGGCTGCGCCATACTTTAAGCATAAATTGGCTTTTTCAATAAACTCTTCTTCGCCTTCTTTAAGGCTTATTGAATTAACGATAGGCTTCCCTTGGACACATTTGAGCCCAGCTTCGATAACCTCCCATTTGGAGGAGTCAACCATAATGGGGACTTTTGCTATATCGGGTTCACCAGCAACAAGATTCAAAAAGTTTTCAATGGACGCGACAGCGTCGAGCATGCCTTCGTCCATATTTATATCGACTATTTGGGCGCCTTCCTCAACTTGGACTCTTGCGACATCGAGTGCGGTTGCGAAATCATCTTCGAGTATTAATCGCTTAAAGCGCGCAGAACCTGTGACGTTACAGCGCTCACCAACGTTGACAAAAAGGGAGTTCTCATCAATATTAAAGGGCTCTAGACCAGAAAGTCTGCAAGCGGGCTTAATGGTTGGAATACGGCGTGGTGGGTTCTTTTGCGCCAGTTCCGCTACGGCCTTTATGTGTTGAGGGGTGGTACCACAGCAACCACCAACAATATTTAATAAGCCTGCATCCATAAACTCTTGAATGATTTCGGCCATTTCGGCCGCGCTTTGGTCATATTCACCAAACTCGTTTGGTAAGCCCGCATTTGGGTGAGCCGACACAAAGCTCCCAGATATACGTGACAATTCTCTCACGTACGGGGTCAGTTCTCGGGCGCCAAGAGCACAATTAAGACCGATCGATAGCGGATTAGCATGGGCGAGGGCGTTATAGAATGCCTCGGTTGTTTGGCCACTTAACGTACGACCAGACGCGTCGGTTATCGTGCCTGAAATCATAATCGGCCATCGCTTACCGCGCGCTTCAAACACTTCGATTAAGGCAAAGATTGCAGCCTTTGCATTTAGTGTATCGAAGACTGTTTCTACTAATAATGTATCTGCACCGCCATCGATAAGACCGTTAGTGGCTTCAATATAGTTTTTAACCAGCTCATCGAAGGTAACATTACGCGCTGCCGGGTCATCTACATCAGGCGAAATTGAGGCTGTACGACTGGTTGGCCCTAGAACACCTGCAACAAATCGAGGTTTTTCTGGGCTTGAATACTTATCGCAACAGCGACGGGCAAGCTCTGCGGCACTTTTGTTAAGCTCGTAGACAATGGCTTCAAGGTCATAATCAGACTGCGAAAGTTGAGTCGCATTAAAGGTGTTAGTTTCGAGTATGTCCGATCCAGCCTCGAGATAGGCTTCGTGTATGCCCTCAATAATATCCGGACGGGTAAAAACCAATAGATCATTATTACCTTTAAGATCGATATGATGATTGGCAAAGCGTTCGCCCCGATAATCTGCTTCATCAAGCTTATGTGATTGAATAAGTGTTCCCATACCTCCGTCTAATACCAAGATACGGTTTTTAAGGAGTTCTTCAAGCTGTAGGTAAGTATCAGTTTTATCTAAAATCATGTGTAAGTCTTGTGTCTAAAGGCTGAAATATGAATGTGGTGAGTCTTTGCAAGCCACAGAGTATAGCACGCTACAATCTATATCAAAATATGTTGATATAGATTGATGTGGATTGTGGCGTTAACATTAAATTCTCGGGTTTTTGTAGAAGATCACTATAAGTAACAAAAGCTGCTTTCTATTATGGAGCAAATCTTTTACCATACCCGACTGTTTTAGTAGGGTATTAAATTCTTATGGTTAATGTCGATATCACCCCATCAGCACAAGAATACTTGCTCGGTTTGCTAGAAAAGCAAGACGTAGAGGGCGTCAGTATTCGAATGTTTGTATCTAGCCCTGGAACACCGCAAGCCGAGACGTGTATCGCATATGCCCGTCCTGGTGAAGAGATTGAAGACGATATAAAAATCGAATTAACCGGTTTTTCGGCGTATTTTGAAGAAAAAAGCGTGCCTTTTTTGGACGAAGCCAAGGTTGATTACTCGCCGGATAAAATGGGTGGCCAGTTAACAATACGTGCGCCTAACTCTAAGATGCCTAAGTTAAGCGAAAACAGTACGATTGTAGAGCAGATTAACTACGTCCTTTATAACGAAGTTAATCCAGGGCTTGCCTCACACGGCGGCAATGTTAGCTTGGAAGAATTCACCGAAGACGGTATCGCTGTTTTACGATTTGGCGGTGGTTGTCAGGGTTGCAGTGCGGTAGATATGACTTTAAAGCAAGGCGTAGAAACCACACTGAAAGAAAAGGTGCCGGGTTTAGTCGGCGTACGCGACATGACAGATCACTCAGATAAGAGTAAAGCGTTCTACTAAAGTTTATACTGAAGTATTTACTGAAGTATTTACTGAAGTATCTGCCAAGTATTCTATTAGGCATGCCCCAAGAAACGCGCATTAACAACGTACTTGGGCTAATTGCCGATAATTGTTAACCACAATATTTCTTGCCCAAGTTAAAAAATAGATAAAAAATAGATAAAAAATAGATAAAAAAAAGCCCCAGTCACTTTATATAAGTGACTGGGGCTTTTTTACATCGTTAAGTTGATCTATGCAGGTAGTTTACTCAGCATTACGCGAAGGTAAAACGTTACGTAGCTTATCAGCAGCACCTAAGATCATTTTTTCAGTGGTTCCCCAGTCTACACAGGCATCAGTAACAGAAACGCCATACTCTAACTTAGACAGATCACTATTGATCTTCTGGTTGCCAGCACCGATATTGCTTTCGATCATCACGCCAACAATAGACTTATTACCTTCCAGTACTTGGTTAACAATGTTATCCAGTACAAGAGGCTGTAAGTTATGGTCTTTGTTGCAGTTTGCGTGACTGCAATCGATCATAATGTTTTTCGAAACGCCATACTTATCAAGTTCTTGCTCGCTCAACGAAACACTAACCGAATCGTAATTAGGCTTGCCGCCACCGCCACGAAGTACAACGTGACCGTATTGATTGCCACGTGTGCGAACGATTGATACTTGGCCTTCTTTATTAATACCAAGAAAGCGATGCGAACTTGAAACAGACTGTAATGCGTTGATAGCAACAGTTAGGCTGCCATCAGTACCGTTTTTAAAGCCTACAGATGACGATAAGCCACTTGCCATTTCACGGTGTGTTTGTGATTCGGTGGTGCGAGCCCCAATAGCTGACCAAGAAATAAGATCTTGCAGGTATTGTGGAGAAATAGGGTCGAGTGCTTCAGTTGCCGTTGGAAGGCCTATTTCTGAAACATCGTGTAATAATTTGCGGCCAACATGCAAACCGTCTTGAATTTTAAACGAATCATCCAAGTTAGGGTCGTTAATTAAACCCTTCCAGCCAACCGTAGTACGAGGCTTTTCGAAATAGACACGCATGACAATATAAAGAGTATCTTCGACTTTAGCTGCAAGCTCTTTTAAGCGGTTTGCATAATCGATAGCCGCTACAGGATCATGGATTGAACATGGGCCAATCACAACAAACAGACGGGGATCTTTACGATCGAGTATATCCCGAATAGTCTGGCGCCCTTCAGCAACAACAGCTGCGGCACTTTGGGAGATTGGCATTTCTTTTTGAAGCTGCTCAGGAGTAATGAGCGTTTCGTTAGATACAATATTTAGGTCTTCAACGCGTGACATTTTTATTTAACACCAGTAAAAAACAGTTGGTTATTTTGAGCGGGTATTGTAAGGGAGTCGTGGTAAATTGTCCCCCACGAAAAGCCAGATTCAAGCCTTTAGTTGGCTATATTCGCTAAAAATTTGAGCGAACGGGAAAAATAACGCCGCCCGATAGTGTTTTGGCGCAGGTTTATCGAAATTCAGATCAAATTCCTGCAAGCAATTTACATAGCGAACCAACTGTTCTTGGTAGGCGTTCAACTCCTTCGATACAAAGCTTTCAATACTTTCGCAAGGCTTGGGCTTTGAACTTTTGAAATCGATAACCCAGCGGGTGTCCCCCTCTATAAATGTACGGTCAATAATATTGAACCCTCCATTTTTAGCAGTTACGGCTAATTCAAACTGACTCTCATCGTGGCTCGAATCGAGTACCCACAATGATTTATCATCATTGCGCAAGTTGATTAATGTTTGTTCGAATTCGTCCACTGTTGAATTCAGGTGCTTTTTGGGGCATCCAAATTGGATGAGCTGAGAACGCCAACGCTTAGATCGGCTGTTAGCATCACGGTTATGGTGCTTTAGGTGGAATTCTGCTCGTAATATCCGGTGGAAGACGGTACCTAACGCGCGTGAATAATGATTAAGTGAGGCCCACTCATCGTTTAACTTAAGGTGGGCATTATCAAACAAAGGGTCTACTGGTCTTGAATCATCTATAAACAAGCTATCATTTGGCGGTGCAACTAAGCGCGGTATATAAGGCTTAATAGCCTCGGTATGGCAAAGGTCCTCGTTTCTAGCAGAAGGAAGACTTTCTAAGGGCTCTACGATTTCAACATTATCTTTAATTAGTGGCCATATTTTAGCGAATAAGCTATTAGAACCTTTAGCGTGCACATCACCTTTTTTATCCCGTTTGCACTCTCCGAACAGGGTTAAAGTAATCCGAGCGCGTGTACAGGCAACGTAAAAGAGCCGTGTATTCTCAAGGTTCTGTTTGTGACTAAGCTCGCGACGAATGTATTGGCTTAAGCCATCAACGTTATCACTATGCGAATCTGCAATAGGGCTTAGTAGATAAGCATTTTGGCCATACGCATCCAAACCTTCGTACCAGTAAATAAGCTGCGGATCGTCGGGCCGAGAGCCACGCGCAAGTCCGGGAATAAAGACGTGATCAAATTCTAAACCCTTGGATTTATGCATCGTTAGCAGCTGAACAATACCGCCTTCTAAATTGGATTGAGGGCTCGCATAGAGCTGATCAAGTGCGAATTCAAATTGCTGGAAGTCAGGGATAGTATTGTGCCGCTCATACCGCTGAATGAGCTGATAGTAGCTTTCTAAATCTACGCCATCAGAATCATCCATTATCAATAAAGCCCCGCCAAGCTTTACCCAACATGACTCTAATCGGCGTAGCAAATTAGCGCCGCCGGAATTCACTATAGAGCACTCCATGACTTGCACGAAACGAGCAAGTCTTTCGATGAGTTCAGGTGAAATCTCATCAGGTCGCTCATTAATCAGTTCGTATAATCGTCCCCAAATATCCCGCTCATCCGTTTTTTTACAGTTAAACAGCGTAAAGAGTTGAATGTTATTCAAGGCTAACCAGGGTGCACGAAGTAGCGCAAGAAGGGCAATTTCATCGTAGCGATTACACAATACGCGAGTTAAATTATGAATATCAATGATGGATTGTCGTTGTACTAGCCTATCAATCTCTACCGCTTGATACGGTATGTTGTTTTCCTTAAACGATTTTACTATTTCGCTTAGATGTCCACGATTACGCGCCAATACAGCAATACTTTCGTGACTCGAATTAAATACGTCTTTCGATAATAAAGCATTTACTGACTTCGATAGCTGGTCGGCTTCCACAGCAACGGTATTATCTGAAATTATTCCCAGCACGCTTACCTTAGAACACGGGTCTGATGCTTTGAATGGAAACGATTCTGAATAATTCACAGCTCCGCGTGATATGTCCATCGTATGCGGGAAGCACTTCGAAAACACCTTATTGACCCAAGCGACTATTTGTTCGCTAGAGCGAAAATTAACCGATAGCTGAGCATGCTCAAGAGGAAAGTGCGGAAGACCATTCTGAACGGTGCGCAAGAATATGCCTACGTTTGCATTGCGAAAGCTGTAGCATGATTGCATCGCGTCACCAACAACAAATAAGGTTTTGCCATCACCTTTGCTCCAGTCGTTAGTAAGTCGCTCAAGTAGTTCAAGCTGTGATTTAGAAGTATCTTGAAATTCATCGACTAAAACATGCCGTAAACGATAATCTAAACGCTCCAATAAGCCACTTTCCAAATTGCTAGGGTCCAGTGCTCGAAGAGCCGCTAACGAAAATTCAGTAAAGTCACAGCTTGCTAACTTAACAAATTCCAAATTTAGGTGCGCTGCAATTTCCGGAAGTAAGCGAACCAAGGAAATCAATATTGACCACTGCTCGTCAGAGTAATGTGTCTGTGGTAGGTGCGCATTATTACAGAGGTTTTCTTCTAAACCATCAATCGATTTCAACTCGGACAATATCTTAACGAATTGAGCTTTTTTTCGGATGTTTATATCATCAGGGTCTTTCTTGTCACCACTTGGAAAACCATTACGCTTGTCCACGGTATTACGTAATGCGCCGTCCGTTTTAAGGAGAAAACCTGAGAGTGAACGCCAAAAAATCGTATCAATGTCATTTTCATCCAGTGATGGAAATTCGCCGTAGCGTAATATTGATTCTAACTGTGTTTTATTTGCTGAAACACCATCAAGATTTGAGTGCGCGTGTTTGCATAAATCAAAAATTTCACATTCATAAGGAATTAATACTTCGACTACGGACGATATTTGTAGCCGACATAAGGACTGCAAGTAATGCTCAAATTTGTTTCGAGCATCCTCCTCGTTATATTGGGTGGTCAAAGCATACGTAAGCCACTGATCTCGGTTAGATAAAAACTGAGAAAATAAGCTCTCTATTCTGTCCAAATCGCCATTCAAGTGCGTTAATAAACGGCTAAACAAGCCATCGTTATCGTTCTTTAATTTATGCTGACTGAAACTTCTAGCTACTGCAGTGTAAAGGCTATTGGGATTATCAATAATTTGAGTATTTAAGCCCATGCCCGAAAAGAAGGGGAGCTGTTCCGCTAATGACTTACAAAACCCATCGATTGTCAAAATACGTAATCGATGGGGGTTGTTTAAAATCGCCCACTCGCATTTAGCGTCCCGATTGAGTGCGGCTTTACCGGCTTGAAAAATTTCAAGTAAGTAGGGGTCTTGTGGTTCGTCATGTGTTTGATCGCAGAATTCAAGTGCTTCTATGATTCGAAACTGCATTTCTTTAGCCGCTTTTCGTGTAAAGGTTATGGCTAATATTTCTTCGGGTTGTTCACAAATAGCCAATAACTTCAATACACGTAGGCTTAACAAGCCTGTTTTTCCTGAACCGGCAGGCGCGGATATAATTAGTGAGCGATGGACATCGACGGCGAGTTCGCGTGCAGGGGCGTCTACAATTCTATTATTGCTCACAGTTCTCTTTCCTCTGGGCGAACAGCTCGTTCGTAGCCATTGTAAAACGCAGCAGCAGACTTATCTTTTACACTATAATCTACATGGCCGTATATTATCCCGTCTGCGAGCGCATTTATACTGGTACGCCAATGATCAGTGATATCTATCCAGTCCAGCGAGACCTCTGGACTTCGTATTTTTATATCGGGGTATACGCCTTTAAGTTGTATTGATTCAGAGCCTATTCCTGTATAAGCCTGATGTTTATAGTTTACTTCGGCGAATGTTACTGCCTGAAGTTTGTTAGGCTCGTATAACAAGGAGTAAAGGGGGAGTTGGGCATGCTTTATCTGATTTTTCAACGCGGGATTTATTGAGGTAGATCCACTTTTATAATCCATCAAAACTAAATTTCCATCAATATTGTCAAGTCTATCTATGCGGAGGTTTAGACTGCGCTTAGAAAAAACAACCTCACTTTCAAACTCCAAGGATTGAACAGTAAAGTTTTGATCTCGCGTTAATTCGAGTTCTAAGAACTTTGTAATAGCAAAAAATAATCGTTGTGTTAATTCGTCAATGACTATTTCTGAAAAATGGTGTTGTGGGCGAGTGAACGCAAGAATACATTTGGCAATACGGCTTCTTAAATCTGAGTGATGATCATTATCATCCATGTATGTTTGTAGAGCATCTCTACTGTTAGTATCTATGTATAGTTCGGCTAATATTGAGTGGAGAATAATGCCTTCTTCTAATCGCGTATAGGATAAACCGATAGATTCGCGTTCTTGAATTTTTAACCGATACCGAAAGAATGAATATAGGGGATTTACCAGGGCTAAATTAAAATGTCCGGCTCCTCCAGATATTTTTTCACCTTCAAGTATTTCTGGTGCTGGCCCAGGCGTCACTTCGATAAACTCAGATATTTTCTTAGATGACTGCACGTATTGATTCCAATTAGACTCCGTAACTTTACATTCAATACCGTTGTTTTCAGTCTGCGTAATTATGGGTGTTAATCGAGTATTAATATCAACACTTTCATTAGCCCAGCTAAATGTGACATTAGGGTTCATATTTACAACCGACCCAAGTAGGCTTTCGGCATAGTTAAACTCCCGTATCGCAGAGCTACGTGGTGTTGAATGCTTCAGTTGTAAAGAAAAGGGAAGAAAAGGATTTGACTTTGGTGCCGTAGGAAATTGCCCCTCAGCTAAGCCTAAAATCCAGCAAGCGTCGAACTCTAAGCCCGATGCCTCTAACAATCCCATTACCTCTAGACGTACACCTATATTTTGTGGGTGAAATACTAGGCTTGAGCAATAGTGGTGTAGCAACGATGTGTAATCACTAAATGTGTATTTTTTATCGATCGCTGCGTCAAAACTAGAGAGGTTTTGTAAACCACCTAAAAAGAATTGAAACTGCTGATATAGCAGAGTGTTTAATTGTGACGGTCCAGGCCAGTTAATGTCCTCCAACAAAGTTATCAGTTTTTCGTTCCACCCACATAGATCCAACTGTATTTTCTTAAACGTGTTAAGCGTTGCTCTCACTTTGAGTAAGGTACTTAAGTCATTCCTTTCGCCATCTTTTAAACATTCTTTTGTTATACAGCGCTCCAAAAAATGGCCTAGACTCATTTCCTCCATTGGGAAGTATTCTATGCTTCGCAGGGCATAATTTCGTGACAAAGATTCCCCCCAATATTGGTCAGATATTAGTCGTTTTAGATTGTCACGTGTAATTCGAGGTGAATTTAAGGTAAGTAGGCGGAAAACACTTTCGATTAACGCTAACTCATTAAGGTTTTGGCCGGCGCTAATGTCGTAATGTTTAGATATATTGCTCAAATTCGAATCTAAATAGCGGTTTGGATCGAGAGTTTTTTGAAGTTCGCGTTCAAGTGAAGACTTAATTTGCGTTAAATTTGGTGCAATTATGGCTATTTGAGCATTTTCATCGTCACCAAGGTTGGTCTTAGCCCACATGACAGCTGCCGTGATTTCACTGTCTGAAGAGTCGAAATGCCGTGTTTGTTGGGTTGCTTGGGTTAATTGGGTATCAGCCTCACTATGCTCTGTTATCGATACAGTGGTGCTTATGAGCGAAAATATCTCACTAAGCCGTGGACTGAGTTCAACAAAACCGTATAAAACAATTGAGTCTTCCTTTAACTCTTCGCGCCAATCAAGTTTTTCCCGTAATTTGGTTTGAAATGCACCTGCTCCGATTAAGCTTCGGGCTTCCATGTCTTTTTTAAACCGGCGCTTAACACGCAATAGAAACAGTGACTCAGGTGACGCAAATCGACTTATCTCGTTTTCATCCATTCCATAATCGTCGATAATCTGGATAGCTTTATATAGATTGTCGACAAGCGTTTTTTGATCGATCAAAGGAGGAACTTCAGAATCTTCTGCGATGATCTGGCTTATAAGCTGTTGTTCAGCGAACGGATCAATCCATATCGAGCTCGTACCATCAAGTGCTGCATCCTGTAAATTTAACCACGATTCACTCAACCAAGCGGATAAAGGTAGTATCCGCAAAGAGTTAAAGGAGTGGTTTTTATTCGCACTTAAGGCCTTTTTCTGTAAAAATCGAGCCTGGCGTTGATTAGCCGTAATAATGACGCGGTTTGTCGCTGTTATTACGCTTTTTTGCTTAAGGCTATTTAAAAAATCCTGGGCCGAGCAGGGGGTAATCGCTGCACTCATTGTGAACTCTCAAACTACCAGTAAATGGAAGTAAAATTTTAATTGTTTTTGCTTTAAAAAAACTTGAATAATTGATTTTGTGTTACCACAGGCTTCTTAGCGTTAATGGTCACTAACTTTTTTATTCACAAAAAAACCAAGTTATTTTGCAAGATTCAAAAAAGTGGATTGATTTTCGTAAAAGCCCACTAAAAAGATGCTATGTTATTGTTTTATAACGAGATAATGCCATTGATCAAAAAATGATCAGTTTGCTGAATGGCTTGTATTTTCGGGCTCTAGAACGAGTTTCCAAAAAGTTTTCCACCAACTTATCCACAGCTAATGTGGACAACTCGTATTACTATCGGTAACGATGTGTATTATTAAGCTACCCCTATAACAGCGACTATATTAAACCGAAAATATGACTCCTGAACGAATTAATAAAATAAAATCAGTTTTAAACCAACGTCAAAATGACCTTTTTGTAGTTGCCGATAAAATATTAAAAGAGCGAAACCTCTCGGCTATTGTGAGAACCTGCGATGCGGTGGGTATTGGCACAGTACATAGCATTAAGACGCAGAGTGCATTTTACCGCCCATACAAAGGAACATCAGCCAGTGCGGAGAAATGGGTAAGCCTCAAGCAACATCAAACTGTTGTAGAGCCTCTGGCAGATTTTAAGCAAAACGGTTTCCAAGTAGTTGCAGCGCACTTCTGTGAAGAATCTATTGATTATCGTCAAATAGACTATACCAAACCAACTATTCTACTTATGGGTTCAGAAATCGACGGAGTTAGTCCAGAAGCACGACCGTATTGCGATGCGACGATCACCATTCCGATGATGGGGATGGTCGAGTCGTTTAATGTATCTGTTGCGTGCGCAATAATACTGTCAGAGGCACAAAGACAACGACAGCACAAAGATATGTACGCGCAGCGAAGTATAAGCAAGGCGGACTTTGACACACTATATTTTGAATGGGCATATCCAAAGCTCAAAAAGTTTTGCGACGATAGAGGTTTAAGCTATCCAGCCGTTAGAGAGGACGGCTACCTAGCCGAGAGCGGAAACAGCTTTGGCGGAGTTTAGCGCTACGTTGAATACGCTAATACGGCGTAAATTGGTGTGATATATATTGTGTGGCAAAAAAAGACCCGAGGTTTCGGGGGAAGCCTCGGGTCAGGACCATTAGGAGTAAAACATTAAGGAAATACCTTAGTTGAGCTTGCCTAAGCTCTTGCTAATAACATAGGGTGATGTCAGAAGCCTTATATTTAGTATGGTAGAGTTTTTTCTACTTCGCCATGAATCTAGCTGCTTTTTTTACAATAGTTTCGAATAAGTTTTATTTAATATATACACGATTAATATAAGGCTTGAAGCTTCGGGTGGATCAGAACCTGCCATGTGTGAGTTGCGCGTATTCTCGACACATCCTTATTAGTATTAGCCATTCGTCCCATATGAGTAATATGGACTATACATATAGAGTTAAGCCAAAAAAACTCAGATTTGGCACTCTTTAGATACGAGTAAGGCCGCTATTGGTAATACTGACTTGAGTTGAGTTGCTGTGGTAGTTCGAACAAACCAATCATCGACATTACCCATAAGCAAACCAAACTTTTTACAAGCCCCCGAGAATCGATCTGTTGCGGGCTCGAATTCTAGATCCAAGTCGTTAACACTTAGCTTTGCAAGCTCGGCGAGCTCGTCGTTAATTATAGAATACAAATCAAAGACACGGTCTTTAACGTGCATATCACTACTATCCCAATATCCTGCCTCTAGGGCTTCCTGCAGTGATGTGAGTGTTTTAATTGTGTAATCAATTGTGTGTGCCATAAACTCTAGAAACCTTAGGCTATATGTTTTCTTTGAGTATAGTCTGGCAATTTGAACTTACTAGCCGATTTAAAGAAAGTGCAAAAAGTATTGATATAAAGGGCTTTTATCCGTCAATCGGACGGATTAATCCTTCTTGGGCAGTCGAAGCAATCAACCGACCACTTTGGGTATGTAGCTGGCCACGACTAAATCCCCTAGCATTTCCAGCCCAAGGACTGTCGATTGAACACAGCATCCATTCATTTAAGCAAAAATCATTTGAATGGAACCACATCGCGTGATCGATGCTAGCCGCTATGATTGTCGAATCGAATAAAGTGGCCGGGTGGGGTAAAAGTGCACTTGCTAATAATCCAAAATCAGAAGAATACGCGAGTGCTGCAAAACGATTACTGTCTTTTTGTTTTGCATCTCTACTTAAGCGTATCCAGAATTGCGCATGTGCAGGTTGGATACTAGGCGAGTCAATACGTACATCACCCACGGGTAAAATCTCAAAAGGCCCGGTTGCTCTTGGTTTTAAATCATTGCCATTTAGATGCGGGTCGTCGGGCATTGTGGGCTTAAGTAATGCCGTGGTATCTGGAATTGTTATTGATTCAGGGGATTGATGACTGTATCCCTCTTCGTCGTAATGGAAAGATGCACTCAAATGAAATATTTCCTGCTCATCTTGACGCGCAATCACACGTCGATTACTGATACTTCTACCATCACGAACTCGCTCAACGTGATATTCAACTGGGCTAAGGCTGTTTCCAGCGCGTAAAAAATACGCATGAAGTGAATGAGGTGACTTGTCCGCAATGGTCATACTGCAGGCTTTTAACGCTTGCCCCAATACTTGACCGCCAAATAAAGACTTTCTAAAATTCTCATGGTGGTTGCGACCGATAAAGATTAAATCTGTAACTTGGTCTAAATTGAATAACTTCATAATAATTATTGGGCTTCTCTGTGCAGCTTTATGTAAACCTTTTTGGCTAATAGCCGATACCTAAACTATCCATTAAGAATAGGGCATAGTGCGCGAAGCGCCATATGTATGCCGAAGCCATAATAAACTGAGGGTGTTATGCAAACTCCTATTAACTTCGTAAGGTTTTTTCAGTCTTTTGGCCTAGCTGTATGTCTTAGTTCGTGTACAGCAGCCTATACAACTAATCTGGTGTCAGACTCGTTTGGGTCGCTGAAACTTAAGTCAACACACTCTATAATCCGTTCTGGTGACTGGGTATTACCCTGGCGAGCCGATATTGCTTTGGCAAAAGCCTGCGATGCCGAGCAAAAACTCCATCGTTCACATCTAGAACTCAATAGATCTTTAGAAAACAATGTTAAGCGCTTTTTCCCAGCGTCTCACGTCATCAATCAACAGCTTAATTTACCCGATGCAATTGCGCAGGCAAAATTGATGAACAAATCAATTTTGTTGTATCCGCGTATCATTAGTTTAGATAATAATCGGGATTCGTATATTGAGTTGCTCGAAGGTAAAACACTTCATAATGGTAAATCAATTGCGCCCGACAGGGCGCGCTGGCAGCTACTTGTGCTTGATCTTAACCATGATAACTTATTAGATTTGATTGAATTTGAAGGCGAATCTGGAATGATCTTTGGAAGCGCCAATAACGACGCGATGCAACTATTCGAACCTTCGGTTCAACACGCCCTCAGCCTGCTTACTACAGAACAAAGACGTAGGTAAGCAGGTTCGTAGGGCATACAGTAGGTATAAACCTATTATAGTAAGCATACACAAGACGCATTTAAGACTACATGTTGGGATAATTCGGACCGCCTCCGCCTTCGGGGCTTACCCAGGTAATATTCTGAGCAGGGTCCTTAATATCACACGTTTTGCAGTGCACGCAGTTCTGTGCGTTGATTTGAAAGCTAGGTTCACCCTTGTCTTCACCCAGTACTTCATAGACGCCAGCAGGGCAATACAGTTGTGCAGGTTCGTTAAAGCGGGGTAGGTTTTCTGTAATTGGAATGTCCGCATTAGTGAGTTTTAAATGGTTAGGTTGGTCTTCTTCATGATTAGTATTGGATAAAAATACTGAGGACAACTTATTGAAGGACAATACGCCATCTGGGGCAGGGTACTCAATAGTTGGGGCTGACTGAGCATCTACTAAGCATGCGTGATCCGGCTTCGTGTCGCGCAGGGTCCATGGCAACGTACCACTGAAGATATTAATATCTATAAAAGCATAGGCTGAGCCTAAAATATTGCCCCATTTGTGCTGTGCTGGCCCGAAGTTACGCTGTAGATAGAGCTCATCATAGGCCCACGATGCTTTGAAACGCTCACCAAAGCTTACAAGGTCGGTCGGTTTTTGGGCTAAGGAAAACGCATGAACAATTTCATCAGCCGCTAGCATTCCACTTTTCATTGCCGTGTGGCTGCCCTTAATTTTGGCGAAATTTAATGTTCCAGCATCGTCGCCTATAAGTAAACCGCCAGGGAAGCTCATTTTAGGCTGACTTTGTAATCCGCCTTTGGTAATTGCGCGTGCGCCATAGGATATGCGTTCACCGCCCACTAAAAAACGTGAAATTTGCGGGTGATGCTTGTACCGCTGAAACTCATCAAATGGGCTAAGGTGCGGGTTTGAATAGGAAAGATCGGTGATTAGACCTAATGCAACCGTATTATTGTCTAAGTGATACAAAAAGCCGCCGCCGGGTGTTCCCGATTCGCTCAACGGCCATCCCGCGCTGTGCAAGACTAGGCCAGGCTGGTGAAGCTCTTTAGGTATTTTCCACAACTCTTTGATGCCAAGCCCATAGTGCTGCGGATCTTTATCGGTATCGAGCTGAAATTTTCCTATTAGCTCTTTCCCAAGATGGCCACGACAGCCTTCTGCGAACAGCGTGTACTTTGCGTGTAGCTCCATGCCGGGCATGTATTCGTCTTTGTGTTCGCCATTGGTGTTTATGCCCATGTCACCTGTAGCGACCCCATATACGCTTCCTGCGTCGTTATATAGGATTTCTGCCGCCGCAAAGCCCGGGAAAATTTCGACTCCTATATTCTCTGCCTGCTCTGCCAGCCACCGGCAAACCGTACCAAGGCTAACAATATAATTGCCCTTATTGTGCATAGTTTTGGGTGCAAAAAAGGAGGGGATTTCTAAGCCGCGCTTATCTGATTGGAATAGCCAGATATGATCTGTACTGACTTTGGTGTCGATTGGGGCGCCAAGATCGTGCCAATTAGGGATCAGTTCGTCTAGCGCTCTTGTTTCGAAAACAGCGCCAGACAGTATGTGCGCACCAACCTCTGAACCTTTTTCAACGACGCAAACGCTTAATGATTCGTCTCTTTTTTTTAATTGGTATGCAGCACTTAAGCCTGCTGGGCCAGCACCAACGACAACGACGTCGTATTCCATTGATTCTCTTTCCACGATGAATCTCCTAATATTTATTCATAATACGCAGTATAAGGAGGTAATAATTCGAATACCAATATGAATTTGTACCTTTTTTCTGGAGGGGCTATTGATAATGGTTTAAGGCTTTTTTAAGCCGTAGGGATCGGCAATATTTTTCTTGCAGTACCGTTTCGGACACTTAAATACTGATAAATTGTCATTGCATGAATAAACGTGACCGAAAAAAACAACCTTGACTCAATAAAATCTAATTCATACACAATACTATGTAAAATTACTGAGCAATATGCCTTATATTACGGGCCCATTATGTAGATAAACGCTATACTTACGCCTATTCACGGCTAATTTTCTACCTTATTATTTCTGAGTGTTTTTGTAGTGTCGAATCTATTAGAAAAAGGCTTAGTCGCTAAAATTATCGTTCAAATAACAACCAGAGGCGTTACGGAAAATGAAAGTACTTGTTCCTGTGAAAAGGGTTCTAGATCACTCCCTTAAGGTTCGCTTTAAAGACGATGGCTCTAACGTAGACCTTACGAATTTAAAAATGGCAATTAACCCATTTTGCGAAATCGCAGTGGAAGAGGCCGTGCGTTTACGCGATGCCGGTATCGCTACTGAGATAGTTGTAGTGAGCATTGGCCAAGCCAAAGCTCAAGACCAAATACGGTCAGCGTTTGGCTTAGGTGCTGATCGCGGTATTTTAGTTAAAACTGAAACCGATCTTGAGCCTTTAGCCATTGCTAAATGTCTTAAAGCACTTGTCGATAAAGAAGCTCCTGAATTAATAATTTTGGGGAAACAATCCATTGATGGTGACAATAACCAAACCGGTCAGATGCTTGCAGCATTATGTGGCTACCCTCAAGCAACGTTTGCATCAAAGCTGGAAGTTGCCGACGGTAAAGCGCTAGTTACGCGAGAAATTGATGGCGGCCTTCAAACTATATCAATAGATTTGCCCGCTGTTGTTACAACAGATTTACGGCTAAATACACCCCGTTTAGTTCAACTAGCTACACTTATGAAGTCAAAGAAAAAACCCATCGAAACGATTGAGTTGAGCGAGCTAGGCGTTGATGTTACGCCGCGCACAGAGCTGCTTAGTGTATCGCCGCCGGCCAAACGTGCTGCCGGTGTTATTGTCGGTAGTGTTGATGAGCTGGTTGATAAGTTAAAGAACGAGGCGAAGGTAATATAATATGAGCATACTAGTATTAGCCGAAACAGAATCCGGAAAGCTAAAAGAATCAACACGTAATGTTGTTAACGCGGCGTCTCAATTAACTGGCGATGTGCACGTCTTAGTTGCAGGGAGTTCCTGCAGTGACGCGGCTAATAGCTGCGCAAGTATCGATGGTGTAGATAAAGTACTGCTCGTAGATAGTGCCGAATATGAGCACCTTGTCGCCGAAAATTACAGTGATTTAGTGGTGAGTTTAGCCGTTACATATGATTATATTTTATGCGCCGCGAATACCACAGGCAAAAATACATTGCCGCGAATAGGCGCATTATTAGATTCGCAGCCTTTATCCGATATCACCAGTATTGAGAGCGATGACACTTTTATTCGCCCGATATATGCCGGTAACGTATTTGCAAAAGTTAAGTTACTTGAAGACAAAAAGCTCTTATCTATTCGCGGGTCAGCCTTTGATGCGGCCGGCGATAAAGATACTAAAGCGGACATAGAAACCGTCGCCAGTAATGGCGCCTCAGAAAACTCTCGCTTTGTATCTGAAGAATTGGCTAAGTCAGATCGCCCAGAGCTAACCGCGGCGTCGATTGTTATTTCTGGTGGTCGCGGCTTAGAGAATGGCGAAAATTTTCAGCTACTCTATTCATTAGCCGATAAACTTGGAGCCGCTGTTGGGGCATCACGAGCCGCCGTTGATGCTGGTTTCGTGCCGAACGATTTGCAGGTTGGCCAAACGGGTAAAATTGTCGCTCCGGATTTGTATATTGCCGTAGGCATATCGGGTGCTATTCAACATTTGGCTGGAATGAAAGAATCAAAAGTTATTGTTGCCATCAACAAAGATGAAAATGCTGAGATTTTTGAAGTCGCAGATTATGGATTGGTAGCCGATTTATTTGACGCCGTTCCAGAGCTCGATAAAGCGTTGTCGTAGACCTCTGATGTGGCTTGGATTAATAGTCTTTTTTTCAGCCAAGTCACATCAAAAGCTTAATGAAAAGCCACATGATAATCCAAGTCAAATATTTTATCACCATAGTTTTGCTTCGAATGCCGGCGTAAGTCAAATCCCAGCATCCATATTCAACATGCCGTGCGCATAATCTTATGATTTATTTTTTTAAACCCAACAGTAAAGTTCAACGCGACCGACACATTCTTCGTGAAACGGATTCACGAATGGCAAAATATAGCCGTCGTGGTCTTATATTTAATTTTCTTGCCTATCTCCTTTGCATCTTTGAAGGGAAGTTCGTCGCAGAAAACCCGACTATGGCAATAATATTAACTGTTGGTTTGCTGGTCATTACCTGTGTCCGTGCTTGGTACGTTTTTCGCTTTGATTTTACCTATCCACGTGCCCCTGCACGATGGCGTAACGGCTATTTTGCTTCAACCTTGTTCGGCGCTATGTGGTGGGGCTTGATTTTAAGTAGCGTTACCTACGCGATAGGTTTGCAGTTTGAAACGCCATTAATATGGATCTATACCGTCGTATTCTTTTCTACAACAGCTCATGCCTTTGCGCCATTTCATGGGTTTTTGGGCTATTACCAATTCTTTGGCTTAGTGCCGGCCGCAGCTGCAGCTTTTTTAATTGGCGGCTGGAATGGATATATATACGGCACATTAATGATGTTCTTTTATCTTATTCTTGTGCATCAGTGCCGACTGATCTCTAATGATTACTGGGAAAAACTCGAAACGAGCTTTTCCTTGTCTCGCAAAGCAATGCATGAAGAAGAGGAACGACGAGAAAACCGTGAGAACCTACAGTTGACGAAAGAGTTCCTTAGTACTCTCAATACCGAGCTAGGCTTGCTCAGTGTGTCTGAAGAAGATGAAGCTCAAAGTAAAGCGCCTAAACTGAAAGAAATTGTTGAAAATATCGGTATCGTCGGCGCTGTCGTAAACAAAAACATCGTCATTGAAAAGCATGTTTTTAATATTCGTCATGAGATTCAACACCTTGTTTCAAGGCATATTGAAGCTGCAGAAATAAAGCAAATACAACTCGAAAGTTCTTTGTCGCCGACCTTGCCTATGCGCTTAAGTGGTGATGCAAAGCGATTTGCAAAAATTGTAGATACATTGCTAGATTCAATGATTCGCTGCTCACAAAATTCGACACTCATGATCGAGATACAGTTTTTACGTGAATACGAAAAGGCTGGCGAGTTAATATTCACTATCCGTCGCTCTGTGCAAAGCTCGAAATTAAGTTTTTTTTCTGAAAACCCAAACAAACCAATGGAAAATTCACTTGATATAGTAACAGCTAAAGCCTTAGCTGACACAATGGGTGGTGATGTGGAGATAATTGAATCTGTAACCGGTGAGACCCATGTTCGTTTTGAGGCGCGACTGGATATATCTGATCTGGCTGGGCATTTAGACTTTCACCGTGGTCGATTTTCGGGCAGTAATATTCTACTCGTAAACAGTAGTCCAATTATTGTTGATATTAAACAGCAAGAGTTGAGTGCACTAGGGTTTAAAGTAACCACTGAAACACAGTTTAAGCGCGCGAAACAAATTGCGATCAATGCTGTGCGTAGTGGTAAACCGATTGAATATATTTTGGTGTATTTTGAATCTGCAAATCCTAATTCAGTCGACCTTATCGAACAGTTAGCAAATGACGATGAATTAAATTCAATTAATAAAATTATCGCGTGTACGCCATTACAGCAAAAATCTCTCAGCCATATTACTAGTTGTGATTTATCCGGTTTTAATTTTGTTGCTAAACCTGTTGGCTTATTTGAGTTGGAATCTACGTTCGACGCCATTGCTTCTAAAGGTACATACGTTGAAGAACAGTTTGAACGAGAGTCCGCAGAAAAGGTTATTTTCTTTCAATGTGACGAAAACTTTGACTCCTTAGTGTGTATCGAAGATAAGTCACTCTCCAAAATCGCGTTGCATGTTGAAAATATAAGTGACTTAATTAGCAAGCTGAAAACAGGTGTCGCAGAGCAAGTTGTAATATTTTGTAGTAGCGATGAGGATTTCCGACCAGTAGTGACCGCCGTACGTGAAATTGAAGACCTACACACCAATGACTGCTTCTTTATTCCCATAATCGGCGTGGGCCTTAACTGTAGTGAGGACGATATAGAGGCTTTTGAGTCCGGCCTAGATGACTTTATAGATCTGGCGGGATTTAAAGAGCAAAGCCTTTCAAGACGGCTAAGGTATTGGGCTTCGTTGCAGCACTAATATTTACAGTACAATTATTTGCAACACTAATCCTTACTGTACAAAGTTGAAGGCGGTCAAAAAGGATTTGTCGCTGTCTGAGGCACAAATGACATAAGTGCCTCACTGGGCACTGGCGGTTACTTATTGCAAATAACACTGCCTAGAGAACGAGTGGTGGAGTGAGGGAGACCGTTTAAATTTCTCCGCAACAGAGCCCTGTTTTTGAATGGGCTACTACTCATGATGCCCAAACCCGTCGCCTCAAGCTACTTATAGCGGCTTGCGATTGTCGAGTCTTTAGCCGCAGGAAGGTAAGAAAGCAGGTCTAAGATAATATTGCCGGCTTCCATCAACAAAGTGTCACTATCGACATTAATCTTATTCGCTCCGGCATCAGCGTCGGCACTGATAATATCTGAACGCTCTTCCTCCTCTTTTATCAAAGCTTCACGCGTAGGGAAGGGTTCTAAGCCTTTACTCATACGACGTTTGTTTTCGAGCGCCAAGCCCTTAGATTCTAGTGCCTCTTTTGTCGCTATTCGAGCTTTTTCATTCAAGGAAATCAGTGTATTTTTCTGGTTTTCTTGAGTGAAGGTTATATGCTCTTTCAAATAGATAAAGTCTGGATCTTTCGAGATTCGCTTCTTGTGCGCCAATTTTAATTGCGGGAGTACTTTAGCGTAATCGGTGTACATCACATGTTGAACCGGATGTATATTATCCCAAGGAAGGGCTGTCTCGTAGGCTGACTCCCCAACTTCGTCGAAATCTATAACAGAGGGGAAGCGTATATCTGGAATTACACCTCGATGCTGCGTTGAGTCACCGGAGACTCGGTAAAACTTAGATTCCGTTAATTTCAATTTTCCTAGCTTAAGGTCTTTTAACGATTGCACGGTACCTTTGCCAAATGAGCGAGAGCCGATTACCAAGCCGCGGCCGTAATCCTGTATAGCGCCTGCAAAAATTTCAGATGCTGAAGCGCTCAATCTATTTATGAGAACAACCATTGGGCCGGTATATTGAGGGCGGTAAAAGGCTTGATTATCCCGGTGTACTCGGCCATCTGGGGTCTTGATTTGTACTACAACGCCACGATCAATAAAGAGGTCGGTTAACATTGTGGCTTCTTGCAGTGAACCGCCACCGTTGTTGCGCAAATCAAAGACGAGACCATCGATACCTTCTTCTTGTAATTCACCCAATAGACGAGCCACATCACGTGTGCCGCTACGGTAGTTCGGATCACGACGGCTAGCCGCTTCAAAATCGATGTAAAAGTTTGGTAAACGGATAACGCCGATCTTTTGCAGCGCCCCATTATTATCAGGAAGCTCCAAGATCGCTTTTTGAGCACTTTGATCTTCTAACTTAACAGTCCCTCTGTTTATCTTAATAACCTTGGTGCTTGCACCAACGGTTGCTCCCGCAGGTAATACCTCTAAACGCACCACGGTCCCTTTAGGTCCACGTATTCTTTGAACGACTTCATCTAGACGCCAGCCAATGATATCAATAATCTCGCCATCTTCACCTTGAGCAACACCCACGATCCGGTCAGCACTGCTTAACTGCCCTTGCTTATCGGCTGGGCCGCCTGGGATTAGACGTACAACCTTAGTAAACTCATCCTCTGGTTGCAGTACCGCGCCAATGCCCTCTAGGGACAACGACATATTGATATCGAAGTTCTCAGAAGTTTTCGGTAACCAGTAGTTAGTGTGGGGGTCGTATAGCCCAGTTAATGAGTTGAGCAATACCTCAAACGCATCGCCGCTTTGCTCTTGCTGGATTCTGTTAAGTTGGTTTTTGTAGCGCTTGGCAATGACCTCACGTGCTTCAACTACAGTTTTCCCGGCAAGCTTTAAGTTTAGAATGCTGAGCTTGATGCGCTTATACCAAAGATCGTTTGCTGCGCCCGTAGTTTTTGGCCAAGAGGCGTTTTCTCGATCAAGCTGGATTGTGTCGTTCTTGCTGAAGTCAAATTCGATAGTTTTATCTTCCAATAACTCAATTACAGAGTCTAAGCGAGATAGAACACGGCGGTGGTAGATGTTATATATGGAGAAGGCCACGTCGAGATTGCCTTCTTTGAAGTAATTATCAAACTTTTTTTTATCCTTGGAGAAAGTTTTGATATCAGCATCGTATAGATACATTTTTGAAGGGTCGATGTTATCGAGCAAGCTAGCCAAAAAGGCCTCGGATAACTCGTCATTTAGGCGCTGCTTATTTATATGTCGATAATTAAGGTTTTCTACAACCTCAATAACCGTGGCTGATTGGCTCTTATCGTAGGTGAACTTTTCCTTAGCTTTGGCAATACCATTCGAAGAGGCGAGAGAAAAAATGACTACAGCGGCACTTATCGTTGCCTTATAAAAACTCTGCATGCTAAAAGACGATTCCTTGTAGGTATAAATCAATTTGACGAATATATCTTAGAGCCCAAAAAAGGCTTTGGAGTTCCGCGCAAAATGTAAAAGCTAGACTCAAAACGAGAATACTTACTTAATACAGTACATTTTAGTCGTTAGTTGGTCATAAATGGCAAAAAAAATGCAAATTGAACGTAAAATACAAGAATCGTTACCTAAATACACTTATAACAACGGATACTTGGTGATATTTAGATCATATGGTTCGGAATTGCATCTTTCGATCACGGTTTATCAACGTTAATAATTCCAAATAATTGAAGATGTGCCTAGAAAGATCGAGAATGTTGTAGAAATAACAGGCTACAAAATCATCTCTACTTACAATTAAAAGGATTATAGTGACACGTCATTTGTTGCCTAACACTTATTTCCCATATCGGACCAGTTGCGATGTTATTAGCTTAAAGATTGAGGTCACTCCAAAAGAGGCAATTCGTGAGTCCAATAGTACGCCCTAACATTTAGCCGTGGTGCAAAACAATAATGCTAATCTCTCATCTAAGCTCGACCCGGCTAAAAAAACTCACTGCAAGAAGTGATTAGCAATTTTCATAGAAGCCCTTCTCTAGAGTTTTGTCACTATGGTAGATTTAGAGGTGTAGGCCTTGAAATATGTGGGATACGTTAAGCAGAGTTGTGCGATTTCATAACGATTGTTCTTTGTCCGCCTAACGTGTTGCGCTTTTAGCCCAGACGTAAAAAACAGAATATAAGTACAATTAGCGATATGAATAAGAGTAATTGTATTTTAGGATAGCTCCGGCGCATAAACACTAATATATTGAAATGGAATTACTCAATGATTAAAGGAATAGGCTTTACACTTCTCCTCCTACTAATGATTCAACACTGCTTTGCCGAAACATTGGTGTTAAACAACGGTTCTCGCCTTAACGGCCGTATTGGTGAGCTAAGTGATGACATCGTAAAGTTCTATTCAGATCAGTATAGAACGATTTCTATGGCAACTATTGCCGATGCCATTCCAGATGAAGGTATTAGCGATGCTGAACGAAAAAAACAAGAATCAGTTATTAATCGATTAAAGCTTGGGATCAATAGCGAAAGGCATATCCTTGATCAATTTACCTTAAAGGTTCAAAAGCTCCTTTATAACGAGGAGTTTATTAAGTTAGATAAGCTAGCTAAAGACCTTCGCGCTAATAAAACTCGAAATAAACATGGAACTTGGATGCTCGCAAAATTCTATGTCGCGATTAAGTTGGATCTTAAAAAACATGACAAACTTGCTTTTGATCAGCGTTTGCTAGTAATTCAACGCTGGAAGAATGCAACAAGCTCTCTTGCTTCAAAAATATCCGAAGTAGCTGTAATGCGAGACTACGGTTGGGCCATTCGCGGGAATGGCTATATGAGCACGGTTAGCGAAAAAGCAAAAAAAGAATTTAGGCGTCTAATGAACGAATCTTTAGTGAAGGCAGAGAGTATTCGAAAAACCTCACATGAAGACCCCATGCTCTACGCGTATAGCATTACTTTACATAAAGTATTGGGGCACGATAAATCAAAGATACTACGGCTTGTTGAAGAGGCCGATAAGCATCATGCAGGATTCTTAACCATCTACGATACTGTTCTCGATTCATTAGCGCCAAAGTGGGGCGGTTCTTTGGCCGAAATAAAGCAATTCATTGATAATACAACGAGTAAAGACGTTAATGCTTCATCCGGCGAACTTTATTATTATTTAGTGCGGCATGTATCGAAGCATATTAACGATGCTGATAAGCTTATCGCTTTGATTGAATGGCCGAAATTAGAACGTAGTTACAAACATTTTTCGCAGTTATATCCTACCAATGACGGACATCTTTTTTTGATGGCAAAAATATCGTGTGCGCTAAACATAGAAACATCTTGTAAATACTATTTTAATGAATCGACACAACAATGGAATCACTTCGCGAACAAAATGTGGGATAGTAAAATCCAAATGCAAAGTTATCTGCGTTGGAAAGAAAAAAACACTAGTGCATTAGCCACGTTAATGAAGGCGCTCCCTCTCGCTACATCCGAATTAGAGTCTAGTGCTAACCTGGAACAATTTGTAAAGTCTGGCGGCGATATCAACTTCAAAAATATCAAGGGTAAAACTCTTTTAAATACCAGTATAGAAAATAATGACATTCAGACGTTGGAATCTCTCATTAGCCTCGGAGTGGACATAAATAACCTTAATCAAAAAGGGGAGTCCAATTTACATTTAGCTTCTAAAAACCCTAGTATCTTACCATTGTTAATATTACTTAAAAATTCCGTGAAGACTAAAGTCGCGACTAGACCCTACAAAGAAACACCAATACATTATTCCGCTAGTCGTGGATATACACAGCATGTTCTTGCACTTCTTGACAGCGATCCTGATCTACTAGATATACCGAATAGCCTAGGTAACACGGTATTACATTTAGCTGTAATTAACGGCCACCAAGATCTTCTGGCGGCTTTACTTAGAGCCAATGTAAATGTCGATCAATTAACTCGGGCGAAAGATAGCGTTTTACATCTAGCGGCTAAAAATCGTCATATGGATATTGCCAAAAAGTTGATGGAGGAAGGTGTCGATATCAATCTAATCAATGGCTATAACCAAACGGCCTTAAGTATCGCTAAAGAAGAGGGAATATTAGAGCTTATACAGTTGTTAGAATCCCACAATGCAAACGATAGTGAAATTCACATATTGAAGAGTAGTTTGCGTCAAGCAGAACAACTCATGGAAAAAGTACAAAAACTTCTTAATGCTACGGACTATAAGGAAGCAAAAAAACTAATCAAAGAAGCCCTCGTACTTAATCCTCGTTCGTCCTTTGCGTATCATAATCTGTCGTTTATCAATATGTACTATGAAAAAGACTATATTAAGTCGGCTCAAAACATTGACAAAACATTAGAACTCAATCCTAATCGGGTAGAGGCCTACTATCAAGCGGGTAGAACTTACCACATGCTAAAACGCCCAGATAAGTATGTCGATTTCTTTAATGACTATATCGCGATGGCACCAGATACCTATAACACACGTGATTTACTGAATAAGTATCAACATCTACTCACACACAAAAAATCGTCTAATTCTAAGCGCAAAAATAAGGCTGGATATAAGTTGCAACAGACAGATTTTCTCATGGATGGAGCGCTGGCGATGTTATCAATACTTGTACTAGCGTTTATTTGGCTACGCTACAAACGGCGAACGAATATTGTAAACTAGAGTTTTTTTGATTAAGTGGTGCGCGAATTTTGTGCCTACAATTATATCTCCTAGTCTTAGCCTGAATTATTGCGCTAGCAATATCTTATGGCAGTTACTATTTACACAGCGAAATTTCAATTGAATGTATGTATGGCGTAACTGACATTTAGACGACTTAATGTATTGTAAGTTATTGATTGATCAAACTCCGCTACACCGCGAGCGACATACATATCATTATTGTCGCCATAATAATTTCAAATGCAGAAGATCTAACGACCAGCATGGCTTCGTCCTCACATAAATAATCACTGAGGTTTCAGGATAAGTGTGGCTAATAATATTTTTTCATGAACCGAATATTTTATTAGTAGAGCCCCAATAGAAAATTTTAGTAGAAAGCTTCTATTGTAAAACACATGCATACATATTTTTGCAACACAATAAAAAATACGGAAACTATACTTATGGATCAAGCTGACAAAAACACGGTTATTTCCGTGTCACGAAAAAGTGAAACGCAAAAACACTACGATCAAGAAGTTCCAATGTTTCAATCGTTTCTTGATCCATTAATGAAATATTCTTCTGGCTTGTACATTAGAGAAACGGACGACGAATCCATTGCGGCTATAAATATGCTCAAGGAACTCTGCTCGTACATACCCGAAGGTAACGCCCGCGTCCTTGAAGTGGGCCTAGGGTGGGGATCATTACCAAATTACATTTCGAATGTTGCACAAAGAAAAAATGTTACATACACGGCAATCAACCCTTCGCCTGTCCAGAATGCGTGGCTTAGAAAAAACATCGACTCTAAACTAGACATTATTGAAGAAACATTCGAAAATATTGATACCTGCCCATTTGAAGGCGAATTTGATTGTATTTACTTTGTTGGTTCTTTCGCGCACATGCAAGACAAAGCGAACTGTATGAAACGCCTCGCGCTAATGCTTAAATCTAACGGGAAAATAATTATAGAAGACACATTCTATTTAAGCGACAATATCAAAACACTACATGGTCAGCGCCCCAAAGCTAGCTATGTTCAAACAGAGGTTTTTGGCGTTTCCCCAATTTCATCACTTCCGGAGTTTATTAACTATTGCGCAGCCGCAGGACTCGGACTCTATCAATTACTTGAACACTCTCATTCATATCGACTGACAATTAATACTTGGATTGAAAAGCTGAAAGGAATGAAAACACAATACCCTGCAGCTCAAGAAAATATCGATTATTTGAGAATTGCACAGGCGGGGTGGGAGTACACCACAGCTAATCACTTGCTCGTAATCAAAAAAAATCGTCGTAGGCCCTACATCTGCCCTTAACTAAAACACTATAATCGGTTCAATAGAATGCTAGATATAATGCTATTGTGGGACATATTTGACTTGTCCTTAAAACGAAAAAAACGCGTTCACACATTGCCATCAAAAGGAGCGCAAATTATTCCCCCAGGATCAGATGACACTGCCTACAACGGCTTTGTCACAAGTGATAGCAATCAGATGGGGCTTGCTATCAAGATGTACGAAAACACATTGGGAGGTGGAGCTTGCTGTCGCTGGGAAGCGAATGAACATCAAGAAAGCTATCCCAATATCGTTCACGGCGGGCTCAGCATTGCTGTTCTCGACGATCTCATGGCCCACGCGATTTACAAAGATCTTAATGTTTTTCCAGTTACTGTCAGATTAAAAATAAATTTTTCGAGGGCATTAAAAACCAATAGAGATAATTGGGGCGTCGCTACACTAAGATCGAGGCACGGCAGATTTTTGAAAGCCCAATCCATTCTCTTGAATGACAAAGGTGTCGAAGCGGCCAAGGTCACTGGGACGTTCTATGTCCCGACAAAAAAAGAATTTACACACATCGTAGATTTGAAAACCGCACCAAAATCATCAATACCATTTTTTGGGGTCGACAACTTCTAACGTAGATTTCAATTTTGTCGCGGGGGTAAGTAACAACTGAAGCATGCATATAGACGTCCAAGAATCACGCATGAGCAATAGAAGTATGGCTAACAGAAGATATACACACATATATTACCGGTAGTAGGGCGTAAACCGATTTCCTATTTCAACTTTTCATGAACTCTTATCGACCTTCGCCAAAAAAACAAAAGTGACAATAATTTATCGCAGGACTCGCTACAAAATGCGGAAGGGCGAACACAAAGACTAATTTAATGTACCGCACCGGCGACTAAAGTTAGGGCAACCTATGAGAATCTAATTTCGGGAAAATAATGTAATGCTTTAGTAATAAGATCTTCCTTGTGGCTTTTCACTAAATACAAGGCAAAAATTTCGCGATAAAAAATAGGTGCTTCTTCCACTAAAAATAGTTTGTTCCCACTGATATGCGGCATGACAAACTGTCGGGGTAAATAAGCACACCCACCATTCGATAGAATATAATCTAAAGCGACTCTTGGCTGGCTAATTAGATGCCTGGCCGGAGGCGAATTGGGATATTCTCTTAAGTACTGTAAATTTATCGACTCACCATAATCCACCATAATAAAGTCAGTAATACTTTGATAACCTTCAGCTAAGTCGGGATCTGTAGTCACTAAATGCAAAGGAACCGAAGTCACTTTTTCAGTAATCAACCCATCAACCATGATTGAGTCAAAGGTAAAAGCAATATCTGTAACGCCATTGATAAGGCTCTTTTTCAAATCGATTTGATTATACGTTTGTGTGAAAAAGCTGATTTCTTCAATGTTACGGGTAATTCTATTTAACCATTCTTGAAGAGCTATATCCCAAATAGACATCATACTGCCAATAGAAAGCACGCTGAATTTATCTTCTACCAACGATACTTCTTGTTTAGCTTTTTGCCACATAAATATCAATTCATTGGCATGCTTAACCAGTCGATTACCTTCAGGGGTGATCTTCAATTTCTTTTGACTTCGATCAAAAAGTAATACACCCAAGTCGTCTTCTAATAACTTTATTCGAGCGCTTACCGCTGATTGCGTTACAAATAGATTTTCAGCAGCAATTCTAAAATGTAGTGTTTGGCTTACTTCTAGAAACGTCTTTAGCAATTCAATTTTCATAAATTAGCCTTAATGTATCCCTTAATGTATCCCTTAATGCTGTCAGTGTAATCAATAATTTTGATCAAACCAATCAATATATATCATTTTATTGTCCATAGTGTATCGCTTAAGCTCCGCATTAATGATTACACGACGTAATCAACCATCTAAAAACAGTGAGAATAGACCATGAAAATTGCCATTTTATCAAGAAACCCCAAGCTATATTCGACCCGTCGTTTTAAAGAAGCGGGCGAGGCTCGCGGCCACGAAGTAGACGTTATTGATACGTTGCATTGCTATATGGATATTACCCGTAGCCGACCAACGGTTAGATACCACGGTGAAGAGTTGCCGAAATACGACGCGATAATCCCACGTATTGGGGCATCAATAACCTTCTACGGCACGGCTGTGGCCCGTCAATTCGAAATGATGGGCACTTTTAACGTTAATGAGTCGGTAGCGATCAGCCGCTCTAGAGATAAGTTGCGATCGTTACAATTATTATCCCGTAAAGGAATTGGTCTGCCGCGTACAGGCTTTGCTAGTAAGGCAGATAATGCTAAAGATCTGATTAAAAACGTAGGCGGGGCACCTGTAGTCATAAAGTTGCTGGAAGGTACTCAGGGTATAGGTGTGGTCTTAGCAGAAACAGCAAAAGCTGCTGAGAGTATTATAGAAGCCTTTATGGGATTAAAAGCCAATATTTTAGTACAAGAATTTGTTAAAGAAGCTGGTGGTGCTGATGTTCGTTGTTTTGTTGTTGGCGGGAAAGTGGTAGCTGCGATAAAACGCCAAGGTGCTGAGGGTGAATTTAGATCCAACTTGCATCGCGGAGGCTCTGCACAGTTAGCTCGGTTAACGAAAGAAGAAAGAGCCGCTGCGGTAAATGCAGCCAAAGTAATGGGGCTAAATGTATGCGGAGTTGATCTATTACAATCACATAATGGGCCAATGGTAATGGAAGTGAATTCATCCCCTGGGCTTGAAGGGATTGAGACGGCAACCAAAAAGGATGTTGCAGGTATGGTGATCGAATTCATTGAAAAAAATGTTAGTAACACATTAAATAAAACGCGCGGTAAGGGATAACAGTCAATGAAAGAGCTAATAATTGGCGGCCTTACGATTGAGCCTGGTTCTGAATCGAAAATAGAGTTGCCGGTAGCTAAATTATATACCGACGCTGATGTTTCATTGCCGATTAAAGTTTTTAGAGGCAAAAAAGACGGCCCTACTATATTTATTAGTGCCGCGGTACATGGAGATGAGTTAAATGGTATAGAAATTATTCGCCGTTTAATTAATCAGAAAAGTTTTGAAGTTATTAGAGGGACTGTTATCGCAGTTCCGATGGTAAATGTTTATGGCGTTGTTAATCAGAGCAGATATATGCCCGATAGACGCGATTTAAATAGAAGCTTTCCCGGTTCGCCGCAAGGTTCATTAGCATCAAGAGTGGCTCATATATTATTAACAGAAATAGTAAGTCATTGTGATTACGGTATTGATTTACATACTGGGGCTATTCATCGTTCGAATCTACCTCAGATACGGGCTGACTTGTCTGACGAAAAAACCAAAGAATTAGCATTAGCTTTTGGTGTACCAGTGGTTCTCAACTCCAATATAGTTGATGGATCACTAAGGGAGTCTGCCGTAGCCAATAAAACAAAAGTATTATTGTATGAGGCAGGCGAAGCGCTTCGGTTTGATGAGCTTTCCATTAGAGCAGGCATCAAAGGTATTACCAATGTGCTAAAGAACTTAGGAATGATTAAAAAAACGGCGAAGAAGAAAGCCACTATACCCTATATAGCGAATAGTAGCGGGTGGTTAAGAGCCAATGCTAGCGGCTTTGTTGGTCAAAAAATAAGGTTGGGAGACCAAATTGTTAAGGGCGATAGTCTTGCAGAAATTGGTAGCCCTTACGGCGATGTTATAAATACGGTTAAAGCCACTCGGTCAGGAATATTAATAGGTATGCAAAACATTCCCTTGGTGCAAGAAGGCGAAGCAATGTTTCATATAGCGTATTTTTCAGAAGATGACGATACGATAGCCGAGCATATTGAAACAGTGCAAGAGCAACTTTTGCCTGATTATAATAATTAGGCTGGCTAAATATAGAGGTAGCTATGAAGACAACAAGTAAAAAAATTATCGGCTGTATAGAGTCGTGTTCATTACCTGACTTAGGAATTATTGATATTAATGTGAGGGTGGATACCGGCGCAAAAACTTCATCGCTGCATGTTGATGATTTAAAAAAATACGTTATAGATGGCGTGACTAGTGTGCAATTTGATATTCATCCTGATACGCATAATGTAAGCCGAATAGTCACCTGTCATGCAAAAGTAGTGGACATACGTAAAATAAAATCGTCTAACGGTGAGTCAGAACAGCGTTATGTCATTAAAACGCCGATTAAATTGGGGGCGCTGGCATGGGATATAGAGATAACATTAACTAATAGAGAAGATATGAATTACTTAATGTTACTGGGCAGGGAAGGGTTAGGAGACTTGTTCCTAATAGATCCTTCCGCGGTGTTTTTAGCCTAATTATCCTAGCGCTATATGCTATTCAAATTGCTACTTGAATCAAGCAACCACACGTAAGTTATGTGTTTTTATCAACAATGTTTTGGCCTGTTAAAGCGCATCGAAAATTGAGATTTAATTATGATAGATATAAACGATCCGTGTTTTGTTTTTGGTCTTAACCTAGATTCTGAAGGTGGCGCTACAAGTATAGAAAATAATGAGCTGAACCAAGCATGGGTGCACATTGATTATAGCTATGCTAGTGCCGCACGTTTTCTCGACTCTTTAGAAATCCAACAGCGACATGTTCAGTCACTTATTCAACCGGATACTCGGCCTAGGACAGTCAAGTCCAAAGATGGTGTTCTAGTGTTTATTCGCGGCATCAATATGAATCCCGGTGCAGATCCTGAAGATATGGTATCTCTCAGAATCTGGATTGAAGCGAACCGATTGATAACTGTTCGACAGCGAAGGATGTTATCTGTTCAGGATATAAAGGCTGATTTATTGGAGGGGCAGGGGCCAGTAAATATCCCTGATCTTGTTATTGCAATTATTGGCAAAGTGACGGATAGGATTTCAGTTTATGTGGATGGGGTTGAGGATCAGTTAGTGCAGCTAGAATTATCTGTTCAGGCGGAAGATTTGTCTTGCTCAAGATCTAAAATATCGGGAGTACGTCGCGAAATAGCGAGTGTTAGACGCTATCTTTCACCTCAACGTGACGCACTTGATACTCTATATACATATGCCATTAACTCGATGCCAGAAGGGTGTGCATATCAATTACGGGAGCAAATGGATCGAATGACGCGCTATTTAGAGGATTTAGATTTGATTCGCGAGAGAACATTAGTGTTGCAGGAAGAAGTAATGAATATTTCTATGGGGCAACAAAATTCACGTATGTATGCGCTCTCAATAGTGTCGTTGATATTTTTGCCGGTGACCTTCGTTACTGGGGTATTCGGAATGAATGTCGGTGGATTGCCTGGTCTGGAAGATCCAACTGCTTTTGTTATCGTTGTCGGAACTATGTTTGTTATATCAATTGCTGTTGTTACAGTACTTAAAGTTAAGAGGTGGTTTTAGTCATGGTTGATATTCAAAAATTTTCCGCTATCAAGGCGTTTACACTTGGAGGCTACGATGTGACAGTTGGGCAATTGGTCTTTATACCACTGGTAATTATATGTGGGTATATGTTGCTTAATTGGCTGGTTCGACGCACTTCAACTGTAATGCGTGCCCGTGGTATGAATGCAAATATAATTCAAGTTGTGCGTAGGGCAATTTATATTCTTGGTCTTATAGTCTTATCTATTTCAGCACTTGAAATGTTAAATGTCCCGCTGGCCGCTTTTGCTTTTATATCTGGCGCTGTTGCAATTGGAGTCGGTTTTGGTGCGCAGAATATAATCAATAACTTTATTAGTGGTTGGATCTTAATTTTAGAGAGACCTATTAGCATTAATGACTTTATTGAAACCGGCGGAGTAAGTGGTACAGTTGAAGAGATAAATACTCGCTCAACAAAAATTAGGCGCGTAGATGGAGTACATCTATTGGTGCCTAACTCGAAATTACTGGAAGAAACAGTTACTAATTGGACGCTTGAAGACAAATTGTACAGGTGTACTGTGCGAGTAGGTGTTGCTTACGGTTCTGATGTTGAAAAGGTTAGGTGTTTGTTAGAAAAATCCGTTACTGAACATGACTTAATACTTTCTGAGCCGTCACCGCAAATAATATTTGAAGATTTTGGCGATAGCTCTTTGATTTTTGACACTTATTTTTGGGTGTATTCAGTTGGCGACAAGAGTGCGCGTGAGATTCGTTCGGAAATTAGATTTAATGTTAACCGTTTGTTCTCTGATAACGGTATTGCAATAGCTTTCCCTCAGAGAGACATTCATATTGACGGTACACTTAGGCTTCAGGCGCAAACGGAATAGGTTTCATTGGGTAACGTTATAGAAGTCTCGCTTATCGGGACTTTTTTATTCCGCTAATACAGCTTGGTACACGATGTTTTTTTAATCGTCTTTCCATTTGCATTTACGTCGCAATTTTTCAGTATTTCAATAACCAATATTGTGATCGTCGGCCCACGTTTTGATATCTGTAGCAATGACGAATTCACTTATTCTATCGAGGATTACTTTTTGTAAGTCTTTTTAGATTGTACTCAGGAGCTACTAAATAGATTTGTTTTTTTAAAACAAATCATGACTAAGATAAATATCTGTAGTGCATATCGTAGATTAAAATTGTAAACCAACCGGCGTTTCGATTGCTATGTTATTAGTTACTCCTAGATCACCGCT
>JBLIMQ010000008.1:0-71522 GCA_047638775.1 Flavobacteriales bacterium
CATTAGAAATTGGAATTATATTGATGAAGTTCACCTCAACCCCGAAAAAGGGAAAAGTAAGATAGTGGAAAGTCAGGCGGTATAATTTTTACACATTAGGCGACAACTCTCTTGAAATCTACCGATTGTAAGGAGTGGTTGAAGGAGAATGGGCGGAGGCTAGAGGTTTAGCCGGTTACAAACCGGCGCATACTTCTGGGTTTTCCTTTGCTGTTACTTCAAATTTGATGCCGTCTGGATCAATGCCAAACAGGTTCCAATTAAAGCGGTAAGGCTTACCTCTCAAGCATAAAGGCTCTTTTGTGAGTGCGATGCTATCAATAAGTTGCTCAATATCCACTGTGCTAGATACAGGAATAATCGTCTTTCCGTTCAGGTTGGCGTCTTTGCTTTTTTCAACGGCCATGTGATTACAGCCTTCGCAGGCAAGCATCTCATAGCGCGCACTTATCGTTGTATCTTCGAGCGTAAGCCTAGAGCCCGCGAATAAGCCACCAACTAGTAGGACAACCACCCCCAATACAATGAATGTAATTTTCATTACTTGATCAACCCTTGCATCTCATCATGTGCAATGATGCCTTTTTTCTTGGTTATTTTAAGTAGTTTGTCATTATGGTAGATCGAGCGTTCTCCATGCCGGTAATCTTGTTGCTTAATTGTCGTTTTGGAGCCTCTGATATTGGGGTTTGATTTGTCAGTGTGGCCAATCACATAGGCTTTCTTTTTTCCGGCTTTGTATATTTGCTCGGATAACTCTTCTACCAATGTATTTCCCGGCATTGAACCACGGGCTGTGTTGCAGCCATGTATCTGAATGCGGGCGTCATTGGTGAATACTTTAAAGTTAATATCGGATACGTAACGGCTATCAGAGGAGAAGTTATAAACGCCGTCATCCCAAGAAGAGTAGTAGGCTCTTAAGCCTTGCCTAGCCATCCAGCCAGTGACCAAACCGCAGTTTTCGTTCTCTTTCACTGAATAATTGAGGGAATATGGCGTGCCGTGACAAAACACATCGAGAGAGGCCACTGAGTTGGCCGCACACGCGTTGATCCTCTTAACCATATCGGCGGCAGTGGTAATCTTGATTGATCGTTTATCGCCGTTGGCGTAATCACTGGCTACATTTCGGGCTGCGAAGTAAAAAGCGCCGTTGTGCGCAATACCAACTTGCCGAACAGAGCCATCCCCTTTCTTTTCTCTCGTGCCACCGTGAAACAAAAATCTGATCATCCTAATCCCCTTGATATTTCAATTAATGATCTATTCGTTCCGCATTATAACTGTATAACTGTCTTGTGCTGAGCGGGTAATCTCAATACTAGAAAGTAAGCAACAAACTATTAGCTGATCAAAAAGCGACCTTCTGCGTACTATACTTCCGACATTATAATTGTATGAATAATGTTGATGGTAAGGGCTATGAAGAATCAAGTGATAGAGGGCAATTTCGGAAACCCAAAAACCACTGTAATGACGAAAGTTAACCATTCCCGAAAGGCGAACGACGAATTGAGAGGCCGTCGCAACCCTCAACCTCAAGAAGTTGAACGCATATGTAAAGCGATAAGGGCTGGCAGTAGATACCCTGATCGTGACGAACTACTTATTCTGAAGGCGCGAGGAGTTACATGGAACCCTCACGCCTTACGCCACGCTTGCGGAACTGACCTGATTGATCGGGAATTGATCTTCGAACTGTCCAAGTTTACCTTGGTCATAAGAACATCCAAAAAACTACTCAATATCTGCATGAAAGCAGTAAGCAGTAAGCAGTAAGCAGTAAGCAGTAAGCAGTAAGCAGTAAGCAGTAAGCAGTAAGCAGTAAGCAGTAAGCAGTAAGCAGTAAGCAGTTTGATCGGATTGAGTGGTGATTTTGCTGCAGGATTAAAACACTTAAAATCAATGACTTAATCAAAAGTAATGGCGGTGAGGGAGGGATTAACTTGGGCACCTCCTGTACCCAACCCTTACGGGCGCCGTTGGCGATTCAAATTACTCCGGGCAATTTGTCGAACCCACGAGGCTTCTCACCCCACCCTCTCGCCCACAAAAACCCTGCTAAGTATGGGGTTTTGTTGTATGGCGGTGAGGGAGGGATTAACTTGGGTACGTCCTGTACCCAACCCTTACGGGCGCCGTTGGCGGTTCAAATTGCTCCTGGCAATTTGTCGAACACACGAGGCTTCTCACCCCGCCCTCTCGCCCACAAAAAACCCCGCTAAGTGCGGGGTTTTGCTGTATGGCGGAGAGGAAGGGATTAACTTGGGTACGTCCTGCACCCAACCCTTACGGGCGCTGATGGCGGCTCAAATTGCTCCTGGCAATTTGTCGAACCCACGAGGCTTCTCACCCCGCCCTCTCGCCCACAAAAAACCCCGCTAAGTGCGGGGCTTTATTGTATGGCGGTGAGGGAGGGATTCGAACCCTCGAGAACTTGCGCTCTACACACTTTCCAGGCGTGCTCCTTCGGCCACTCGGACACCTCACCAAGGTAATCGGTTGCTGATCTTAATACGTTTAAGGCCAGCTTAACGTGCCAATACTCGTTGATATTGTTGAGTGTTAGCCGCGTCATTCAATCTATAATTCGAAGGCGGCACACTTTACACAAAGCCAAGAATAAAGGCAATCTCTGCTTCTATGCTAATTATGCTTAGAAAGTCGCGAATTCGGAGATATTAATCCATACTCTTATATACACTTAATCTAACACCGCTAACTTGGGCCCAACACAGCTATGCTGTCGACTGACCTCTATCTTATTGTTGCCGCTGAAATTGCTGGCGTATTACTTGTTGCAACGGCATTACTGGGCTTCAAGAATCGCTCATTGCGTCTATCTACACGCGCTATGAAGGAGCGCCTTGAAAAGACCATGGAGCAAATCAAACTCGCTCGTAGCGGTAACTCTGAGGCCTCCGCTCAGGTTTGCGAACAAACCTCGTACGTCGAATACATTGAGTCACAAGTTACCAATACCCGCCACTACCACGAGAATCTGGGCTCCACGCAGGATATCGCTTTAGATATAGAACCCGGAACACCTTTGGCGCACAGAACAGCCGCTTTACGTCATGCCTTACTTATGGCTGAAATTGAAGCTTTTGCTAATCGCGATCAGGCTGGGGAGCCGGATTGGAAAAGCCTTCGCTATAAATATGAACAAATTTTTGCCTTCAATGAAGACTATGATGACGATAGCGCCAGTGAGGATAACTCCGCCCATGAAGAAGAATTAGAAGATTTAGAGCGTCAGCTCGAAAACTCCAAGAAGCGTGCGAAAAACCTCGAGAAGTTTAAAACGCTTTATCTTGATCTTGAAGCTAAATGGGACGCGTCCTCACAAGAGGCTCAGTCACAATATAAAAACCTTAGCCAGCTCGCGGCCGATGCAGATGAAAGCGGCAACTTGAGTAGGGCTATTGGTGAATACCATTCTGTATACGAAGGCGTCACAAAAATCATTGAAGGGGGTGTTGACGCTGCTATCAGCCAAACTGTATCCACCCCCCGCGACAGCTCCGACGAACTTAAGCGCCTACGCGAAGTAGCGGCTGACCAACATAAGATTATTGAAAACTTGCAACGCAAACTTAATGACGCCTCTTCAGATGAAGAACGCGCTCACGTTGTGAGCGGCCTTCAAGGGGAGTTACAAAAGCAATTACGTTTTGCTCAGGAATCAGAGACATGCATTCAATTGCTCGAAGACGAGCTCACCACTACCAACACCGAGCTCGATCAATTGCGGTCACGCTCAGGTAAAATGCAGCAAGTCAAAACAGATTTACGCGAGTTACGTCAAGTTAACGATGAATTGGACTTAAAAGTGCAATCGGTGAGCCACGAAAACCGCAAACTTCAAAAGAAAGTTAAAGAGCTCGCCTCTGCCCCGAAAGTTGATTCAGGTGATTCACGTAAGTTACGACGAGAGCTATCAGAGATGGAAGAAAAATATAACGATCTGGAAGAGAAATTTTTGGACCTCAAGCTTAAGCAGTAGAATTCTACGGTACCGTTATATTTTGCGCCTTTTGCTCCTCGCTATCAGCCTAGCGCGACTCATTACGGCTCCCAACCCCTAGCTATTTCGACAACTCAACCCGCCAATGAACTTTCCTGCTGCAATCTAGCGCCCATTACATAAAGTGAAGCGGCTAGAGCTAAATATCACCATTAACCTTATAAGTTTAACTTGGAAGCCAAACGTTTAATTTTAGTCGTGCAGGTAAGCTTAGGAAAAAACTATCTTTAGATATCGACCTGGATGCGTTATAAATTCGGGATTTTGCCATAGCACAGCGCCATCCATCATGAACGATTCACTGCAGGTGCAGAGCTTAGTGTCAAAAAAATCGACGCATAGTAGAGATTTTCCTTTATAATCATCCTTAATTAATGTTCGATTGCGCCACACCCATGACTTTGGTTAGAACACCAATAACTAAAGGCGCAGCCCCCTAAAAATAATAATTATTGATTAATATAAGGCACGCTTTATGGGAGCTAGCCCAAAAGACCCATCACTTCAGGTGACGGTGTCCGTAAAAAAAAGTACAGCTCGAGCAACACTGGCTGTTGCCGTGTGTGGCCTATGCCTATTATTCATATTCGAGCAAGGTGCATTACCTCAAGATCTAGGGCTTGCTGCACTATGTGTCGCATATTTTATTGGTTCATGCACATGGCTACACATTGCTCGCTTGCGTGCCTATAAGAATAAATACTTTAATAGTGTTAGCTCCGTTGATGTGTTTGTAAGCGCCTTTGTTTGCGCGTACTTCTTCCACTCTTACCTAATCGCTGCCGCACTGTTTATCGCGCTGTTATTTAACTCTGCTCTTATTGGCTCTCTCAGGCGTGCCGGCTTAGACGCCCTTACCTTTGCCGCAGGCGTCGTCTGCTCTATCGCGATTAAACAGCCTGACTGGTCCGTCGCTGCAAGCAACGCCTCGCTTATTATCGTCAATATCTTTTTGTTCACGTACTTATTCATCTCGGCTTATTACATCTACCGAGATGTGAAGAAAGTTAACCACGCCAACCAAAAGCTCTATCATGACCACCTTCGCTTAAAGTTACGCACTTACAAACTATCTCGCTATGTTAGCCCCACTGTTTGGGATTGCATCAACCAGGGTCGCGACGCAGCACTCAAAGCGGAACGAAAGCGCTTAACCATTTTCTTTTCGGACATTCAGGGCTTTAGTGCACTGACTGAAGAGCTCGAAGCCGAGACGCTAACCGACATTCTTAATGCCTACTTAACCGAAATGGTTAAGATTGCGACAGCTCATGGCGGCACTATGGATAAGTTCATGGGTGACGGCATTATGATTATATTTGGCGACAGCAAAAGCGAAGGCCTTAAAGAAGACTGCCTGCGAAGTATTGCAATGGCGGTTGATATGCGTAAAAAAATGCAAGAACTCGAGCATCGCTGGTTTAACCAGGGGATCAAAAAGCCGCTGCGTATCCGTATGGGAATAAATACAGGGTATTGCACTGTAGGCTCTTTTGGGACCAGTGAATATATGGATTACACCGTACTAGGCACTCACGTAAATCTAGCCAGCCGCCTAGAGACAGCCGCTGAAGCGGGCGAAATCTTAATTTCACACGAAACGTGGTCGCTGATCAAAGATATTGTTATGTGTCGCGATAAAGGTGAAATTAATGCTAAAGGCTTTAGTCACCCAATTAAGGTCTACCAAGTTGTCGATTTCCGAAAAAACTTAGGTGCGCGGCAAAGTTACTTCGAAGAGCGCTCTGATGGATTTTCAATGAATCTTGATTTAGAGAAAGTTAAGAATTTCGATAAGGACCGCATCATAACGCAACTTGAAGATTTGGCCGAAAAGCTACGCGACAAGCACATCAACTAGCACACCCCCCAAAACTCTTTGTGGGCTTTAGATTTATGGGCTCTAGTTTTTTGTGTAAGCTTTATTAGCTCTTGTAGACACCAACGCCTGCATGGTTAGTTTTTGCATGCCATAGGCTTAGGTCAAACCTCTATACATGAGCTACTGTAAACATGCGCTATTGTCGAAGTGTTCGCCCGAAAGGCAAGCGAATAGCCTGTGCTAAGTTTTCTGAGGCGCGCAGCGGGTTGATATCTAAGCCGCCTCGGCGCGTGTAACGCGCGTAGACGGCCAAACTTTTCAATTCAAAGCGAGACATTAAGTCACAATAGATACCTTCTACACAGCTCTCATGAAAGCCTTGATGCTTTCGATACGATACGATGTACGCTAATAGCGACGCTCTATCGATTTTTTCCCCTTCGTATTCAATCCAAACGGTCGCCCAGTCCGGCTGCCCAGTTACCGGGCAATTCGACTTAAAGAGGTGAGAGTAAAGCTGCTCATGCACTTGAGGCTGCCCGCCATCTTTCTTAAGCAAGCTCACATCGGCCACACCATCACGGCTATTGCGCTCATAGGCTTCCGTATCAATGCAGTGCCCTGGAATAGGCTCAAAGCCCAAGGCTTCGTCAGCTACGTCGTATATATCAACCAGCACCACGCCTCCCGCAACCGCACTTAAATCAGCTTTCAAACAACGACTCAAAGCTTCCACGGACTCAAAGTAACTTTGGTTCAGCGAGTTCAAGTAGTATTTAAAGGATTTTGATTCGACAATATTAGGGTTAGCCGCATCAAAGGAGAACTCAGCAATGGCCACTTGCGGAAGTCCATTAGCCGCCAACCAAGACAACTCATAAGCATTCCAGACATCCATGCCCAGCATTTTATGGGCACTGGGATTGCGGGGAATCCCTCCAAGTAACGATGCGTCATACTGATCCGGGTAAAGCGAATCTTCACCCAATAGAATTGAAGCCATAACAAAAAGACCTTATACGATTACGTATTTTTACAGTCGATTAACAACTAACGCCGTAAGCGCGAGCTATTTTCCATTGCCCATAAAGCGAAAGCAATACCCGCAATTAGAAGGACAAATAAACCCGTAATCGACCCAACAACGCTAACATCACTAATACCTAAGATACCGTAACGAAAGGAATTGACCATATATAGAATCGGATTAAATTGAGACAGGACTCGCCAAACACCCGAGAGCATATCGATGGTGAAAAAGACTCCGCCCAAATACGTCAAGGGGGTTAATATAAATGTTGGCACTATCGAAATACTATCAAAGGAGTTCGCATAAATCGCGTTAATAAACCCAGCCACAGAAAACAGCATGGCCGATAAAAACACAACCAACACCATAACGAGCGGACTATGAATCGGTAGCTCAGTAAAAAATAAAGCCAGTATCGTAACAATAAACCCGACAAGTAATCCGCGCAGCGCTCCACCACTAACGTAGCCAAGCAAGATCAGTATATTCGGCGTTGGACTTACCAGCAGCTCTTCGATCGATGCGTTGAACTTAGCACCGTATAACGATGACGCTACATTGGAATAGGCGTTATTAATGACCGACATCATAATCAAGCCAGGGACGACGAACGCCATATAGCTATGACCACCCATTTGACCGATACGCGAGCCGATTAATTCACCAAAAATAAGGAAATACAAGCTCATGGTGATCGCAGGCGGTATAAGTGTTTGTACCCAAATACGCAAAAAACGACGGACCTCTTTTCTTACGATGGTCTTATACGAGATCCAATACGCTGAATTCATACTACACACCCTCCGAAGCTTGAACTAAGCCCACAAACAGCTCTTCTAAGCGATTCGCTTTATTTCGCATACTATGAACAACCACGTTAAGAGACTTGAGCAAATCAAACAGCTCACTTAAGTTTTGGCCTTTAACTAAGGTTACTTCCAAGTGTTCGGAACTCGAGCTTTCTAGACGGTATCCGTCCAAAGACTCAGGGACGGCATTTGAGGACGCAATATCAAAGACGAAAGTTTCTCGTTTTAATTGACCAAGCAAGGCTGGCATAGTGCTGCTGAGCAGCAATTCGCCATGATCGAGAATAGCGATATTGCGGCACAGCTGCTCCGCTTCTTCTAGATAATGCGTCGTTAAGATGATTGTTGTCCCTGCGGCGTTAACTTCCTCTAAGAAGCTCCACATAGAACGACGCAGTTCAATATCCACACCTGCGGTTGGCTCATCAAGTACGAGCAACGACGGCTCGTGAACAAGTGCACGCGCAATCATCAATCGACGCTTCATACCCCCAGAAAGAAAACGCGAAGCCTGGTGCCGTTTTTCCCACAAACCAAGTTTTTTAAGGTACTTTTCACAGTTCTTAGCGGCTATTCCACGAGGAATACCATAATACCCAGCTTGGTTGATGATAATATCTTCGACAGACTCAAAGCCGTTGAAATTGAATTCTTGCGGAACAACACCAAGCTCGCGACGCGCCTCAGTAAACTGAGTATCAATATCAAATCCTAGGATCGATACTGAACCGGCAGATTTTTTAACCAGCGAGCAAATAATACTTATAAGTGTGGATTTACCCGCGCCATTAGGACCAAGTAAAGCAAAAAAATCGCCACGTTGAACCGACAGATCGACGCCTTTAAGCGCAACAAATTGGTTTGAGTAGATTTTTTTTAGTGATTTTATTTCTAATGCAAGAGTCACATGAATGACCTGAGATGGGCTAAACGCCATTCCCTCGAAGCTACCAAATGGTAACTTCGAAGAACGATTTGGAGCGGAAAAGGAGACTCGAACTCCCGACCCCAACCTTGGCAAGGTTATGCTCTACCAACTGAGCTATTTCCGCGTGGCGTCCCCTAGGGGATTCGAACCCCTGTTACCGCCGTGAAAGGGCGGTGTCCTAGGCCTCTAGACGAAGGGGACTAAGTTCTCTTCAATGACGTTGTCGACTGAAGAGGCGCGCATTCTATTGATGCTTAGAAAAACTGTCAACACTTCTATGCAAAAAAACGTGTTTTTTTAACGAAAACATCGTTCGTGAATATTTTTTGCTCGCAATTGCTCATCAAAGCACCAAAACGATTACAGCGACAGCCAATACGTGCATTCATAGAATTGGCCTTAAGCAAAAAATAATAGCCTGATTTAACCTAATTTGACCTGAGCTTGGTTAGAAGTTTGACTTGAAATTGCCCAATCATCGACTTTTAGTTGCATCTGCCTAAATGAAAGCTAGCCTTAATAGGTATAAAACTACGAAACTTTAGCTATGTCGTCGATCCTTGTTATTACGCTCATTATCATTCTGCTGGCCGGCTTAGTTTGCTACGCCTTCGTTTCGCAGACAATCCAGCAAAAGCGGGAGCAGAAAAAGCGCCTGACGGCCGCACTTAAGTCACAGTCGCGTAGCTTTAAATTTATGCTCAACGGCTGCCCCACAGGCTTTCTAACCAAAGAACTCACCATTCTTGTGCACCGCAGCATCATAGAGGTTAGCGAGCAGCTGTCACGCTTAGAGCCCAATGAACCCATCCATCCGCAAGAAGCTCAAACCTTCGGCAATATGCTTACCGAAACCCAGCGTATGCCCGCTAGAGCCGAGCGAGTGCCGCTCAGCAATCCGCAGCAAGTGAAAGATGTAAAAATGAGCCTCGAAGAGCTACACCGCTTTGTATTTAACCTTGAGGGCCAACGACGCTTAAATCGACAGCAAGCCGATGCCTATCGCGCCCAGATAAAACAATTAGTATTACAGCTAACCATAGACGGGTATTTACTGCACGGTCGCCAAGCACAGGAAAACGAAAAGTATAAGCTCGCGCTGCATTATTACGACTCAGCCGAACGCCTAATTGTTCGTGACGACAAAACGGGTAATAGCGAACAGAAACTTCAAGTTATTCGAGCTAACATGGCCAAAATGCGCGAACTAATGGACGACGACTTGATGATACCCATTCCAGGAGCAACAGAAGAAGAGCAAGCCGACCTTGCCGGCGAGTGGGATAAGTTTGGTGAAAACAAAGGCGACTGGAAGAAAAAACAAGTCTACGACTAAAAACACACGGTCGTGCAACTATGGAGATACAGTTATGGGGATATATATATAGATAGATAGATAGATAGATAGCGAGCGAGCGAGAGACCTACAGTTAGCGCACACACAGTCAGGGGCGCCAACTTTGCTCTAGGCTCTAACTAGCCTTCAAGCGCCCGACCTAATTCCAATAAAAACATCTCGATACGCTTAGCATTCGCCCCAAGATCACTAACGCCAACCCGTGACACTGAACGCATATCCACATGCACTGCGCCTTCAAGCTCACGAACCTCAATAAGAATATCATCTTTAAAACCAAACAATCGTGTCTCAGCTACAGCCTCAATATTCATCGCCTGCTCATCGACATGACTTAAACGCCAACCATGATCACTTACTAACGTGAAAATTTGCTGAAATACTTTATGTGATTCGTGTTTAAGCACTAAGGTCGATACATTGTGATAATAATCATATTGCGCAGCAAGAACTCTAGCATTAGCCGGTTTTAAAGAATTTTCGCTTGATTTACGTAAGGCCTGCGCCGCCTGAAACTCCATGATAGGGTCTTGGCGAGTACTAATATCATGTATCCGAGGAGCCTTACGGCCGGCGCCCAAAACACTCAATATAACAATCACTGGCAGCAAGCCAACAACGATAGGAACGGCAAACGCAATAGCGTTCGCCTTAAAACCACCGATGCTCATCCATATAAAAATCATCACAAAGGCGGCTAACGACAGCAGCACTGTGAGCAGCAACGCTAAAGCGAAAGCGCCAAAGGCCAGTTTAAAAGGCAAAACTCCAAATTTATGCCCTGCTACGCAGAGAACCATAAGCGCAATAACGATAAGCTCGACTTGAAGTAAAGTACGCGACCATTCCATAGTATTTTCCCTAGACTTTAATTACAGCAAACTCAACGATTGCATTAGACTATTAACGATTGTATCAAGAGCTTAACGATTACATTAAAAAACGTAACGATAGCATTTGAATTTTAACTTGCCGCACATGAAACAATACGACTAACTTCACAAAGCGGCCTACCCGATTGGGCCTGCCAGGTTAAAAAGGCCTCTTGCGCAGCACGCATATCACGCTGGGATTGAGCCTTATCACTTATAACTCCCTCGTAACGCAATACGGCCAACACATCATTAGTAAGAAGGAATGTATCGGCTCCTGCCATACGCATAAAGGAAGGACCTGAACCTCCCCCCAAGTGCGCACCCTGTTTCTTCATCTTAAGCCACAGCCCAACCACATCGTTCTGTGGCCACTCACTAAGCATCGTGCCGAAACTGCCGTATTCCTGCTGGCAATCCAAAATAAACTGGGCGTTCTTGCGAATAGAGCGAATTTTTCCTAAGTGTCGAATGATTGCCTTATTCACCATACAGCTCTCAATAAATTCATCGCTCTGCATCGCGCACACAAATGGATCAAACCCAGAAAACTGCTGCTCAAACGCTGGCCACTTTGCGTCGACCATTGCGTGCTTTAAGCCTGCTCGGAAAACTCGACGACTCATGAGTGACAAATACTCGGAATCGGGCTGGGCTTTTAATTCTGCTGAACTCAGCGCTTGCGGCAAATAGGCCTCCAACTCAATAGAACCGCCCTTATGCAGGCTAGCAAGACCATAGATTTCGTCAAAATGCCTCATTTAGCATCCTTATCACGAGCGTCAGTCTCCTTACTACTACCGCCAGTACCCTTATCACGACCCTCAAAGCTCAACGAGAGGGAATTGACGCAGTATCGTAAGCCGGTCGGTTGCGGGCCGTCAGTAAACATATGCCCTAAATGTGAATCACACTGCTGACACAGTATTTCCGTTCGCGTCATGCCGTGACCCTGATCAAGCTTTTCCTGAATAGCGCTATTTTCTGAGCCTTGAAAAAAGCTCGGCCAGCCACTTCCAGAGTCGAACTTAGCGTGAGAATCGAATAACGTTGCGCCACAGCAACGACAGGTATACTGGCCGTCGAGCTTGTGATTCGTGTATTCACCCGTAAAAGGTCGCTCTGTTCCGTGCTCACGACAAACCGAGAATTCTTCCGGACTGAGCTTTGAGCGCCAGAATTCATCGTTTTTTATCTCTGGTTCTGACATAATTTGTCCTTATAGTAAGCCTTGACGAATGAATGCAGTTAAATGCTAAGAAACGTCGGCCAATCATCCTACCGCAAGATTGTCATGAAGGCGAAATCAGCAGTGAGCAAAGACATGAAACAGATCCCAAAATCCAAAAAACTTGACGGTGTTTCTTATGACATTCGCGGGCCTGTATTGGAGCACGCCTACCGTTTAGAGGAGGAAGGCCACAAAATCCTAAAGCTGAATATTGGCAACCCAGCTCCTTTTGGCTTTGACGCCCCCGATGAGATCATTGCCGACGTCATACGTAACATGCGCGATGCTCAAGGCTATGTTCAATCGAAAGGGCTTTTTTCAGCTCGAAAAGCCATCATGCAAGAAACACAACGCCAAGGCATAAAAGGCGTCGACATTAACGACATTTACCTTGGCAACGGTGTAAGTGAACTGATCGTTATGACATGCCAAGCCTTACTGAACGATAATGACGAAGTGCTAATACCATCGCCGGATTACCCATTATGGACGGCGGCTGTAAAGCTCGCGGGTGGCACACCAACACATTATATTTGTGACGAAAGTGCTGACTGGCAGCCCGATTTAGATGACATTCGCGCAAAGATCAACAAACACACGAAAGCCATTGTTATAATCAACCCAAACAATCCAACCGGCGCGGTCTATACTCTAGAGACGCTTGAAGGCTTGGTGAAAATCGCCTACGAAAACAATTTAGTGATATTGGCCGACGAAATATATAGCAAGATTATTTACGATGAAGCCGTCCATATCCCTTTATCCAAAATTACGGATGAGGTGCCTTGCATCACATTCAACGGTCTCTCAAAATCTTATCGTCTTGCTGGTTTTCGCTCTGGCTGGATTATAATTAGTGGCGCAAAGCATCTAGCAAAAGAATTTATCCGCGGCATTGATATGTTAGCGTCTATGCGCTTATGTGCGAACGTACCAGCCATGTTAGCCGTTCAAACGGCACTAGGTGGCTACCAGAGCATTAATGACCTAGTGCTACCTGGTGGGCGTTTAAAAGAACAGCGCGACCTTGCCTGGGATCTCATCACGTCAATTCCCGGCATTAGCTGTGTAAAACCCAAAGGCACTATTTATTTATTCCCTAAGATTGATCAGAAAATGTATAAATACAAAGACGATCAGCAATTAATTCTCGATTTTTTGATTCGAGAGAAGGTCTTACTCGTACAGGGGACCGCATTTAATTGGGCCGCACCCGATCACTTTCGCGTTGTTTTCTTACCACAGTTAAGAGACATTCAATCCGCATTTGATCGTTTCGCGCGCTTTATTGAACGCTATAAAGTGTAGTTTATGGACGAATTACACATTGAAGATTTTTGTAAAGATACGGCGTGCACACTACTAACGCTTTACAAACGTTTTCCCGTAAAAACAACCGTATATGTAGAAGATATTTGCGGGCCAGACACACCCGATGATTTTGGCCTACATAGCCCTAGACACATGGCCGGTTTTGGCGCGATAGCATGGCTCGCAGAAGAAGGGATCGTGCGCTATGCAGAAGCGCTGCGGCAAGAAGCATTCGAAGAATTAATACTGACGCAAGAAAGTTTTTTACATTTGGCCGCTCAGGTACCAAGTACTGAAAGCGTTCAGTCACGAGCAAATGAGTTGCACGATATGTTACGCGATGCAAGCTCGATAACATTGCGTGATTATATTTTAGCCCTATTAAACGCTCTCGCCACGTTTACATCAAAAAGTTACGCAGAGTAGGCTTTATAGACAAGCATTTTTAACGCGCGCTCTTCGTCAGCATCTGGAAATTCAGATGATTGTACAAGGCGCTCTACGAACTTGAAGCCTTCTAACGCTGAATCAATCAGCTCACGAAACTCTGCACACTTCCACTCCGGTGAATTTAAGCACAATAAAATTTCCGTGCCTTCTTTAGCCAAACTAGAAAATCGCCGTAACATTTTCGGGTAATCCTTCCCTGCGACGAAGCTACCCTTCTGAAAACTTGGCGGGTCAACAATAATGCAGTCATAGGGCCCAAACTTTTTCAACTTTGACCATGACCGTAATACGTCATGCGCAAAAAATTTAGCGTGACTCACATCTAAAGAATTGATTCGGTGGTTATCGCGGCCTACATTTAAACTCTTAGAACTGAGATCCATATTAATAACTTGCGTAGCGCCGGCGGCCACAGCGACGACAGAAAACGTACACGTATAGGAAAATAAGTTGAGTATATTAGCGTCCTTACTACGCGCACTTAACCACTTACGCGCAGGCTCTATATCAAGAAAAAAACCTAAGTTTTGCTGCGACAAGCTGAGTTTATATTGGGACTGGTCTCGAACTGCAACAAATTTATCGGGAACCTGCCCTTCGATCACATCAAAACACACAGGTTTTTGGAAGCGCCGCTGAACTAACAAGCAATTACACGAAAGGCGTATCAACTGTCGCTTTAGAAAAAAAAGCAAAGCCTGCTCTTTTTCGTCACTTAAGGGTTCAAATATCGTGACTACAATAACCGGATGAAAAAGATCAATACTTAACTGATCAAGGCAAACATCATGCGCGCTAAAAGATTTACCGCGACCATGAAACAAACGTCGACTTTGTACCATTTCACGCATTTCGTTACTTTCGTTACTTTCGTTACTTTCGTTACTTTCGTCGTTACTTTCGTCGTTACTTTCGTCGTTACTTAAGTCGTTACTTATACCGCCATTGATATCGTTATTTATACCTTTGCTAGGAATATCTGGTATTTTACTAAAGTATTCTTCAATGAATTCCAACATACGATTAACCATTAAAACCTAAGTTGAGCAGTATCTCCGTATCTTTGTCGGAAAGTACTTTACCAATACGATAATGTGAAAACTCACGCCGTTTTCGGTATTGTTTGCGCAAGAGATCAAACGATGCGGGTAAGTTATTTAGAGCAGAATGCAGGCTATTTGAATCAACATCAACATCATATGCGGCCAAAATATATTCAGCAACAGAGTTTTCATTCAACGTTTCTATTTCACCAAAACAAGCTTTCTCTACCGAATGTATATGTTGGTCAACTTCATCGTCGGCCAAGCCTAAATGCTGTGCAAGCGAACGAAAAATCATGGTTGAGCCGTTAATTTTTCCTTCAAAACTATATCCGGCGATATGAGGACTTCCATATTTCAAATATTCAAATAGTGCGCCATCCATATTCGGCTCGGCCGTCCAAACATCTAAAACCACATCTAAGTCATCATTATTTTTTAGATAATGTTTAAGCTGAGGATTATCAACACACTCGCCACGCCCAGCATTTATCAATAAGCACCCAGGCTTAAACTGTTTAAACTGTTCCACTCCAACAAGCGACACGCTCGGAAAATCACCACCCAACACCAAAGGCGTATGCATGCAGATAATATCGCAATCGTATAGCTCACTAAATTCGGCGAGATCTTCGTTAACGCTAAAATCTAAATTTGGATCGATGCAAACGCATGAAAAACCTAGCTTTTTAAGCTGTTTGTGTAAGCGCCCACCAACATTACCACAGCCGATAATGCCAACACGCTGAGCCGAATCTAAACGGTCTAAGCGCGCCAACACAGAAAAAATATACTGGACAACCGCATTAGCATTGCAACCAGGCGCACTACTGTAACGAATTTTATGGGCCTCTAGGTACGACTTATCTAAGTGATCCGTACCTATTGTGCACGTACCGACAAACTCAACCTTAGAGTTATTCAATAGCGACTCATTTACTTTACTTACCGAGCGAACAACCAAAGCTCGAGCATCTTTTACATCGTCATGTTTCAGATCCCGACCGGGTAACGCGACAACTTCGCCAAAAATACCAAAAAGCTCATTTGCATAGGGTATATTTTCATCGACAATTATTTTCATAGTTCACTTTCGTTAATGTATTAATGAGGCTTTTCGGCGCGTTAAATTCGAGTAGTAAATATTTTAGTGCTGCAGCATCCCCCACGCCTTTACGTAAATGGATGTTATCTTGATCAAGCGCGTCATGGCGCAATTGAGTCAGACGCAAATTTTTTTCTATCGTCGGAGTATATTCAATGAATAAGGCCTTGAGTTTTTTAGCCGAACGAATCGGTAGGCCTTGTAACTCATCTAAATTGGCAAGAACATCAGCCCAGTCACAGTAGTTCGCCAATAGTGCACTGGCCGTTTTATCACCAACACCCGGAACACCTTGAATATTATCACTCGCATCACCCACTAAGGCCAAATAAAGCGGCATTCGATCAATTGGAAAGCCGCGAAGCTTGCTTAAATCCGTCTTATTCATCGCTGTTTTTTTTGGATAGTCCCAGTATAAACCCTGAGAGTCACTCAGCAACTGAGATAAGTCTTTATCCGCGCTCACAACTATTGGCTCAAGCCCACGATTAATACTATTCGAATAAACACTGGCAATTAGATCATCGGCCTCAAATTCACTAGAGGCATAGCATGTAACTCCGGCAAGCTCTGTGAGTTTTTTACTTGCCAGTAATTGATAAGCCAAGGCATCATCGGGTAATGCACGATTCGCCTTATAGTCCGAATCTATTCTGTGCCGAAAACCTGAACCAAGACTTTCGTCAAAACATACCACGATAAACTGAGGAGAATTATGTTCTATCAAAGAAAAAAGCCATCGCGCATAAGACAAAGTAGCCGCGACATCATGAGAACTTTTCGATTTATGTTCGTAAGAAACAGCAAAGTACGCTCTAAAGAAATAAATAGAGGCGTCAATGATAAATACTTTTTTCGTAGTTATAGACAATCAAATATCATCCATTGAGTATAAAGATTTGCACAAAGCATTGGACCGACAAGTTTGCTCGTGCAGTGAGAGAATTAAAGCCTTGGCGCGTGACGGTACGCCATACTCACAATAATGCAAAACTTGCGCATATATATTCTGCTTAAACTCACTACTAGCTTGCGCGTTTGCCGTGAGGTTGTCGGCACTCACACGAAAACGTCGCCCACACGCTTGCGACAAAATCCACTCTAAAGCTTGTGGTTTAATTTCGACTCGCTCGAACTCGCTCTGCTGTTCTGCGCTACGCCCATCGGGTGCATACCAATAACCGTAATCCAACAACTCTAATCGTTTATCACCCGCCACGCACCAATGTGCAAGTTCGTGCAATGCGCTGGCAAGATAATTATGTGAATAAAATATTTTATGCGCCTCTCCAATAGCTTGAGCCGGTTGATATAAGGGCTCATCCGCCCCACCAACAAGCACCGTATTACAGGCCTGCATAAATTGTTCCACACAACAACGGTGCAGTATTTCGAGCATTTGCTCTTCATTAAATTTACTGTTTTTTAGCATTACTATACAAAAATGTTCTAAGCTTAATAATAAGAAAGTATTTTATCTGCCGATAAATACTATAAGTGCTCTTTATCTCGACATTAAACGCATTACTGTAAGGAATCTAAATCGCGTAAAAAGGTCTTAATTTTGTAGTAGATCTATTTTACGCTAAGCGCTTGTCTTATTGGTCAACAAATTATACTGTTGTATTGTAGCGATCGATTGGATCGCGCCCTAAATCGACTTAGCCATAAATACGCTAGGTCCTATATTGGAGGCGTCACCATGAAACACGCAGTTAACGATTATCCAGAGAATGTAATCGATCTTTTTTCAGGCCAACCTCTTTCGGCCTTGATTGAATCTCGTATTGTCCGTTTAGCCCCTGAGCTAGACGGTCTTGAAATGCTCTACACTAACGATTCCAGCGGCGACAAATTCTATTCATTAAAAATTCTATGCTGGGCCCTACGTGACGACGGCGAGGTTGTCGGTTTAGTCCCATGGCTAAACGACCTCGTGCCATGCCCAAAAGTAGATGACCCTCTTTGTGGGCAGTTTGAAGGCTACTACGACCCGGGTATCGATGAGTTATTTGAATCCGCACCAAAACACAAAATTGTCGAACTCGAAGCCGCTGCGCAATACTACGATATTGACAGTAAGGACCCAGAGCAAATTATACAAGAAATCCCCGACGTTATTGGTACCCATGCGGTAATTACGTGTTTAAAGACAAAAACCTTAATTTTACAAGAACTTGTAAGTTGGCGCTTGTTAAATGATGGCTCGATTATTGGCATGATAGTCAATGAGGAGTCCGTCGAAAACACCCCCATACTTCCCGGCGATAATTGCCTATATTCAGCTCAAAGTGATAGCGACTTCAAATATTTCTTTCAAAATCATATTGCTAACAAAATAAAGTCTGAAGACCCAGAAGCACTCGCCGCCATTTCAGTTTTAGTTGATGACAAGAAGTAAAATTGAGTTAAGACACGCATAAGGCCTACATTTCAAACAAAAGACCCGGCTTAAGGTGTGGCTTTTTGCAACTCAAAAATAAACAACTCCCCCTCCTGCCGACTTTCGAGCAAGGGGTGGCCTAGAAACGTACAAAACTTTGGAATGTCGCGAACAGTTGACGGGTCTGTTGCAACGACAATGATTTTATCGCCCGCCATCGCATCTCTTACCACGTTATGCAACATCATTACGGGTTCGGGGCACCTGAGCCCCTTAGTGTCAAGGGTATATGTTTTTACTTCAGACATTGTTTTCTAAATATCCATTTGTTCAAAAGCGACAAAAACTACAATTGTTTAATACTTTTACAATTTGAAATTTCTTTCTCGATAGTATGCGATATACTTAAGTGTATTAAAAATACATATCGGTAAAAGTAGGATTATTGCACTAAAATGTATCGTCCGAATCGTATCGTACAAATTTTATCATGCATAATTTATAGTACGGAACAATTAGTACAGAACAATTAGTACCAAACTTAGCGCCGAATATACACTCTCTAATAACTGAGGATTTAGGTCACTCCATGATTCACGTGTTAATCGAAAGACACATTGCAACCGGGTTGATATCAACATACCAGCAGCAACTTCGCACCGCCATGCAGCAAAACTACGTTGCTCACGGCTTTGTTTCCGGCGAATCGTTTACCGACACTAACGACGATCATCACCAATTTTTACTGTGCAAATGGCGTACAGTTCAAGATTGGCAGCGCTGGTCTCGTAGTGCTGAACGATTAGAACTTGCGAATACGATCAAACCTGTACTAAGCCGTGAAGAAAGAATAACCATTTTAGAGAACTAAATGTACTGAGAGAACCCGACGTTTTGAGAGACTAAGGACCCTCAGTATCCTGAGACATCGATTCTACATCACGTAGATCGACACTTTGCAGCACGTCATCAAACACAATTAAAACTTTGCCCGCCAGAACCTGCGGGCGCAATATGTTCATTTTTTGCTCTAAGCCCAACTCTTCGTGGCCATAGTCCGTACCCTCGCGGGTAATGAACTCTTCAAGAATATTGTCTAAAATTTCAGCCGTTATTGACTGCGGAGGTATAATCATAACCATCTAGGCATTCTTTTATGCCTTCCTGAAAAAAAAATTACTAAATTGCTCGAATTAAGCCTCTACTATTATACTTTTTATTATTCTTTACAATGCAGAAAAAAATACGCGTTACTACTTCAGTCAATATACCTAAATAACAAGAAGAAAGAACATGCAAAGATTTCTAATTCTATCTATTACCTGTGATGACAAACCTGGCGTTGTTGAATCGTTAGCTTCCCTCATAGAAGAAAATAAGGGTAACTGGCTGGAAAGCCGACTTACCAATCTAGACGGGAAGTTCGCTGGAGTGGTGCGAATCGCCTCAAGCCGCGACAATGCAGACGCTTTGAAAGCCGCCCTACTAGATTTATCTAGCCCGTCGTTTCATATCTATTGCGACATTATAAATAAAACTGAGCCGCAAGTAAGCGCGACCTGCAGTACGTTTACCGCTGTCGGTCCAGACCGCTCAGGCATCATAAAAGAGCTATCGCAGGCCTTTAGCCAGCAGGGGATAAATGTCGAAGAACTTGAAAGCCGTCTTTCGAGCATGCCTTATAGCGGCGAGCCGCTATTTGAGGTTAATGGCCAGATCAGCGCTCCAGGAAATATTGACCTTGGAGAATTACAAGGGCGACTAAATGTTGTGGCAAATGACCTAGGGATTGACATAGAACTAAAAAGTTAATGCTTTAACTTATTTCTTTACGCTATGTTATGTGGGTAATTAATAACACTTATGCATATAACGTACTCTAGACTTGTTAAGCGATCAAAAATCGATCTTAATGGCTATGAACTAATACACCGCCCTCATTAAGACTCACTATGAATATAACTCAGCTATCAAAGGTAACTCGCGTACCGGAAAGGACATTGCGCCACTACCTTCAAATAGGCCTATTAGAAGATACCGAGTACGATACCGAGGATAGACCTCAATTCAGCGACTCCCATATTCATACGGTAAAGCTCATAAAGCTCGCGACCGATCTCGGCTTCCGCCTTCGAGAGATACTGGAGCTACTCGACGCCCGTTACCGCCAAGACGAAAGCGCGTTGCAAGCCGCTATGGATGTATTCTTGCTTCGCAAAAATCATATTGAGACCAACCACCCAAGCTCGGAACAGCTCACGCAGCTCGCATGCCTTCAGCGAGAGCTAGAAAAGCTGATTGCCCCTCCTTGTTTAAGTGAATAACGCGCTATCGTTTTCACATCGGTAGAATTGAGGTTATGATCAAGGCTTATTAAGCTACCTTTAATTATAAGCGCGCGTTAGCCTCTATGTATCACAAATATTTTGGTCTCGAAGAAGCGGCATTTTCTATTGCTGTTAACCCTAAATTTCTCTATATGAGCGAGCAGCATCGTGAAGCCCTTGCGCACCTACTCTATGGCATCAAGGGTGGCGGCTTCGTTTTACTCAGTGGCGAAGTAGGTTCGGGCAAAACAACCATCATTCGTACCTTGCTGCAACAAGTCCCAGAAAATACGGAAATTGCTTTTGTATTAAACCCAATGGCTGATGTTAGAGACTTGATGCAGACCATTTGTGAGGAATTACGGCTTCCTTTCTATGAGGATAACCCCCCGCTCAAGCAGTTAAACGATTCGTTAGCTGAGTTATTGCTGAGCAATTATTCCGCAGGAAAGCGCACGGTACTGCTTATTGACGAAGCACAGCTGCTTTCTATCGAAGTACTAGAACAAATTCGCCTACTGACAAACCTCGAGACCAGTGACGAAAAACTGCTGCAAATTGTGTTAGTTGCCCAGCCTGAGATTCACGATTTATTGGCGCAGCCTCGACTACGACAGCTATCTCAGCGTATTACCGCACGATTTTTTCTAGAACCTCTCAGCTGTGATGACTGTGAGCGCTACATTAATCATCGTTTAGTCATTGCCGGCAAGGAAGATAACTCCGTCATTTTCCCGAGAGCTATTGTAAAACGTATTCATCATTTTAGCCGCGGCACGCCGCGTCTGATCAATATAGTTTGCGAACGCTCCCTCATTGGAGCGTATGCGCATAATAAACGTAGCGTAGATGCGGCCATTTTCTCACAAGCCTTGCGAGAAATAACAGGACAGCGCAGCGTCTCGCAGTCTGTTTTCACGGAACTCCCACAAAAAGCTATTATCGCGGGCGCAGCTTTTGCTCTAATAGTCATTGTGGGTATAGTGAGCATAGCAATAACGCTACTCGGCTCAGCACCTCCGGCTATCCAAGCACAGCAAAGCGAGCAAGCCCCAATCGCAGTAGCAAGCCCGATAGAAGTATCCACAGTAGAAGCATCCACGGTAACAACCGTCACATTAGATGAGCCCAAGGTATTACCTACAACCTTACCGACGTCACCCGAAAATGCATCTTCTGCGTACTTCAAGGGCTTAAGTTTGGCTTACGCTAAGCTTTTTGAATATCACGATATCCCTTACGACAGTTTTAATCATCCGTGCTGGCAGAGCAAGACACATTTTTACCAGTGTGAAGATGAGAGCTTTGACACTTGGCAGGAGTTCGAAAGTTTAAATCGCCCCGCCATTCTTGAGCTAATCGATAGCGAGCAAACACGTTATTACGCACTTGTGATTGGACAGCGTAGCGACGTGATTCTGCTAATTGATGACGCTGGGCAAATGATAGAACGTGACGCAAACACCATTGTTGATCAGTGGGATGGCAAAGTACGCTTTATTTGGAAAAACCCGAAAGGCTATAAAAAACCACTCGGGCTACGTTCCCGTTCGAGCCTCGTAGAGTGGGTGGCCGATAGTTTCGCCACTATCGACGGACAAGATCAAAGCCTGAGCGGGCAATCCTTTAATGAAGCCCTAAAAAGGCGCGTCATTCAGTTTCAGTTAAGTAAAGACCTTGAAGCCGACGGCGTTATCGGTCGACAAACACTTATGGCGATAAATGATGACTTAAAACTCAGCATTCCTTTTCTTAAAACCGAGAAAGGAGAATAGCTATGTCTCTCATTTTAGAAGCCTTAAATAAAGCCGACCAAGATCGAAAAGTTCGAGACGAAGCCCCATCCATAACACCTAACCATGTCCCCTTAACCGACAATAGTATCAAGGTAAAATTTGTTATAATAACTGCCGCGTGTCTAATTGGACTATTAGTATTGCTTTTAGTTTTTGTGCTTCTGCGTAATACCAGCCCAACGAAACCGATAACAGCCGCTACATTGGTTGCAGCGTCTCAAACTGTTGCGGCTCCTGAAATGATTGCAGCAACGCAATTGGATGCTGCCTCAAGGGATGAACACCTAATCGCACTAAAAGGTGTTGAGTCTGAGGGTGTCATTTCCACGCAAAATAAACCCTCCCCTCTTTCTGAAGATGAAGCGCTGACAGTTAGCCCAGACAGCCTAAATGCTACTCGACAACATTATATTCAAGAACTTTATACCTCAACAACTGGAAGTACGTCAGAACTTGCGCCAGAAACTCAGGCACTATACGACGAACTAAAAGAAAAACAGACCGCAAAAAAACAAAAGAGAAAACAGGTACCGGTACCGGTGCAAGTACAGGAACACCCGAGCGTTCAAAACACTTACTCTGCGGCACAAACACGTGACGTAACCGTTGTAGACACTAAACCGTCTGAATTTGAGCTCACCAATACCGTAAAGCAATTACCAATGAGCGTTCAAAATAAAATTTCAAGCTTGCTTTATAGTCAGCATAACTTCCAAGATCAGGGCCATAGCTCGGTTGTTATCAACGGATTATCGCTTTCAAAAAACAGCCGTTTAAGCAACGGCATTACGGTTAGTGAAATCACTGAGGACGGCGTCATACTACAATTAGAGGGCTATAAATTTCGCCTCTACGCGCTCAACAGCTGGGTGAATTTCAACTAAGAAAAAGTATCACGAAAATCAAACGCTAAGCCTATTTATGCGACTAACGGCAAAGCAGGTAGAGAGGTAGAGAGGTAGAGAGGTAGAGAGGTAGAGAGGTAGAGAGGTAGAGAGGTAGAGAGGTAGAGCTTAAAACATCCATTGAGATTCCGTAAAGCTCCGTACAAACAGCTTCGTGAACTCTTATGTTGCATGATTTAAGATTCGGCAATAAGCACAGTCGAGTGACGACTAGTAGCCCACTCGAGACAAAGGTCGTCAAGAGCCTGTAAACACCACGTGCGAGCCTGCGCGTCCCTTCTTCACCCAAATAGACCGCACGCCACCTTACTTGCGAAGCACCTCCGCGTCACCGCCGAACATATCTAACTTCAAAGTGTTTTCTAGGTCGGTTTTTTACCACCAAAAACACACCCCCAAGCACCATTACAGACGAAACAGCAAACAATAGACTGATATTTTCGCGGGCAAATAATAAGCCTGCGACAGCCGCCAACACAGGGACAAGTAATTGCACTACTGCAGCACGAGCGCCGCCCAGTGAAGGCAAGACAAAATACCACAAGGCATAACCCAGCCCGGACGCAAATACGCCAGAGGCCAATGCCAACAACAAACCCCAGCCGCTTATATATAAGGCATCAAAGCCTTGGTTTATTGTCACAAACGCAAGGAGTAGAGCAGCCATTGGAAGGCAAAGAGCAAAATTCATACCCGTATCCTCAAGTGGTGCTTTTGATCCACGCCCGATAAGACTATAACCAGCCCATGCTATACCTGAACATGCCATCAATATGAACCCAATTAATGATGGTGTTTTCAACGAGGGTAAAACCAATAAAACAAAACCCAAAAATGCCAGAGATAAGCCTATCCAATCACGAATACTTAATTTTTCACCTTGCCACAATTGATACAGTACCATCGTAAATTGCACGCTAGAGAATAGGACTAAAGCGCCGGTACCCGTGGTTAGATATTGATAGGCCAATGAAAATGTTATGACATAAATAAATAATGCCAATGCCGGAAACCACGTGGACATAGACATCAACGAGCGGCGTAAGCGCGGAGAGTCTTTGACGCGAGCCTTCGATCGAAACGACACCAAAAGAATGACAGCGAGAATTAACGCTCCCGAACTCAAACGAATAGCACTAAAGCTCGCAGGATCAATAAGCTTTCCACCTAACGCTAGGCGACACAATATTGAGTTCCCTGCGAATGCAGTAAGCGCTATCAAGGTGGGAATAATTAGTTTAATGCGAGCTCTCCACGACGAATAGATTAACCAATGCATTGTAAGCAATAGTGGTAGAAATAGTGTCAGGAATAGTGCCAATTGGCAAGCTCACGCGTTTGCTCGGCGGGTTAGATCTTCTGAATGGGTTTATGTGTCCATAAGAATGGAATCACGCAATAAAAACACCCTATACGACTATTTTTATTGCCTAATATTTAACAGTTTAAAAACTTACTTAGATTGAATATAGGCTTTCATCCAAGCATCGCCAACAGCTGTATTATGCTGCCATTGATTAGAGCGCTCATTATTAGGTTTAGAATTTAGAGCTTCCTTTCTACTATGCTCCTCATCCAGCAAGGATTCGTTCTGAGCCTCGCCATTTTGAGAGAGACCACCAAAATGGAAATCTGCGTGCACTTCTTCACCCGCTAACCACTGGTAGTAGCTTTCGTCGCTTGTAGATTTCTGGCTCACAACTACGGCATAGCTCGCCCCCGCTTTAATATGTTTATACCGTAACTTAGCGTGATAAATCCCGAAAAACGGCTCGACATCATCAGCTTTAACCTTTGCCTTCGCTAAAGCCTTACCTATCGGTTTACCTCCCTTTGTTGCGAATAATTCAGCAACAACGTCAGACTGTGAGTGCCCTCCTTCTTTTTGAAGCTTTAAATCAATGCCGCGTAAGTCACCACTATTGGGCGCAACAAATGTTTGAAAGATCTTTTCACTATTCGCCTTACCGAAGTTTTGGCCAAGCAAGCCTTTGTGGATGGTAGCAACACTCGTCAGACCTTTGAGTACTTTACCCAAGGTAAATTCAGAATTGCCTTTGGCAACGTCAAACCGACGCACCTTTCCGGCAACTTTTAGCTTTAAGGTAAATGGGCTATCCGTTGTAACCTTCACCTTCACACCGGAGTTTTTATCAAGACGGTCATCGGCCATCAAACTGACTGTATTATCGCCAAACTGTAAGTTCTTAATGCCGTGTCTTTCTGCGAGATTCACATCCCAAATCAACGAATCACCCGCACCGTTCACTTGAATACCCATGACATTTTCGATCAATGCCGCGATGGGACCAACGCCAGTCCAACCCACAAAGTCATCACGAGCATGCACGCCTTTGGCAACCGTTTCAGGACGGTAGTTTTCGTGTAAAGTATTGGTCGAACGATACACCCAATAAAGGTTTTGTATGTGATTCATAGCAATTCTGCGCGCTACAGTGGTAAACCCTTGAAATTCCAGACCTTTAATCGTTTGATAGGTCGTCGGCGCCCAAACAGCACCATCCCAATAACCACCATCCTTCATATAGGTTTCTTCATCTTTCGATACTGTAGGGAGATGATGTTCAGTCCAAAAACGCTCTGGGTCCAAGATGTGCTCGTTCACTAAACGCCGCTCTTGTTTATCGTTAGTTACATCAGCAATCAACACCCAGAATGAGGCCGGAGTTTTAACCTTGAAAAACTCGCCGTCTTTCGTCAAATCGTAGTAAAACCCATCTTCATCATCCCAAAAAGATGTATTAATTAATGTTTTTATTTCTGCGTGTTCACGCTCAAAACGAGTCTGTAGCTTTTTATCGCCAACCTCTGCGGCAATTTTTGAAATATAGAGTGCGTTTAAGGCCTGCTGAGCTGTTATATCAATCCAACTACCATCCGCGTGCGAACAAACATGATCCGTCGCCAATCTAGGACTTCGGTCCATACCGTTAGCATAGCTCGTGGTCCAGTATAATTGATTGTCCCAGCGTCGGTTCGCCTTTATCCAATCGTAATAATCGACTAAGACATCCAATATGGTTTTATCATTCACACGTTTACTAAAGCGAGATATATCACCTCGCACTTGATAATCTTGCCATTCGGCCCAAGAAAACAATGGCGGATTTATCGAACAATTTGCTTCCAAACTACCCGATTTCGGCCAATAGGATGAACCGTCTTTTTCACGTAATTCACGACCAATCCAACCGTCGTCATGTTGGTAACGATAGAAGTTTTCAAGCGATACAATTGACGGTAGCTCTTGATTACCGTAGCGGGCAAACATCATAATAAAGCTAGTATCCCACTGAAAAATATTCGCACTGAATGCTTCATCCATATAGTAATCAACAAAGCCATTTTCTTTGGTTCCTTGTTGTATTTTACTAAAGGCAATTTCAAAGGCTCTAATATAAAGATCTTCCCAGCCGGGATGCTCTTCTAAGGTAACCAGCGGGATTTTTGTAATATCAGGTTTTCCCGGGCTAGCACAGGTACTGCTCGAAAACCACATAACGAGTGCGATTCCAGTAAAGATAAAGACTTTACTGGTGTGAATAGCACACATGTATTTTGAGAAAAAAAACTTACAAAAATACATATATTCTTGCATAAACAACCTCTAATAAATTTAATATTTCAGCTTCAAGTAAAACCTAATCTAGCTTAAAGGTGCGTTAGAGATAGGTTAAAACTAGCTTAGGCCAGTTCTGAACGAACCCATACTGAGCTAAGTTCAAAGCGTCTCGTTAACATGATGCTGAGAACAACAATCACGTATGCACGTTCTAGCGAATGATTAAGAAAGCTCGGAAGAAAATAGAGCCTGTTGGTATAACTGTCTACCCACTATCATAACTAGATGGGCTTCTAATCGATCAGGATCTTATTTAGAGTCCCGCCCAAATATCATCAGGTGTGGAATTAAAGCTGATGTAACGACGCTAGGTATTCATGAAAATAACTCACTCTCGCCTCGTACTGGCCTAGTAATTGGGCCGTATCGGCAAACTGCTTCCCAATTTGCATACCCGGCATCAAAACTTCATCTTCGCTCTGGACTTGTGCTGAATAGTGCTTAATTTCGTCTTTACGTGCGCCAGTGGCTCGCTTAGAACAAAACACCCATAAGCGACGCTCACAAGTACCTGCAGAAGTCGGCAAAGTTTGTTCAAAGGTTACAACTGTCGTCGGTGTTTTTGCCAGTGTTGCATGAAAACCATTAAACAAACTTAAAGCGACTATGGGTGCGTCTAAATTAACACCCTCGCCATTACCGCCATTATGACCAGACATTAAACAACCGTTCCCTATGGCATTGAGTTCGTAGCGTAAGTCCGCATCAGCTAATACAATTTCTTGACCAAAACTATTGGGGTGCACCGTTGGAGTGTGATAATCCTCAATGCTATTTTCGAAAATAAGCTTCCAGTTGCACGCTAAATCCGAACGTCTAGCCGCCAATAACTGCACCGCCTTTGTACACAGTTTTCCTAAGGCCGTGAAGTAGTCATCTCCCATAAACTCTTTGAGGCTTTGCTTACTAGAAGAATCAAAGCGAACAAAAATCAAACACCCTAAGACCTCAAGCTTTATTTCGCTTAAGTTATGGCTGCCTTCTTTTTTTAGCCCCTTAAAACATTGCGCATCAGGAATTTTACAAACGCGCCCAGCACCATTAAATTCCCATCCGTGATAAGGGCAACGTAACTGGCCTGCTACACCGGAGCTGTCACTTGCAAGGATTTTAGAGTGCCGATGAGGACAAACATTTTTATAGGCTTTAAATTCATCACCAACGCGCCAAATGATAATAGGCACGCCCATCAATTCACGTGAGTGATAGGTTCCGTCCTCTTCAAATTCGTGTGTTATAGCGGTAAGTAGCCACGTGGATTGAAGTGCATATTCCTTCTCGGCCTGAAAAGCATTTTCACTCGTATACAGCTCGGCTGGGATTTCAGAATAGCGCGGCAAAGATTTCATGTGTTAAAACCTGTTAATGTTGTTATATTTTTAAACGCCATATTATGACAATAGCCAATAAATCACACGACATTGTTCGACACATTGATCACTTGTTTAAATACTATGCGTAATTTGCTAGCCAGGGCTAGATTTAACCAACTGTTTTTTATACTCGCGTGGAGTTAAGCCCGTTTTTTCACGAAATACTCGATAAAAGCTATTTCGGTTATTGAAACCCGCCCGATAAGCAATATCCGCAACAGTATAAATACACGTATTACTTTGCAGTAGTTCAAGAGATTCTTGGTAACGTAAAGTGTTCATAGAATCGTAAAAACTGCTGTTTTTGTGTACATTTAGAAATTCGGATAAATGTTTCGCGCTCACCCCCAACAATGCGGCTAATTTCGATTGAGTCATAGACTCATCCAAGTGAGGTTTATAACGAATGACAAATTCATCAAATCTCGTATCAATGTCCGCCACGGCTTCGGGACTTAATTCTAGTTCACGTAGGTGTTTACTTCCGCTAGCCCCCTCTACAGTCTCTCCGGCTGTTTGAGTTGTTTGAGTTGTTTGAGTTGTTTGAGTTGTTTGAGAGAATAACTCGGGTTGCATTACAGTAAATAAAGCCACAATAAAGATGTAAGCGGTTAGCACGCTAGCGATTAAGCCAATTGAAACGGAAGGTAATAAAAAGCCCGATGTCAAAGCTAAGATAATTACGACATCGATAATGGTCGCTACAACCAAACCTGCGATAACAAATAACAACCAAAAATAACTACTATTTTTATGGCCTCGATAAAGCGTGTTAAATTGTATTCGATGAATACGAACAATATAAAAACAGGCTAAGCAATAGCTTATAATCTGGACACACAAAGTAATGTTTTTTGCGTAAATTATGTTATCAAGGAAACTAGCCTGAACGACACCATTCACCAAAAAAAACGGCAGTAAATGCCACAAAAAACGCGACAATTTGATCGGGTTATTTAATATATGCCAAAGTATTAAATAGACAAAAGGCCCATATAGCCACGTTAAGTTGTGACTAATGCTCATCAACCAAAACTGGCTACTATCCGGCGAAACCAAACTCATGTAATGAGCCAATGAAGGGATACTCAGAATCGCTATAAAAACAAACATGAGCCTATTTATGAGCTTATCACCGCGTCTTGTTAACGAGAGCGAGACACATGCCCAACAGCCCAAACTAAAGGTAAATATGTAACACGCTTTTATTAGCTCCACTAGCATAGGCGCCAGTGGTTCGGTACTAAGCATAAGCCCTCACAATTTTTTTATCGCTAACATGTTGGAGATCTGTTTGATTATGAATCACCAGTACCTCAAGACCAAATACCAGCACCTATCATCAATGCAAGGCTTTGATGATAGGTTAAAGCTAATACGTAATTACGGTGTTTCAAAGCTGGTAAAAGACCCTGAAAACAAAATCAAACCATCGCCAAAATTCTGAAACCATCTACCTGAACTTGGCGTCTCGTAATGGTAAACAAGTGTATAAGGCGCCGTTAAATTCTCCATCACTTGAATGGTTTCTTCGACAAAAATGTTTTTAGCAACTTTAGTCAAAGTGTAGGTTCCTGAATGATCAACCGCCCCAGGACCAAAACCCAGCGCAGTGTAGCGGCCGTAACCATCATAGGCCTGCATAATCAGGCCCTGCGAGGGGTAGTATTCTTTAGGTATATCACTTTCTGACGTTATCACCCCCAAGGCTATAGTACGTCCTATGTGATTGTCTGGGGTAAAATCGACATCATCGGCCGCATAGGCACTAAAGCTGCCGCTTAATTGAGCATCTTGCCCGATAACAGTCCGCTGCCAAATACCACTATGAGGGGTTTCAAAGTAGTAATGCGTTTCGATCTCTTCTGCACGGCTAGCGTCATAACTATATGCCACTACTTGACCTCGAAGCTTCTTCAAAGCGAATTCCCCTGAGCTCACAACCATCGCCCCATTACCGATTAAAGCACTGTCATAGCGATTATCATCGTGAAAATGTACTAAATACACTCCTTTATTTGGCAGCCCATCAAGCTCTGTGCCACTACTCGCTTCAACCTGAAGGGCAAATTCTCGCCCCTCAAATACGTTTTTAAGTGATTGACGTTCTTTTGCTTTACCATTGTCGCTTGCGCTGACACAAGTGCTCAGACAAACACCTACCCATATAAAGGCGGATAACATGAGCGAAATATGTCTCATGGCGCTATTAAAATATTTCATCGTAACTCCTATTAAAATCTTATTGTAATGGCCGATACCGATGGACAGACCTGAACCACCAAATCGGCTATCGAGAAGTGCTATTCTGGGAGCCGGAAACCTTAAAACTGTGTATCTGCCGCCAAGATGACAAAATTCATTTGTTTTCGGACAGTTGAAATGACGTTCAGCGCATACAAACATCTAAATATAGCCCGAGTGTTTTGGCTGTATTGTGCTTTACTTAATAGATTGGCAGACTGCGCTCTCGTAGTAAGTACCTGCAACTAGAGCTAGGCTTTGGACTAGAAATAACGGAACCTCGAACTCGGTATGTATAGATTGTGTAGGTTGTTTAGGTTGCTTAGACCGTGTAGACACTCAATATTTCGACAACCACGTCTTACGGTAATTCTCCTTGCCTTATTGCTTTACACTTTAGGCTCTGGCCCAGTGTCGGCTGACATTCTTGGGACCTACTACGATCAAAATGGTAACGCTCGCGAATACTTCACCGGAACAGAGTTCGTTCGCGTTGACGCCAATATCAACTTTAACTTTGGCGGGCAGTCGCCCATAGCGGGTGTTGGTCGCGACGACTTCACTATTCACTGGATCGGCGAAGTCGAAATTCCGACAAGCGGCGACTATACGTTTGGCACTCGCTCAGATGACGGTGTAAGGCTGTGGGTTAACGGCAACCAATTAGTCGACAACTGGACCGATCATTCACCAACATTAGACTTTGGCGCGTTAGCGGGGCTTGTGGGCGGCCAGCGGTACACGATACAAATGGACTACTACGAACGTGGCGGTGGCGCGCGCGCGGAATTGTATTGGGATGGGCCAGGTTTTAGCCGTGAGATAATTCCCTCAACGGCGCTTTTTATCGATAATACGCCGCCAACCGTATCAAGCGTTTCCTCGCCCTGCTTCGATGGCACAATCAGTGTAGTTTTTAGCGAGAAGGTTACCCAAGCCAGCGCAGAAAATCTCACCAACTATAGCGCCAATGGCGGCATAGTACTGGCCAGCGCAACACTTCAGGCGAATGAAACAACGGTAATACTTGAATACTTCTCTGGCGACGGTACCGCCTTTGACCTAAGTATTAACAATGTAAGCGATCTACAAAACGCTAGCATGGTTAGTACACAAACCTTAAATGTTACGGGAGACGCAAACGGGCTATTCGCAAGCTATTACGATCAGAACAATATTTCTGGCCAGTACTTTACCGGAAACATCGTTGAGCAAACGGATGCGAACGTTGATTTTGATTGGGCAACTGGCATCCCGACAACAGGAATAGCGGATGACTTTTTTAGTGTTCGCTGGGAGGGCGAACTTGAAGTACCTAGCGATGGCGCGTATATTTTTTATACTGTCAGTGATGATGGTGTACGACTCGATCTTGATGGCAACCAGATCATCAATAACTGGACTAATCACGCGGCTGAAACAGATACCAGCGCAGTCCAAAATTTAGTCGCTGGCCAACGCTACCCGATTGTTATGGAGTTTTATGAAAACGCAGTTCTTGCCGAAGCACGCTTACAATGGCAAGGCCCGGGGTTTTCACGGGAAGCCATTCCTACACAGAATCTATTTTTCTCTTGTAACTCCGTGGCTCCACCCGCTATCGGCCAGTGGCAACTCGACGAAGCCTCTTGGACGGGTGCTAACAACGAAATCATTGATACTAGCGGCAATGACCTGCACGGTCGAGCGATTAACCTCGACGCCTTGCCCAACACAGGTCGAAGCAATCCTGCGCTACCAAGCAACCCAGGCACCTGTGGTTACGGCGATTTTGATGGCTTAAACGATGGCTATCTGCAAATTGATGACCCTGGAACAAACTCAATTCTTGACCTAGATACAGCATTTACCGTTAGTACTTGGATATACCCCACCAGTTATCCTGCCGCTGGAGATCTCGCGACGATGGTGTCGAAAGATACCAACTATGAATTCCATATTGACGAGAACGGACAGATATTTTGGTGGTGGGGCGGCGGCTCACAAGAACTCACCTCCGCCGCTACCCTAACGCTTAACCATTGGGCTCATATAAGTATTACCTACCGTTCGGGTCAGCAAGCCATTTATATTAACGGTGTTGGCGACGCGACAAATACTTCAAACACAGCTTTAAGCACCAATAACGATCCGCTATTAATCGGTACCGACTTAGCTCTCCCTAATCGTCGTTTTGTCGGCCTAATAGATGAAGTTAATCTTTTTGATACAGACTTAACGGCCCTACAAATTCAAGAAGTTATGCAGCAAACGCGCCCTTGTGTTATTCCAAACATTGATCATTACGCGATAAATCATTCCGGAACGGGAATCACCTGTGAAGCCGAAAACATTCAAATAACGGCCCACGATGCAAGCCATGTAGAAACTGATTCCGCCGGCATTACTATTCGCGTTAATACGACATCATCAACGGGAGGCTGGCTAGCAAGCGACTCTAACTGGACCCTAATGAGTGGAACTGGCAACTTAGTATCAACAGGCGACGGTGAAGTTGAATATACCTTTGCCACTGGCGAGTCTTCCGTTGAACTAGCCCTTGCCAATATTAGCCTTGCAGCGATTGATATTGATGTGGTCGATACCGGCGATTCAAGCGTAACTGACGATGAAGGAAGCAGCGAGGATGCCCTGTTAAGCTTTAGTGACACCGCCCTACGCTTTTACAACGATGCCAACGGCGATGGCAATGCAGATGGTAACGACCCCATAGCGGGGCCACTGACGGCCGGCACCAATAGCAGCCTCTATATTTTAAAAGCCATTGAAACCAATACCGACACTGGAACCTGCCAAGCACGCCTACTCGGCTTGCAGAGCGTTAATCTCGCTTACGAATGCCGCGACCCTCAAAACTGTGTTCGCGATCAAGACATGTTATTTAATTCCGGCGCAATACAGGAAAACAATCTCAATACCATCAACGACTACAATGCACTTGACCTCACCTTCGATGCAGAAGGCGAAGTGAGCTTTAATATTAGCTATCAAGATGCAGGACAAGTACGCCTTCATGCGAATTTAAGCCTTGCCGCTAGCGGTGAAGACCCCGCCGTGACGCTAAGTGGAAGCAGTGCTGATCTTATTTCGCGCCCAGCCGAACTTTTTATCTCACGAATTGAAACGCTCGCCGGTGATGCAAACCCAGGAACAACTAACTCAGGCGACAATTTCGTTAATGCCGGCAGCGCATTTTTAGTCGAAGTAGAAGCGCGCAACAGTGCCGGAGGCCTAACACCAAACTTTGGTCGCGAAACAAGCCCAGAGGCAATAACGCTTAACACGCAATCTTTAGTATTCCCTGGTGGCGCTACATTCCCTGCACTAAATTCCCCTGCGGCATTCAGCCCAGGCGCCGCGTTAGGACAATTTGAAAATTCAGCGCTAAGTTGGCCCGAGGCCGGCAGCCTAACGATTAATGCCAGTATTTCTGATGGTGACTACCTTGGCTCTGGCGATATAAGTGGGACGACAAGCGCAACCATTGGCCGCTTTAGCCCAGCCTATTTACAACTCGACAGCCACAGCATTATCCCAGGCTGCGTTACCGGTAATTTTAGCTATATGTCCGGCCAAGCTATTAGCTACAGGCCAATGAGCATGAACTATTCCATTAGCGCTCAAGGCAATGGCACTGGAACACTTGATAATGTTGATACTATTTGGGGCTACCCTAACCTTACGTTGAGTGCTCAAGCGGAAGAGGACAACAACGGAACCAATGTCGCAAATCGCAGCTTTGTACCCAGCGGAACATGGGTAAGAGGTGAATACATCGTTACGGCGAATGGCGGCTTTGCACGGGCACTTGATGGAAGTAACGAAGTCGCGGATGGGCCATTCGACAGCCTACAGTTCGGGCTAATGGCCGATAGTAATATTGACAGTGCTGACTTTCAAACAGCCTCACTCAATATGAATGCGACAAGCAGTACCGACTGCGTTAGTGATACAAACTGCAATGCCATCCATATTGGAAGCACTCAAGCATTGCGCTTTGCGCGTTTGTTTGGCCAAAACGCTCATGGGCCTGAAACAGCCGCTTTACCGGTTCCACTGAGGGTCGAGTACTGGAATGGCAATCAATTTATCACAAGCGACGTCGATAGCTGTAGCGTAATAGATGCCGCTGACATCCGTGTTAATAGCCAAGCTATTAGTACCGACTCTAATCGAACTGTCGCCTTAGTTGATGGCAGTACCACTGGCAGCTTCGCAAATCTTGCGGCTGGTGTAAGCATTACCATGAGTGGAGGAGAGTCAGGATTGAGCTTTAGCCCGCCGGGTTTCGAAAACTTTGGCTCATTTCCGGTTGATATCGATCTAACAAACACCCCATGGCTGCGCTACGACTGGAATCAAGATGGCGATAGTGCCAATGATACAAGCCTACCTAGCCTAGAGATTTATTTTGGTCGCTACCGTGGACATGATCGCGTTATTTTTTGGCGCGAAGTATTAGAGTAGCATGGGAAAATTTAGCCTTACCAGAGCCTTTACGCCTAAGTAGTGCGAAGGTGGCCGTTTAAATTTCTCGACAGTGGAGTCCTATTTGTGGTGCCCTACTTATAAAAGAGCGCTAACGATAATGCCGACTCATCAAAGATTCAATTCCAACTTAACCCTCGATCATTATTCCTCAATAAATGCCGAAATACGCACAGATCGCTGCGCTACATATTCTCCGCCACCGCATTCACCATCGCTTTGAACACGGTAATAACTAATCGTATTTTCAACGTTAATACTTGAGCTACAACTAAAGCGCGCAAAACAATTATTCAATCCTGGCGTGTCAAAATTTAAACGCTCACCATTTAAACTTAGACAACGTGCGTCAGCAATAGCGCGGTCATTTACAGGAAAATAGAGCTGATTCATTGTATATTGCGCTCCACTTTCTGCAGCAAAAAAAGCTTGAGTCGATATGGCTTCGCGTATAGATGAACCTCCGGCTTGGCTATTGATCCGAGCAACCGCAATCGCCAATGCGGCCAACCCTACCAATAAAAACAGCGCAAGGGGAACCAAAAAACCTTTCTGGCCGCTTTTATTAATGGCCTGTCTATTCAATTTAAGGGACATTACGAATAAATACCTGTTGATTTAATGATACTTGATACGTCCCCTCAGAAAAAACTAGCGCAATAGAAATAACCGAACTTCTATCTTCACTGCCTTCCGATAAGCTAAAGGCTTCTGTGCTTTGTACATTACTGGAAAGATCCGAAGTAACACCACCGGGGTTTGAATCACCTAAGGCCGCTGTAATTAATCCATAGTCTTCATAAATAACCAAATCTGCACCAACTAAACAAAAGCGAATGGGATCGGCCGCTAAAAATAAACGCTTACGGCTAGAGTTTCGAATAAAGCGATGACCACCCGCTAAGGAGATTGACGTATAAGGTGATGCAGCAAGTACACCCACATCAGTGCGTGCTGAAGGCAATGCAATACTATATATATCACTACTACCGAGGGCGCCAATGACAACATGATCAGCCGCATCCAAGCCCGACAAAATGGGGGCGGTAGCAATCGTCGATGTCAAACTCGCACCATTATTACTATCAGCAACATCACGCAAGTAATTGCCGCCCGCTACCGCCGGCATAAATTCAATACAGTTACCACTATTGCTAACACGAATACTGTTGGGAACCGCGCCGCGCAAGTACCGTGTCATTTGCTCGATAGCTACACGCCCCTTAGATACAAGACGAAAGGTAATTTGATTACTACGATAACTGTCAATCGAGCTAACTAGGAACTGACTGCCCATAACCGCAACAATACTCAAAATCACCATAACGGTAATCAGTTCGATTAGGGTGAAACCACAGTGGCTGCACTTGCGCTTAAAAGTTAGCACGATATGCACTCAAAGTAAGCGTTGGGTTTATTGGATTTTGATGTGTCGTGGGCATAGCCACAATAACCGTAATGAGACGTGCATCCTCTATAGCCAAGCCGAAATCATCGCCGGCCTCAGTAACGGTCACAGAAACGCTGTAGCCGGCATGACTCGTGTCGATAAAACCATTAAAGTCACCAACATCATCGTAATCAGCGTCTGCAGTAATACCCACACATAAAGACGTTCCATTACTATTGCACGCAGGGATTCCACCGCTGGGACTTGCCTCATCATAGTTACGCGACAATATTGCGTCTAGCTGCGCTTGTCCTAACTCTAAGGCGCGAATACGTATAAGAGGATCATTGCTAGTCAGTATTGATTGACTAAAAACATTCACGACCGCGGCCATAGCAATCCCCATAACCACCAAAAAAAACAGCAGTTCGACGAGCGTTACGCCATGGGAATAAAGTGCCTTATGCGCGCCCTGCATTACGAGAATCCGAAGAAAAGTTAATGAACAAAACCAGAAGAACTAACAACTATAGTAACGCTTGCATCACTCTGGTTCAATTCAATACTTGCTGCCGCCGTACGGCCACGTCGATCAAAATCGAACACAGAGTTATCGATCGTTAAATTAGCCGGTAGTACCAGCGGGTATCGTACCCCATTAAGACTTGCGCTTTCTGCCGCGGCAAAAACACCATTGCCATCGCTATCGAGGCGAATATCAATTGTATTATCTGTCAAAGAAAGCCTAACGGCATGTTGCTGGATCATAGCTTGTTGTTGAGCCGAAAAAAAAGCCGCGATCACTTGATCGCGGCTTGCTTGTAACTGAAAACTTGAACCAGAATTCGTACGTGCAGTAACACTAGCCGCCAAAATTCCAACAATTAATAACACGGCAACTAGTTCAACTAAACTAAAACCTCTTGAGCCTCTTGAGCCTCTTGCTTTCGTGTCCATACAAAATATTGTCTATGAAATACAGCCTATTAAATTCTGGCTATGGACAAGCACTACCCGCAGCAGCTGTGCCAGCACAAGCACCGATCATCGCAAAAGTTGCGGTGTTATCTGGCGCCACTGCATCATCATTTGTTAGAGTACACGTTACCGTAGTTTTATCGGTAGCGGCAACGGCACCAATCGAATACGGGTCGCCAATGGCTCCACCCTGCAGTAAACTCCATGCGTCTGTACAGTTTTCGATTTCGGTAAAGGTATCATCACTTAGCCCTGCCTCATTCGCAATATCGACAGCATGGTTAAGTGCGCTAGCGCTCTCCAGGCTACCGGCTATGTTTTCTGTTGCGGCAATTTGAGCTTCATCAGAAAGGTTTATAAACTTGGGAACCGCTGTTGCAGCCAAAATACCTAAAATGACAAGTACTGCGATTAACTCAATAAGAGTAAAACCAGATTCTTGTTTACGCATAATTATCTCCAGATTAATTCTGTTCGGCTGCGCCGAAATTTAACTAACAACTAGTTTATAGTGAGCGAGCCATTACAACGCGACTCAGTAATTTGTGGTTTCGGGTACTTGTCTTTCTAAATTAGACTATTGGTCTTCCTGAGTCATCCAACTTACCCGCCCTGTACTTATATCGTAGTCAATGAAATGAGATTCTTCCTGTTTTCTCCCCAGTTTATAGCGACAAATACGTGAATTTTTTAACTCGACACGAATTGGCCTATGTTTAGACTGTAAATTGGCAGCTCTGAGGTGCGCATGAGAAAACAGCCCCTCCCACAATGACAAACACTTTTCTGCTGTCTGAAACTTCGACTGCGGTGTTTTACCTAACAAAGTATGCGCAGGCCAACCAAATTCGTTTACAAATACCGTAATACCATCGTCTAAAGTGAGCGAATTGCCACTTGTCGCTACAACCCCAGCATGAAGAGCATCAACAGTTCGGGCAAAAGCATTCGCCTGAATTGAAACAGCGCGGAGATGTGAATCATCAATTCTATGGCTAAAAATATTGACGGAAATTACGGCCAAAACACCTAAAACGATCAGAACTATAGCTAATTCGAATGAGCTGAAGCCCGATACATACGACAGTGATATTTTGCGCGATATAGACTTAAATTTCGTGTATTTAAAACAAAACACAAGGCCTTACCCCGCCTGTACGTCGTATAAATTCCACATCGGTAAAAATATACCTAGCGCTAGCATTAGAACAAAAATGGCCATCACAATAATTAGCAGCGGTTCAATTCGATCCGTAAGGGTTTTTAAGTCGTATTCAACTTCACGCTCATAAAACTCCGCCACCTCAATAAGTAATACGTCTACCTGACCACTCTCTTCGCCTACGGCAATCATCTGTAAGACCAAAGGGGTAAACATCTCAGCGGCTAGATGTGTTCGCAGTAAGCTCTCACCGCGCTCTATCCCTTCACGAATAGTTTGTATTTTTTGTGCCAAATATGGGTTATCAATAGCTGCTGCACACAAGCGCAATGCCTGCGTGATTGGCACACCAGCGCCCAGCATTAACGAAAAACTCCGGGAATATCGCGCCATTGATGCTCGATCAATTAAACCACCGACTACCGGCAGCATCATTCTATAGCGTCCCCACGCGAGACCGCCTTTTTCTGTTTTCATATACTGAATGACAGTAATTAGGGCCCCAACAATTGCAACCAACATAAATGGCCAGTAATTAACAAACAAATTACTAAAGCCAATAAGAATTCGTGTAACGATGGGTAATTCAGTGTCAAATTTTTCAAACAATTGAGCAAAGGCAGGAATAACAAAAATATTAATAATTGTCATAGCAACGGCTATCGCCAACATAACAAACGACGGGTAGCGCATTGCGGACTTAATGCGTTTTTTTGTTTCTTCGTCACGTTCGATATAAAAACCTATTTGTCGAAATACCGCATCTAACTTACCGCTTGTCTCGCCAACGGCAATCATACTGACAAATAAATGGTCAAATATTTTCGGGTAAAATCGCATGGCTTGCGAAAGTTCTAAGCCGCCTTCCAAACGATCGGCAACATCGTTCAAAACTTCACGAAAGTGTTCATGCCTTACACTGGCCGACAAACCCCGAATACCCCGAGTAAGGGGAATACCCGACTTGGTAATGGTATACATCTGGCGACAAAACATAACCAGTTCTAAAGGATTTACTTTATCGGCTCCTAAGAATGTATTTAATTTTCGAATAACGGATTCGCTTGAGGATACGATTTCAATTTTGGTTGGAGTTACTCCGCGACCAACAAGTTGCGACGCAACAGAATCAACACTCGCCGCTTCGATGAGCCCTTCAACCGACTGGCCACGATTAGCACGCCCGAGATATTTATACTGAGCCATAACTAAGCTTCGTCATCTAGTGAGCCCTGCTCAGCAATTTCGGCCAAACTTTCATCGGATACTTCGCCCGACACACGGAGCACTTCATCCAGCGAGGTAATACCTTTCATCGCAAAATCTAAAGCACTTGCGCCCAATGGACGATAATGTGGGTTTCTATGGGCCGCCAAATTAAATTCTTTCACACTATTATCTCGCAGAGCGTCAGCCATTTCAGTGTTTATCTCCAGCAATTCAAAAACACCAATTCGCCCTCGATAACCACTATTAAAACAATGAGGGCAACCCACACCTTTACGGAATTTGGCATGTAGTATTTGGTGATCGAGCTTTAAACTATGAAACAAAGCATGTTCGTCATCATTAAGTTTATGATCTGTTGCGCACGTTTCGCATATTCGTCTAATTAGACGCTGCGCTACAATCGCTTTCAAACTCGCCGCAACCAAATAGGGATCAACACCCATATCAACTAAACGTAAAGCCGAGGTAACAGCGTCATTGGTGTGAAGGGTTGATAAAACCATATGACCCGTCATAGCGGCGCGCAACGCAATCTCAGCCGATTCGGCGTCTCGAATTTCACCAATTAATAATATATCAGGATCTTGTCGTAAGGTAGCACGTAGAACAGTGCTAAAATCTAAACCGATTTTATCGTGAATTTGAACCTGATTAACACGCGGCAATCGATATTCTACGGGATCTTCCACCGTAATAATTTTGTGCTCCGGCTTATTTAATTCCGAAAGTGCCCCATACAATGTTGTTGTTTTACCGCTCCCTGTCGGACCCGTAACCAAAATCAAACCATGGGGCCGAGCAATAAGTTTTCTGAACCGTTTTATATAATGTTCTGGCATGCCAACTTCTGGAAGAGGGCGAACACCGTCCGTATGATCTAGGACCCTCATAACTACTGACTCACCAAACTGTACTGGCATAGTAGATACGCGCACATCGATATTGTGTTTATTAATGCGCAGATTAAAGCGGCCATCTTGCGGCAGTCGTTTTTCGGATATATCCAAATTAGACATGAGCTTTAAGCGCACAACCAAGGCTGCAGCAATGCGCTTTTCATTCATGACCTGCTCTACAAGTACGCCATCAATTCGTTGACGAATTCGTAGTACCGTTTCGTCCGGTTCAATATGGATATCAGAAGCCTTAGTACTCAGAGCTTCTTCAAATATTTTTTGTAAAAGCTTCACGACAGGAGCATCGCTATCGGCCGCATCGGTAATAATATCGCTCAGGTCAACCGAATCTGTAGCTAATTCTTCATCAAGCTGCCCGGCAAGCTGTGCAATTTCGTCGGCACGGCTGTAGGCGATATCGAGAATGTCGAGCAGTTCCGACTCGCGAACTACGGCTGTTGTAATCGGTTTAGATAAGACTTTTTGAATGTCATCTAGACTAAATATGTCAGTCGGGTCTGCCATACCTAAAAGTAACGTTTCGCCTTCGTCTTTTAAAATCATAACGCGATAACGACGTGCAATACTTTCAGGGAGGGTTTGCACAAGATCTTTATCGAAACGAAATTGCTTTAATTCAATAAAGGGAATACCCAGCTGCCGGGATAACAGATCAAGAAGAACATTCTCCTCAACAAAACCTGATTCGATTAACTGTTTGCCTAATTTCAACCCGGATTTTTTTTGTAACGACAGCGCCATCATTAGCTGATCTTCTGAAATCAACTGCTGAGCGACAAGTAAATCGCCTAAACGAATTCTCTTCGTAGATGAAGCTACCATTCAAGCGCCTCCTTATTATTGACTTGCCCAGATAATCGCTGGACACTCGCCTGAATATATTCAGCAACTTGCCCGTTATAAGCATGCATTTTTCTAAGCTGTGTGAAGCTTGACAATGCTTCGCGACGATAACCCATAGTGTCCGCAGAAATAGAAAACCCTAATAGATTTTTAGCATTATCAGGATCAACGAGGAGGAGTTTTTTGTATTGTTTATAGGCTGCGATTTTATTTCCAGCCTGCTGATACATCGCAGCCAGTAATTGCTGCGATGCGTTTGATCTGGAAGATTCAGTTACCCCCTCCAAATACAGAACGCTCTCATCTACACGGCTATTTAACTGAAGGTATCGAGCGCGAGCGTAATCATTTAGCTTTGAATATCTAAAGTCATACTGTTCTAAACGTGCGCTATCCGCAGCATCGTACGCAAGGTTAATATACAGCTCATAGCCTTCTATATTTACTGCGGCTTTATTTATATTTACAGAGCGATTAGAACTATCCAAAAAATCTTCGAGTGTGTGCAACGCAGACTTAAAATCCCCGTCTCGCCTGAATGCGTCCACACGACTTCGAACACGTTCAAAGGAAGTAGCGCGAGAAGTACGAATCTCCATTTTCTTCAACGTTTTATCTTCACTTACACTAGGCTCTTCAGACAAAATATTGGTGGGATCATCATCCGTAGATTGATTTTTGGAATTTAACACCGAAACCATAACTTTCGATCGAGGACCAGCTGAAGGTGCGATGGATGTAAGGTCTAGGTGTTGAGCATTATTATTTTCAATGCTGCGTAAACTTGCAATATAGTGATTGCGACGATTTTGGTTTTTTTCTGATGAAATCAGATCAAGATAACGTAACTGTATTCTCCGAAGGCTATCAATGGCACCAGAATTTTCGCTATCGATCTGCAGAACTTGATGAATCAAAGCGTATGCGTTATTCCCGTCTGGGCGAGTAAGCCTCATCGCCTCAACATGTTCATTTGCCAAGGCAATTAGAACGGGTAGAGTTTTTAGATTTGATTGTAAAGCCACATCATTATATTCGTACATCGGCGCATTCGAATTTTGCGATATAAGGGGTTTCGGTTCTAGTGGCACTTTTGATGACGCCATGACAGTTGGTAGTGGAGGGTTTGACGTCCTAATTTGGTTAAGCTTCGTACCGTCATTGACACCGCCTGTTCGACTAACTAAATCTACACTGCCAACGTTTACGTCATCAATGGTTTTATTTATATGGATATCAATAGCATCAAAACCACCTACAGCATCAACTCCGACAGCATCAGTTCCGTCAATAACATCACGTAATTCTATGTATTGGCTAATGACGAAAACGCCCATCAAGCCAATAGTAATTAGAACAACTCGATTCGTAATAAAACTATTTTTAACCTGTTCGACCGGCGAAGAGGCAGATTCCATTGAATTATATTTAGCCTGAGCATCCAATAACGCTCGAGTTTCTAAACTTTCACTCAGCAAGCTCACAAAGCGTGCTCCGTTCGAGGTTTAAACAAAGTAAGACGCAAAATCATCGACACTAAACGTGAAGATAGTCTCGACCCATCAGTATCCAATATAGCCTTACTAACATGCCACAGACCAACCTTCATATTTCCACGACCGTACGCACAAATAAGTGACTTATGACATAAAATATTAATTAAACGAGGAATGCCTCCAGATGCAATCGCCACAAGAGTCAAAGCCGAGGGAGTAAAAATTTCTTTACTATTTTTTTGCGTAGATTTAATTCGGTGTACAACGTAACGCCTAGCACCACCAAGCGAAAAAGGCTTTAGGTATTCAGAAAAAACAATACGTTGTTTTAATTGGCGTAGATCAGTTCGGTTCAACACATGATCAAGTTCGGGTTGACCTAGCATCACTATTTGAAGTAACTTGCGCTTTTCGGTTTCAAGGTTTGTTAATAGACGCAGACATTCAATTGTATCTCTTGGCATGGCCTGAGCTTCGTCAACAATAAGTACAACATGTTTTCCGTTTCGCGCATGCTGCACTAGCCTACGATACAACGCTGACAGCACTTCGTGTGAAGCCATTGCTTTTTCAATGTCGGCACCGACCTCTTTCGCTACATAATATTTTAACTCTTCAGCCGTCATAAAGGGGTTAGGGATATAGACGCTCAAAAAATCATAACCCAAACGAGACAACAGTATTCGGCCCAGTAAGGTCTTACCTGTTCCAACTTCACCTACGACTTTAATAAACCCTTCACAATGTTTTAACGCGAGCAACATCGTATTCAGAGCATCACGGTGACTTTGCTCATTCAAAAACAAAGACGTGTCAGGCGTCAGTGAAAACGGTTTTTCATGTAGGCCAAAAAAATCCGTGTACATAGTTATCTCTTATCGTTTTCCACGGTTATTAATGGTTTTAATTCGTTCTGAACCCGAGCGTAGTTCGTCTGTCCATGTATCTTTACCTACAACAATTGGGCGCATTAAAATAACCAACTCTGTTTTTTGACTGACTTTTTTACTGTGTTTAAACAAAACATTAACGACCGGTATCTTCCCAAGAAAACCTCTATCGGTCTCGATTACATTACTTCGCTCTTGCATCAAACCGCCTAAAACGACAACTTGACCATTTGCGGCACGCACAATAGAATCCGACTCTCTCACATCGCGTAATGCCAAAGGTAGCGATAGTGACGTTGATCCCAAGGAGATATTTTTAACCTGATCTTTTACGGTACTTACGATCGGATGAACATGAATAATCACTTCACCATTTTCAGCAATCTGCGGCGTAACATCTAATGAAATGCCACTAAAAAACGAACTAAGCTCGACATTGGGCGAGCTCGTGACGCTAGCAGCATTAGCCGTTGTCGAATTAGAAACACCCGTCACAAAAAACTCATCCGAACCCACTCGAATAATCGCCTTTTGGTTATTTACAGTAGAAATTCGTGGGCTCGATAAGACTCGGACATTACCTTGACGATCGAGCAAAGATATTAATTGGGTAATATCGTCTATGCCAATTAATGACGAAAACAATGTTTCACTGGCACCACTGTTACCGAAAACAACTTCGGACAATGAGTCACTTCCAGATATGGTATTACTTACCGCTAATTGGCCGCCAATTGCACTCCAGTTAATTCCAGATTCATAGTCGTCATTTAATTGGACTTCAAGAATTTTTGTCTCGAGTACAACCTGACGCTTAACACTTAATTCAGAGCGTTCTAAAAACTCGCGAATGGTGTTCAACTCACGCGGTAGTGCGCGCACAACAACCATTCCGGCCTGAGAGTTAACCATAACCATACGACCATCTAGATTACCGCCAATAATTCCCTGTAGTGTTAAATTTAAACTACTCCAAAAGTCGGTGGTATTTAATGTTTGAACACGAGCACCTGGACTTAACGATTCGCCTCCGCCTCCTTCATTGTTATCTAAATAGCCCAATAAATTTGCACCGTCATCTTGCCCGCCCGAACTACCACTGCCGCTATTATTGTTATTCCCGTTTGAACCACTATTTTGCCCTGAGTTACTCGAACTTATCGTGCCAATTAACACACTGGTATCACTCACACCAACACGCTTCACATCCAGATAATCTACTGCGAAAATTTCAGTTCGTAATTTACGAGGATAAATACTATAAATTCCGTTACGTAGACGATACTCATAACCATAGACATCTCGCACGACCTCTAAAACTTCTTCAACACTGACATTGTTTAACTCTAAGCTAATTTCACCTTCGATCTCAGGGTGCGCAACGACATTAACACCGGAGTCCGCAACCAAACTTAGAAAGAATATTCGCGCGGGAATTGCGTTAACTGACACGTCAAAACGTTGAACTCGCTCTTCGTTTAACCGTGCAGGCACTTCGGCTAGCAATGCTGCAGAAACTTCATCTGGCAAGGCCTTCTGCTGAAGGTTTTCGTTGTTGACAATTGCATTATCGATATGTTGCTCTATATACTCCGGTTCCGGCGTCTTTGTAACGCACGAGGTCAGCACAAATAACAAGCACCCCAGACACGACAAACTAAAAAAGTGAATTGGCTGCCGATTTATTCGTAACGTAAAACCTATTAATGACATTCGTTTCATATTAATTTAGTACCTTCTCTCGCAAATTAATATTCAAGCTACCTTCGCTCGACACTAATTTGATCGATTGTGCCGCTATTACGCTGACTCGATAGCCCTGAAATATGTCACCGACCACAAGTGACTTTCCGTTAACCACTGCACTTCGTGTGGTGCCACGGTTGTATATAGCCTGCAGATTGAACTGATATTTTTGTTCACTTTTCGCTGAGTACGTCAACGGCTTAGTCGGGTCACGTAAAGACTCATCCACGTGGCGCTCGCCTACACTTTTATCCTCTGCTTGTGCCCCCAAAGCTAGCATGACAAAACCTGTAAAAAACACACAAAACAATTCCGTGATACGAGAATTCTTGAAATTATGCACCGATCATCCCCCTGCCCGCAGATAGGGTATAAACTTCAATCGTTACTTCAGCCTTGGGGTAGTCAAAAACGGAATAATCCAATTCAGACCAATAAAACTTCCACGGCAACGATTCCAGCTTTTTCAGATAGCTATAGACATCCTGATAACGACCAAGCACGCGTAATTTAACGGCGTGGCGATAGACTTCTGACGTACCATGAGGCTCAGTATCGGCTTCTTCTTTAGCCTCAGCTTGCAGCAACTCACTCTCTTCATTCCCTAAGGAAACCGCTTGAGGAGGCAGAGTAGTCATTGCTAATAGGCTTAAAGTATTATCATGTAACAATAAATCACGCAAAACTTGGGGGAGTTTTCCAGGACTTATAAGGCCTACAGACAGTTCATTAAGCTCACTATCCAACTTAACCAATTCCGCCTGATACTGACGAATTTCACGCTGTTTTACCGTGTTTTTATCTGACGTCAGTGCACTAGAAAATACTTTTTCTTGGGCATTTAATTTGGTCATTACAGTTTGGGTGATTTTAAATCGACCGTCGAGAGTCTTTTGTTTTTTTACCGCCGCTTGAAAATAGAAAAAATCCCAAGCCAGAAAGATAACCGCCAAGGAGCAGACGGCAATAATAATTCGTTCGCGAATATTTCTTTCGTCAAATAGCGCGCTATATTTCTCCCACATACGCTACAACCCCTCGCCGCTTAATGAACTCTGAAACAACGCTTCAAAACCGATATTAAAGCGATGAATATGCTTATCCTCAACAATACTCAACGCGCCAAACACGGCATTTTCATAACGCGAATCAGCTGAAAGCTCATCTAAAAATACCGCGACATTGTGCGGCGAGGAGGTTTCACCTTGAAGCTCAACAAATTCGTCGCCACGACTAAACCGAAAACGCTCTAAGGCTATTGTTTTTGGGCTCGAAAGTGAGAGTGCACGAAGCCGTGAGCTATACCCAAGCTCATTGCCAAGACTTTTACTTAAGAAAAACTCACGAACAGCCTGCCGCTGCCGAATATCTTTTCGTAAACTTAAAATCGTATCGTCTATTGCCTTAGTATCTTGGAGCCCCGCCTGCTTACGATACAATTCAATACGGTCAGACGATGACACCTGCTGCTCTTCAAGAACCATTATCTGTTGTTCAAACTCAGACAATTGTTGATGTTGCACGTAGGCTGCTGCTGTAAAAATCAACATCATTCCAAGCAAAGAAAAGCACAATGATTTTGCCGTAAGCCATTCTTTAGTAGGCTGAAACTCCGGCAGGTATAAGTTAACGGCCTGCATTAGGCTACCCCCGCACGATGACAGACACCTATAGCGGCTGAACTTAATTGGGCCATGCCCTCGTCAATATCATCCGCCACGATGCCGGATTGAGAGTAATCGTAAAACTGTAAAGGTATGGCTAAGTTCTGTCGCAACTCATCCGTTATTTTCTCACCACCAATACCATAGCCACTGACATATAAAATACTGGGTGGCGCTTGCCCCATTTGACGCTCGAAGTAATCTAGCGAGCGTTGAATCTCTAGCGCTAACGCTTCTGCCGGAAGGTCATCGAGCAACCCACCGTTGTAATCTAGGCGAAATTGACGCGAAAGATACAAATTGCCACCACGATATATTCCGAGAAGGCCCGTATTATCACGAATATGCACGTAGGCCGAGCCCCGGCTATTTTCTTTCATGTCGACTAAATGCCCGAGAGATAGCTCTTCTATATCAATCGCATTCAATTTCAAGCCGCTACCGTTGATCAGCTCGACAATATTCGCGATTTTTTCTCTTTCTGTAACCGCGACGTAAAGCATGTCTTTACCATTACGGCTGGCATCTTTTGGCAGCGAGAATACATCTACTGCGGCTTGCTCAGCTGAAATCGATATAAGGTCTTTGACTTTCCATCGAATAGCTTCGCGCAACTCGTCAGCAGGAACTTCCGGCGCTTCAACCAATAACAGCTGATAATCGCTACACGGCAGTACCACATTACAATTTCGGCCTGCGAGATTGTTTTCGCGTACATAGGACTCTAAAGCTTCACTCATGCTGACCGCTTGCTCACCCTCCAAACTAGAATCATAAACATTAAGCGCACTCACGTTTTGATCATCTGCACGACGAAAGGCCGCAGAGAAACCCGTTGATCTCAACTCTAGGCCAACAATACCCGGTTTTTCGCCCATTTTAGACAGACGTTTTATTATGTTTTCCAGCAATGCGTCGACTCTCCATGCAATGACGGATAATATCCCCCGCTTATAATCAGCGGCATTTCAATAACCTTTAGTATAGTCAGCCTTCTGACATCCGCATGCCGAATCAATAGGGAATCCTTTAGTTATGTTTAATGTTGTGCTTTTTGAACCTGAAATACCGCCAAATACAGGCAATATCATCCGTTTATGTGCCAATACAGGCTGTCAATTACACGTAATTGAACCTTTAGGCTTTGAACTAGACGATAAACGCCTCCGTCGAGCAGGGCTTGATTATGGTGAATGGCAGAACATTAAACGCCATAAAAACTGGCACGCATTCATCGAACAAGAACACCCTAAAACATTGTGGGCTTTATCGACCAAGGGTTACAAGCACAGTGGAGAGGCTCAGTTTAATGCTGGTGACTACCTGGTATTCGGCCCAGAAACACGGGGCTTACCAGACGAAATCCTTGACTCAACTGGACCGGACAATATCATTCGCATTCCGATGCTCGCTAACAGTAGAAGTATGAACCTCAGCAATGCAACGGCTGTAATTGTCTATGAAGCCTGGCGCCAACAAGGTTTTAAAGGCGGTGCTTAATTGCCGTAAATCTGCGGCAATTACCCACTTTGCACAGCCAAACCTGTTAGAATCCCGCGCTTACATTTTATTGAATTATTTTACGGGTTCTCCAAATGCTCGATCCATCTGTACTCTCTCAGTTAACGCAACTTAAAACCGATATCCAAGCCTCTAAAGAATATGCTGAAGGCAGTGTCGCCGCTACCAACGGTCGCTTTGGCTTTGTTCGATTAGATGACGGCCGCGATGCCTTTTTATCACCCGACAAAATGGACCGCCTGCTGCCAGGCGATCGCGTTAGGGTTTGCTTAAAAGAGAACGATAAGGGCAAGTTAGAAGCTGATGTAGAAAAGCTCCTTTCCAGCGAGCTTGAACGTTATGTAGGTCAATATCGTGTAAAGGGCGCAGGCCATTTTGTTGTTCCAACGGGCATCCATTTTAATCGCTGGGTTTTCATTCCACCGCAGAGCCGCAAGGGAGCCAAAGACGGCGACTTTGTTATTGCGCGAATTTCACGCCACCCCCAGCGTGATGGTAAAACACAAGCCAAAGTCGTCTTCAAGATTGGTCAACCTGACGAAAGCTCAATTGAGCATAAATATGTCAAGGCTAAATACGAACTAAACCAAAAACCAAATGACGATGTTCGTATTCAAAGTACTGAAATTCAAAAAACCGTTGAAGATGGCGACCTAGGCGAGCGTCACGATTACAGTGAATTGCCATTTGTCACCATAGATTCACCAATGACCTTAGATATGGATGATGCCATCGCGATTAAGACTCATGATGACGGCAGCAGCATCCTATACGTTGCCATCGCTGATCCCGGCAGCCAGATTACTCAAGGTAGTGCACTGGCAAAGCAAGCCGAGCGGAATACACAATCTGTTTACCTGTTAGGGGGCGCCGTAAGCATGCTTCCTCCGGCCTTAGCCCATTACACGTTCTCTTTAGAAGAAGGTAAAAAACGTCCGGCGCTGGTATGTGAAATATCCGTTGCCGCCGATGGGACAATTACCGAGTCTACATTCAAAAAAGGGCTTATTTGTTCTCGACACAAGCTTAATTACGATCAAGTTGGCGAGTACTTACAATCACGTGATAACACGATCGTGCCTGATGATGTTAGCGAAGCATTAGTCCAACTTGAAGTACTCAGCAAACTGCGCAGGGCTTATAGAGAGAAAAACTACCTTATCCTTGATGAGCACATTGATTACGATTACAACCTGGGCGATAACGGTAAAATCGATAACGTTAAAATTCGACCTCGTAACGCGGCGCACCAAATAGTTGAGGAAGCCATGGTGGCTTGCAACTTGAGTGCAGGTGAATTTTTGGGCAAAAACAACACCGGCTTATTCAATTCTCACGCAGGTTTTCGTGAAGAGCGAATAGGCGAAGCGCTAGCCGTATTGAAAGAAGAGAATGTTGAGTGTGCCGACATTAATAGTTATGACGGTCACCTAGCACTCATTAAAACCTTAGCTGCAGATGACGAACTCAGCAAGCTCATTCCACCCCTACGCAGAATGATGCAAAACAGTGAATTATCCTTCACTCACGGCCCACATTTAGGCATGGGAGTTCCAGCATACGCGACTGTGACCTCTCCAATTCGCCGGTTTGCCGACTTATATAACCAGTGGTGCATACATGCCATCATTGATGGGACTCCTGTTCCAGATAATGGGCAAGAGCGCAGTGATGCTATTAATGCGCAGCTGCAACTTGGCCGGCAAGCCGATCGAGAACTGATGCAATGGCTGATTACACAATATACCGAAGGCCTTATAGGCCAAACGGCCGAAGGTAAAATCCGCATCGTTACCCAACAAGGCTTTGGCGTTCGTATGAGCGACACCGGCATTGAGGGATTTATACTCTTCCCGAAAAAGACCGAGAAGAAGTATGACGCTAAGCGAATGACGTTAGAAGTTAAAGGAACAAACTACCGTATGGAGCAGGTTGTTAAAGTTAAGATAGTTAGCGTCGACATGGATAAACGCCGTATTGCGCTTGATCTAGCGGATTAGCAAGCGCTTACATTTCGGGTAAGGCAAGCCATAAGCTCATCGCTCAATCGCTTGCCTATATCCTTCTTGTTTGCACACGCAATAAAAAAGGCCCGAACAATAACATTGTTCGGGCCTTTTCTTTTTTAGCTATCGTTACGCTTAAGGTATTTAGAACGTTACGCTTGAGCGCTTAGTCAGCAATAACCGACGGGTTGGATACTATCGAACCGTCCACGATCCCATCATTTGCAAACAACACTAAAATTTGTGTGACCAGCTCACTAAACGCCTCGGGTGAGTCTGCTGAAATCGGCGTGCCATGACTACCAGCACTGAAGCGAGAAACCAACACAGCAGCATCACCATCAGATGAATCCGCATTACTTGATGATGTAGCCCCAAACTGCGCAACAAGAGGCTCTGTTCCCGCTAAGGGAGCTGCAAAGCCGCCGATGTTAAAACCATTACTAAGACTTACAACAAGTGGGCCGTTGTTTGCCCCCCAAAGAGTATCAGCGGCATTAGGAATTACTGTGTCAGGCTCCCAAGCGCCTCCGTCGCCAACAGCCGAGGTAATTAACACGCCCGTTGAACTATTTTGATCCGATAACGACGCTGCGAAGTTCATCGGGTCTACAGAGTCAATAACACCCTGAAAAACATTAAAATATGTCTCCAAACCACTTTTACCTTGCGTCAAGGCATCACTCGCGGCCGCCAAACCCTGCATAATTAGCGGTGCTCGTGAAGTCGAATTCGCTAACAACTTAGGAATACCGCCACCAACATTTAGAAACGCGGCGGCTTTAACCCGAGGTAAATCATTAAATGCACTTGATTGCACACGAGAATCGTTATTCACCGCAACAAAAGGAATACCTTCAATTGCACCTAAAGAATGGCCGATAAAGTAAACATTTGAAGTATCAAAGTCATCAGCACTCCCATCGCCTTTTAAATCCATAGAGTTAAGAGATGCATTTAAATTCGCCAGATCTAACGGCATTTGACGCAAGGTATCGCGGGTATTTTCAAAATTGGTGAGGTTTATAAACAGGCTCCCTGATGCCCCCACATCGCCAGCATAATCCATAGCGACAGGCGAGTTAGTAGCATCAGCCGTAAAGTTGTAATGGCGCTCTGTAATTCCATCAGAGGCAAGAGCTGCGGAAGCATTGTCTGGATCATTAACACTCAATAAACCGGGCACGGTACTTCCACTCGGAGATACACCATGAAGCGGCTGGTCAATAGCCACTGTAGCGTAGCATGGTAGCCCACTCAAGCCAGTGGGAGTACCCTCGGCATCACGCGCAATACACGCAAAAGCCATAGCGTTTGCCATTGGCAATACCGCACTTCTGTCTGTAGTAATACCATGCTGGTAGATAATTACCGGCCATCCAGCATCCGGCATCGCGTAGCCTAGAGCGCCTAGAACAGTCTCATCCGGTGTAACAGCGAGCACTGGAATGGTCACCATCGCCTGCTTCACAGGAAAAGGATAACGCGAAGTGGTTTTATCCGAAGGTAAGTACGGTGGCGGTGGTACATCTGTGCCAGGAGGTGTTTGTGCAGCCACTATGCCTCCCATAAATACCTCATCTGCTTGCCAACGCGCAGTGACTATCTCGGCGCCGTCCTCTTCTGGCAGCGCTTGATACATCGGCAGACTAATCTCACCTTGATACACTTTCGCAGGCGCCCGAAGTGCTGCGTTAATAGTAGCAGCGTCGTCCACTTGGTAAAATCGCGTCGTGCGTGCGCTTGGAATAGGTAATTCTATACCGCCAGCCAACAGGGCTTGAGTTAAACCAGCCGCTGTTAAACTAATTGCAGACCCCGCATCCCTTACAGATAGCTCAGCTTCAGTTACAGCACGTTGCATTAGGTATGCAGCAGATGCATCTGCTGCTAATACGCTATATCCCGCTCCCGCCGCAATTGCTCCAGCGATGGACTCGCTGTAGAGCGGGTTCGCCTGGGTTTCGCTTAACATAGGAGCGGTCAACAAGACATTCAAGGTGGTGTTAACACCAATTTCAATCGGGTCACTCAGAGCGCTATTATCTGCGCTAAGGTTGTATACGCCTGTCACCAATTTAATTATTGCTTGCTGTTTAAAGCCCGTGCGTAGATTACTTTCCAGGAACAATTCAGGGGCCATTAGATGGGTTAAAGCATCTGTAGTTCCCGCCGTGGTAAGGCTCAATGTCATCAATATATCGTCATATACAGGCGCTGTGCCGGTTCCGACAGTATCAAATACGGTTTGCTGAAACCCAAAATATCCACTGGCGAGTTGCTCCCACCCCCGCACGACGGGTCCTAACGGAACCAACGCAGGGTTTACACCCGCAAGGTTAAAGTCTGGATCACGAATGCTTTCGTATGCGCTATTACGAAATACAGCATTACCGTTTACATCGAGAATATCGCCAGTAATGACAACAAGGTATTTAGTTCTGGGAAGCAAAGGCTTTATCGGTGTAATGCGTACGGTATTGTCTACACCACCATCAAGACTGATCAACTCGGCACGCGCTGTAGGAGTCGCTAAGGCGATTAAGGTGGCAGTATCTAATGCGGCTGCCGCACCTTGATAGGTAATCGCTTCTGCAAAAGTCGGAATCTCTAGGCTGTCTTTTATCCCGTCACCGTCAAGGTCATATTTAGCTTGTAATAAGCCATCACCACTAGGGAAAGCAAGCGGGAGAAGAAAAATGTTTTGATTTGGGTTGGGGAGAATACTCTCACCGACTACAACAAAATTGCGAGCATCAAACACTTGGCCTGAATCCAAACTATCACTAAAACTTATATCGATGGGCGCCAAAACGGAATTTCCGTCCAAGGCATCAATACCTGCAATAACCGGGTTTCCGTTAGCTGGGCCGGCACTCATAGTGCCATCAGCCAAAGGTTCACTCGCAAACTGAATATCACTTGGCAGCGGTAATTGCTTCAAGCCGGGATTAAATAAAACAAAAGTCTTTTCGGAGGGAAGCAGCTCACCCGTATTGTCGTCACTATTATTGTCGTCGCCAGAACAGGCCATAATTAGCTGAAGTAGTGCCAGCCCCATCGTTAGCCGAAGTAATCGATTCATAGGTCGTCCCTCACTCGTATTATTTTTTATTTTATTCAATTGTAAATACTTTGCACTAGCTAGCTAAAGCTAGAGCCTAGTCTCAATTTAGCCAATCATTCCGCTTGTACAGCATATTTATAATACATCAATATAGTGGCTGTACAACGGCTAAGCTCCGCCAATAAGTTTGGACTATAAAACATGTATTTGCTCGACATTTTCGCGAGTTTTTACTGGCAAAAAGCGGCATTTAGTGTCGATTAAAGATTAGCTCAGGCAACGGCCGTTATTATCAGCCAATCATGAGAAAAAACAGACAATGATTAGCTAACAAGCTTAAATGAATGCACTCTTTAAGTGGCCGGAGAAAAAGAAGGGTTTTAAGCGAAGCCGATCGCTTTAGCTTCGTTCGGAAAGTCACGACGAAGTGCTTTTTTCAAAACAGTTGCCAATTCCAATGCCGACTCATAACGGTCGGAAGGATCCTTTTGAAGACATTGATTTACAATCCTCACTGCGCTTGCTGGAAGCTCTTTACGATAATGTCGAACACTTTTATGCTTACTGTGAATAATTTCATACGTTAGACCCGCAAGGTTATCGGCACTAAACGGTAAGTGGCCAACTAGCAGCTGGTAAAACGTTACACCTAAACTAAAGATATCAGCCTCGACATCGACCTTACTACCCTTTAATTGCTCCGGCGCCATGTAAAGCGGACTTCCCAATATTTCGCCAGTACTTGTTCGAGAGTGATCTAACAAACGAGCAATACCGAAGTCTGCAACTTTAACCTGATAGGGAGATGCGCTATAAAGAATATTTCCTGGCTTTATATCTCGGTGTATCACTTGATGGGCATGCGCATAATCGAGCGCCAAAGCCACATCATGAATAATTCGATAAACGTCCACAATGGGCAAAAGCGCGCTTTCTACGGCACGTACGCTTAAAGCCTCACCGTCAACATAATCCATAGCTATATAGGCTAAATCCTCACCCTCACCCACATCATACACTGACACAATATTAGGATGACTCAAGCGACCTGCCGCCTCAGCTTCACGAAAGAAGCGGGCCTTAAGCCCATCAACTTGCTCTTGTGAAAACTGGTGATAATTTAAAGTTTTAATCGCCACTTTTCGAGCAATGGCTGGATCGTAGCCCAAATATACAATACCTACAGCGCCACGCCCGAGTTCACGGTCTAACTGATAACGTCCGAGGTTTTGAGGAATATTTTGAGGTGTATCATAGCGAGAAGTACTCGCAACCAAGGTTTCATTTAGTGAGGCCTCTTGCTTATCTTTGAGTTCTTTTATTCGTTTGTCGATGCGTTTTTTATCGAGGCCGTTTACTCTCAACTCTGTTAAAGCATCCATCGCGGGTCGATAGCCCTGCTCTTCTGCGGCAATAGAATCGACCAAATAAAACATTTTTTCTTGTTGATAAGAAACGTTAGGCAGTAGTAACAGCAGCTCTAGTGCACTGCGAAACTCGCCATCATGCTCAAATTTGTTCGCGGCTTTTGTTATACGTTTTCTTGCTAACGTCTCTTTCGCACCACGTCGTAACTTTCTGACTTTCCATAAACTCAACAATATGGCAAAAAACAGATAGAACAAAAGAAAGCTAGCCATTGGAAAATAAAAATTAGCCCAAATTGCTCCACCGAACTGTATACCGACTAAAACTACAGTCCCCGCCGCTATCAATGACCAATAAACCCGAGGCCGACGAATTAAAGTAAGGACAAAACATAAAATTAGAGCCAAAATAATATAGGCAAGTCGAAGACTAAGGTCCCACCACCACGGTTGAATAAAGTACGCCTGATCGTCAATATTCTGCAAGGTACTCGCAAGCTTTAATGCTGACTCCGTATCGCTTTCAGTTGACAACAATACCAACTTTGGAAAGCTCGAACTAACAAGCGCTTCATGTAGATTTAAGCGTGAAACTTTTGGCGCATAGGCGCTAGAAACATAATTTGCAGGTACCGCCTGCAAACGATCACCAAGTTTTAAAGCAAAGCCTTCTGATGACAAACCACTACGATAATCGGCCTGCAAGATAGGACTTTGATGCGTCAAACCTTTGGTAGACCAATGCATCGCACCCAGAGCGTTAAGATAAAGACCGTCCGCCTGATGTGAGACCAACGACACTTGTGGGTCAAGTAAACTTGGTACGGAGTAATACTTAAGAATCTTATCGTTACGCGTCAATGTCGTTGAGCAATCGCGGCACGGAAAAACTTGTAAGAAAAATTCCCGCAGTCGATGAAAGTAATCGTCGTGAAATTTGGGCTGCAACGGGCTAATACCCGCATTCGAACCGTCCATCAAACTAAGAACAACACGTCGATCCTGTAAAAGATCCGCGAGATAAGACTTGTGTTTCAAAAATAAATCATGCTCTGAGCCAACGCTAAACGTCCCTTGGCGAACCTGATTATCAAGTGCATTTGGAAAAACGTTTACACGCTCAGGGATGACGATCCCCACGGTCGTACTCGGGGACTCTAGTATATTAGCCAAAAGACCTGAAAAATTACTTGCTGCATAAACATCTCGCAACCAATAATTAAACTCGTCGTCGGGAATAGTAATCAGTGCTGTACGGGGGGCCTCGGCTTGGGTCTCAACGTTTATCCAAAGAGAAGCCCGCAATGCCAAGGAGTCCCATCGGTCTATGACACGAAACTCGGGCAGGGAATATGAAAAAATTAGTGCGAATAATAAAATAAGGAAACGAACTGAAATCAATCGTAGCTTACCGGAGAGGTAAGACCAAAGCTTGGATAAGTGAAGAGTCATGGCGTCCATTATTTGTTAACTGAAAAGCAACAAAGCTATTCAGTATAATAAACTCCAGGTATCCAACTTTTTTTAATCTTTAATGTTTTATCTAAGTTTGACGAGATACTGTTGGAAAATTCAAATTGATGAGCGCCAATTGATAGAATCGAACCTTCAGTCAAGAGGCTGGAGTCTACCTTTTCACCATCCACACGAATACCATTGGTACTCTGTGCATCGACTACACTCCATTCGCCGTCTTTACATAAAATATGAGCATGTTCCGCACTAACAGTCGGATCATCTAAACTAATTTCACAATCAGTTTTACGTCCGATCCGCAGGCTGGACTCTACTTCAAATAGTGTTAGCGTATGTCCATTAAGGGAATGAGTTAATACAGGCATCGGGTCTATTCTCGAACTGCGCACGGTTTATTGGCCGCAATTGAGACCTGAACAACCGAACCATTCGAACGTTCCATATTTTTAAATATCGCCGCGAGCATTTCGTTATATACCGACGGAAGGTATTTACAGCGACCATGACTAACGGCAGAGAACTTTGCTACTTCATTCATATCAACACGGCTGTATACACCAAATTCAACTTTCCGTACGTATTCATATAAAGTCTCTCGCTGATCAAGTACAGCAATCGAAGATCGACTATTGGAATATAGTCCAATACCTGTATGCACTTGTGTTCGTGAGCGCTGCTCATCAAGCGCCTGGCGATCGACTTGGAAACTTAACTTTACAACGTAGTCGGACGATTTCTCAGTGATTGCAGTTAATCCCTTCGCTTCAAAATGCTTAGCTAACTCAGCCGCATAATATTGAAATTCCGAACCGCTAGGTGATGACTCACTAGCCGGGATAATGGCAATATGCTTGCCCGACTGTAAGCCCGAGGAATCCCCAAACGAGGTAACCGTCGTTCGAATATTTGTCGAACACGCGGTCGCGAATAGGATACAAACGGCAATTAGGTATAAACGTTTACTTAAGATCATAATTCTCTAAGCTCTGTATAAGCTCTTTAAATGTCTCGTGATTATTTTCGTTTAAGTCAATAAGCGTTTTATGCGCTTCTAGGACCTTCTCCCTAACAGCATCCTCACTGATCTGATTGTCGTCAGAGTTCAATTCACGGTACTCGCCTGGCGCAGTATCGGCAGACTCAACAATTTGAAATATCTCATCAAAGCCCATAGACAGCAATAGGCGCTGCATACCACGACTTGTCGCTATAATAATAGGATCCATATAATCTTTGGCCCGGCCAAGCAATGAAATTTTAGCCATCAACCCTAAGGTTGTACTATCAACAGCTTCAGCTTCAGACAGGTCAAATATGACTGAATAATAGTTCGCATTTGCAAACATTTCATTAATAAAGTCGTCGAAAGACAAGCTCAGTGTTAGACGTACGTCACCCGACATCTTTATCACATACACGCCATTAGTATCCGCGACTTTTATCACACCACGATCCATATACAACCTTATAAATACTGGCTCGATGCCTACTCACAATAAGTACGCAATATATATGACACAATACAATGCTATTGAGTCTTTGTTAATACAAGCATAGCAATATCATCCTGAAGCTCGGTATTATTTTCTAATTCGAGCACTGACTCCAGACTTTCTATTGATTTCGGTCGTGCTTGAGTGATCCGCTCCAATAAGCAGTATTCTTGCTCTAGGATATCCCTAGCAGGTAATATTTCGAGCACTCCATCCGAAAACACATACAGTGTAAAGTCTTTAGGGAGCTTCACGGTGTTCTGTTGCCATGTAGCGCCATCGAATATACCTAGCGGCTTGCCGCGACCAGGAAGATATTCCACCCCCTCGGGACTTGCGATAATAGGAAGCGGTAAATGCCCTCCTATAACGTAACTCATATTCAAGCTGTCTGTGTCGATGATTGCGACAAAGCACGTAAGGTGACGACCTAAATCAGCCTTAATGAGCTCGGCATTGATGACCGTCATCAAATCCGGAATATTAAGCTCGCCATTAAATTCACATAACTGCTGCCGATGCGCTTTAAACAAGCTTCGTACGAGCTGACGAATCCACACCGCAATAAATGCCGAAGCCGCACCATGCCCGGATATATCCGTTAAGTACACCGCTAAATACCGCTCATCCAGCAAGCCGTAATCGATGGTATCGCCACTAAGGTATAGAGAGGGAAATAATTTAAAGCTCGTAACTATTCCAGCCAAAGTCACAGGACTTTTAGGGAGAAGTTTTTTTTGAATTTTTCGACCCGCTTTGTGGTCCTCTTCTAACTCTAGAAGATGAGTACGCAATACTTTATTAGCCGCCTCTAAACGCTCACGATTACGCCTATTCTCTTGCGTTACTGAGGCATTATGCAAGGCTTTTTCAAGAACTAATTGAAGTATCTCAATAGTGTCGATAGGTTTCGGTAAGTAATCAACCGCATCATACTTAAGTGCAAGTACTACAAGCTCACTATAATCCAGCTCAGTAAAAACAATAACAGGAAGGAGGGGGAAGTCGCGCTTGATCTCAGTAAGACACTCGGCCCCAGGCATCGCAATGTCAATTATTAACGCAGCTACAGTGTTTCTCTGGCAATAGAGCGTAGCGGCATTGCAATTATTAAAGGCTTTAAGCTGAACGCTTGATCGTGCAAAGAGCTCAATGACACGGCACTGAAGCTTTGAATCGGAATCGATATAGATGACAACATCGGATGACTGCGGCATTTATCCTACCCATACCCTACTCAACGATTACTCAAGGTTTACTCGGCTATGAGTTAAACCACAAAATAGCGCCTATAATGCCCTTAAATCGGTAATTCTTTTTAATATCGAGGGTAATACATACGCTTACGTATCGGCACACGCAGTGCCAAAATGACATCTAGAGTGCACATTACTCTCATAATTGTTGCCACGCAAGCTACCCAAAAGCCAATTTATGGTTTACCTTGTTATGTAAGTAAAGGAAGTATTGCTCTCGGTTTTACGTAAATGAGGCACACTTGGTTAGCCTCTGTACGTATCACCCTTACATTAATTCTTTAAATAACAAAGGCAGGGTTTGCATGAGTTCGAAAAATCGCGAGTACCAAGAAAAGCGCAACTTTATCCGAATGAAAGTTGATACAGCGATAACGATCAAAATTGTAGGAGAAGACGATTCCTACAACGGCATATGCCGAGACCTAAGTGGTGGTGGCATGCTGGTTGAGTTAGCCACAGCCTTACCTATTGGTACTCACGTTGAAGTCTATATTGAATCTAGTCATGGCCATAGCCCGATACTTAAGGCTAAAGCTGAGATTACGCGTATTATTGCGCAGCCAGGCTCAGATGAAAGCTCCTGCTTAGTAGGCATGGAAGTTCTTTCTATGATTGACTAGCTATTAACGCGCAACCAAATACCTAACAGTTGCCGTACGTCTGATACGGCAAGGCTGCTTTGGTCCTAAAAATCTTCACCACCAAAATCCATATCTAATTCGCCGTCCTTAATAAGGTAGTCTCTTCGCTGCAAATACGCATCTCGTATAAATAAGTATTTGTCCCCCGAAACTAATGATTCAAGCTCTAACAAGCTCTCGCGGACCTTAATTAAACGAGTGACGGAAAGCGCGCTTTTGTCTCCGCTAGGAGTGACGTAGCTAACGGGGTCACTGTAATAGTCAACCGGGCGCCCTACGGTATCTCTTAATGTTGACGGGCCCAATAGCGGCAGTACTATGTAAGGGCCTTGTTTTACCCCCCAAATAGACAATGTCTGCCCGAAGTCTTCGCCATCACTTTGCTCCAGACCTACTTTATCTGCGACATCCCATAGCCCACCTATCCCGATGGTACTATTCACCAGCAATCGACCGGTATCATTACTGGCCTGTTTCCATTTCCATTGAAGTATATCGTTAAGAATATTACTAACTTCACCGACGTTTCCAAAAAAGTTATTGACGCCCGTTTTAGCAAAACTGGGCATAACAAAGCCATAGCCTTTGGCTACGGGTTTCAAAAGCCATCGATCTAGAGTCATATTAAACGAGAACATCGCTCGATTGTAGCCTTCAAACCGATCGATCATTTCATTTGAATCACCGAATTCATCGTCGGTTAGCGGCTTAGCCTGTTGAGATGCACACCCCGACACAAAGGTAAGAATGAATAATATTGGCAGTATGAATGAACGCATAAACATTTGAACTTCTTCTTCGATAAGTAATTAAGATCTAGTTTAACAAGCTTGAATTAAGTCTGGGTAACAAAATGTTACAAACTAGCTTTCCATTGCACTTTAAGACGCTTTTCTGAAACAGGGTATTGCGTCTTTAGGGCTTGAGCAAAGAACGATACACGTAGCTCTTCCAGCATCCACCTAAATAGAATCCAATTTTCATTGCCGAAGAACTTGGCGACCCCATCTTTATCTAACCTTGCCTGGTGTTGCTGCAAGAAATCTTGCAGCACGATGGTAGATGCACGATCTTGTTGCGGCTTCATCGCGGCCTTCTCTAGACGCAGTAATATCGCCTGCAGAAAACGTGGATACTGCTGCAGCATTCTAGGGGGCAAATCAAAAATAAATCCCTTGTAAAACAACTGATCAATCTGTTGATTAATGTCAGAAAAAGCAAGTGCTAACACCAATGCATTACGACTGGCCTTCATTGTTTTTTTAATTTGCACTAACAACTTTAGGCTTTCCAATAAGGATTTTTCAAGTGCTTTAGCCTCGTCATATAACTCTGCTTTAGCGATTTCAATTCGTGCTAAAAACTGGTCTCGGCGGCTTAAGTCAACGTCAAGGCCCTGTGAAAACTCAGGAAAACAGATGCGCTTTATTGTGGCTAACAGAATGTCTTCACAGACCTCCTCTGTTCGACCCAGCTTAACAATGCTTAAGCCAATATCCTTGCCCCTTAGCAATTCTTTCAAAATGTATTTTGTATTACTCGACATCTCCAGCTGAGCAAGCTTGCAAATTCCTTTAGCACTTTCATATCGTGCATCGAGTGCATTATCAAGAAGTTTTAAATCGATATTTTTATTGCTAGCAACTAACGCAGGGTAAGCCTTAACGGTTACCGGACCACGCTTTAAATCAACACTCGATTGCAACTCACCAAAATCCCAAGCCTTTACATTTTGTTTCTCGTGCTCTTCGCCATAGCTGGTAAGCGTAGTCTGTAATGATTCTTTATAACGAGAACGTAATTGATATAAATCCCGAGATTGATCTATGACTTTATTTTTTTCATCAACAACGACAATATTAACACGGTAAAAAACGTCTATTTTAGTGAGGTCCCAATCATCTTCTGTCAGAGTAATGGACGATTGCGCTGACAACGATTTAGCTAAACTTTGGACTAGTGGCGCTTCTTTCTCAGGCATATGCGCTAATGCACGATCGACATAGGTAGGCACCGGAACTAAGTTTTTTCGTTGTGACTTTGGCAATGCTTTAACCATAGCAATACATTTATCACGTAAAAGACCTGGCACCAGCCATTCTAATTCAGTTTCGCGCAATTCATGTAACAACTCCACGGGAACATGCACATTTAATCCGTCATAATTACCACCGGGTTCAAAAACGTATTTAACCTGAAGACTGTAATCACCATTTCGCAGCTCCGAGGGGAATTGCTCAGCTGTTACAGAATCAGCCATGTGCAACATGACATCTGATTCTTTTAAATAAAGACACTCAGGAGTACTTAGCTCGGCTCTATTACGCCAAAACTCAAAACCTGCCAAGTTACAAATATCACTGGGAATACGCTTATCATAGAACTCAAAAAGCGCCTCATCGTCAATCAATATATCTCTTCGACGAGCCTTGGCTTCAAGTTCAGAGACACCATTTATTAACGCTTTGTTTGCAGGATAAAACTTCCCTTTGCCCCTATAATATCCCTCTACCAGAGCCGAACGAATAAAGATTTCTCTCGATAACTCTGGATTAATATCTGAATAAAGAGCTCTTTGCTTCTCTGCCAGCACCAAGCCCCATAAACTCATTTTCACATAAGTTTTTACGCTGCCACTTTTAAGCTCATAATGGGGTTCAAAATAGTGTTTCTTTACCAAATGTTCTGCGGAATCGATAATCCATTGCGCTTGAACTTCGGCAACCGAGTGTGCAAATACCTGCGATGTTTCGATGAAATCAGCGGCCATCAACCATTTAAATTTTTTGTTTTTTTGCAAAGACCCAGGAAATATTGTAAATACTTTAGAACGCGTACCCAAATATTCGCGCTTTTTTTCTTTTTCGTTTAAATTACCAATATTCGATAACAATCCAACTAATAGAGATTGGTGAACTGAGTCAAAACTAGCGGATTCCACATTAGCTTCAAATTTCAAGTCTTTACATGCTAGCTTAATCTGGTGATGAAGCTCTCTCCATTCACGAAGACGAAGGTAATTTAGGTATTCGCGCTTACACAGCTGTCTAAACTGGTTTTGAGTGAGCTCTTGACGCTGTTCTTCTGCGTAGTCCCATAAGGAAAGGAGTGAAAGAAAATCAGATTTTTCCTGTGAAAAACGCTTATGTTTTTCATCCGCAGCTTGCTTTTTATCCGCAGGCCGCTCACGAGGGTCCTGAATACTTAGAGCTGAAACAATTATCAACATTTCAGTAAGGCATTTATTTTTGTTTGCTTCAAGCAACATTCGTGAAAATTTCGGATCAACCGGCAAACGATACATGGAGCGGCCAACACCAGTTACATTGCCCTTACTATCAACGGCCTTTAATTCTTCAAGTAATTTAAAACCATCATTTATAAGTTTTGGTTCAGGTCGCTCAATAAAGGGAAATTCAGCTATACCGCCCATCTTCAATTGCAACATCTGTAAAATAACGGATGCTAAATTTGTACGGAGTATTTCTGGGTCCGTAAATTCTGGGCGGGATTTGAAATCACCTTCATCATACAAGCGGTAACAAATACCGTTCATAACACGCCCGCAACGGCCTGAACGCTGATTTGCACTTGCTTGTGAGATAGCTTCGATCGGCAACCGCTGTACTTTCGTTCTTACGCTGTAGCGGCTAATTCGCGCTTTACCTGTATCAATTACATAGCGGATGCCAGGAACAGTAATCGATGTTTCCGCGACATTAGTAGACAAAATTACCCGTTGGCCTTTTCCTGGGTTAAATATTTTATTTTGCTCGGCAACACTTAATCGTGCATAAAGAGGGAGAACATCAAGATGCGGGATTTCCGCTTTTTTTATAGCAAGGGAAAGCTCGCGGATTTCCCGCTCACCGCTGAGAAAAATCAATATATCACCGCGTTCACGACCGGATCGAACTTGAATCTCCTCAGTAAGCGCGACAATTGCGCTGGTCTCGTCTTCAAACCGATCCAACCAGGGGCGATAATTCACCTCTACAGGAAAACTACGGCCACTAACTTCTATAACAGGAGCGTTATCAAAGTGTTTTGAAAACCGCTCAAGATCGATTGTCGCAGACGTAATAATGACTTTTAATTCTGGTCGCTTCTTAAGTAGGCGCTTTAAATATCCCAAAAGAAAATCAACATTTAGTGACCGCTCATGAGCTTCATCAATAATTAGAACTTCATAATCTAATAACAACGGGTCTCGCTGAATTTCAGCAAGTAAAATACCATCCGTCATTAATTTAATCAGACTCGCAGGACTCGAATTATCATTAAAGCGAACTTGATAACCAACACCCGAGCCTAATTCGACCTGCGTTTCTTCAGCAATTCGGCATGCAACAGTTCTGGCCGCAATCCGACGAGGCTGTGTATGGCCGATAATACCGCGTCGCCCAAGGCCAGCAGAAACACACATCTTTGGAACTTGAGTTGTCTTACCCGAGCCAGTTTCCCCAGCTAGAATCAATACTTGGTTGTTCCGTATGGCTAACTCGATATCATCCCGCTTGCCGCTAACGGGCAGACTTTCTGGAAAATCGAGTTTTAACGAATGATTTTGACGGGAGTTAAGAACAGCGTGCGCACGCTCATAGCTTAAAAGAAAGTTTTGGAGCTTTTTATCGGAAAGTTGATTGTTAGCTCGACGCTCTCGAATATGGCGCAGCTCACGCTTAAGTTTTTTTTCAAACTTATAAGGAATCTGAGTTAAATCTAAAGCCTGTAACGTAGCTTCGATATCGAGATTAGGAGCATTGGATAACGAAACTCCCACAATAGAAGCTTCGCCTTCTGGAATTGAGGACATTAACTAGCCTAACGTGTGTGGGCTCGCGCCCCGATTAAGATGCTACGGCCCTCATTATAAAGTTTAAACTGGGCCGTTGCCGTAACTCATCAAACGCTCATAGCGACGTTCGAGAAGCGAGTCGATTGGCTCACTGGATAGGGCGTCTAATTGCGCCACTAACTGAGATTTCAAGGTTGCAGCCATCTGCTCGATATCACGATGCGCACCACCCATAGGCTCCGGTATCGTAGTATCAACAATGCCTAAGTCTTCGAGCACTGTAGATGTAACACCCATAGCTTCAGCTGCCAATGGTGCTTTTTCAACCGTCTTCCAAATAATATTGGCGCATCCTTCGGGAGATATCACAAAATACGTTGAGTATTGCAACATATTTAACTGATCGCCAACACCAATAGCCAAAGCTCCACCGGAAGAACCCTCACCAATTACAGTGCATATAATGGGAGTTTTCAATCTAGACATAACGGCGAGATTTTGTGCTATGGATTCACTAATACCACGTTCTTCACTATCGATTCCTGGGTATGCGCCTGGAGTATCTATAAAGGTAAGCACTGGCAATTTAAAGCGCTCCGCCATCTCCATTAACCGTAGAGCTTTACGATAACCTTCAGGCTTCGGCATTCCGAAGTTTCTGTAGACTTTGTCTTTAACGCTACGCCCTTTTTCCTCTCCGATAACCATAACAGGACGGCCATCAATTCGGCCTAAGCCACCTATAATTGCATGATCATCACCAAAATGACGGTCACCATGTAGCTCGTCCCACTCGTCAAAAATACGTGCAATATAATCAGACGCGTATGGACGTTGAGGATGTCGAGCAACTTGGACAACTTGCCAAGCACTTAAGTTAGAATAAACACTTTCGGTAAGCTTTAAGCTTTTTTCTTGAAGCCGCTCGATTTCGTCACTGATATTAAGCTCATTATCACTCTCAACGAGCTTCAGCTCTTCAATTTTCCCTTCGAGCTCGGCAATAGATTGTTCAAAATCGAGATAGTTAAGATTCATTCGTTCTTGGACCTATTTAAATGCAATATTTCGTAGTTAGCGGCGGGCCACTATACGACTTTTAAAAAGAGGCGTAAGTCTACCATTCCTATAGATTCCCATAAAGTACGGAGGCTGAGTTTTACCTCGTAAACACTTATTTTCAACCCTGATAGGACCAATTCGCAGCAATTCGCCATCGATTAACTTAAATAGCACTCGCATATCGATTAAATTACGAATAGCCTAGAGCTCTTTCCATTTTTAAGCGAGAATTGATGTTATCTTTAAGCACGCATGGAAACAGGTCTAAAATCAGTGATTGCTCCTAATTTTACATATAAAACACGTAGCCGTATCCTTAAAGCTATTAGCCTATTACTACTTTGCGTGCCACTTGCCCCTATAACGTTATGGGCTGATCAATTAGACTTAGATTCTGAACTAGAACAGTTGAAAGTCGAACTACAAAGTGACAAATTTAGAGTCCTTGAGCCCCTATTTGAAAAACTCCGTTGGACCGGCCGTAATAACAAAGAGATATACGCCACGATCCGAGCGAAGTTTGAAGTTTATCAGCACGAAGAGTCTATCGACCTAGCGGTTCTAAGCCTAAAAGGCTTGGCCTACTCCGGAAATAAACGTTACGTCACGTTTTATGAAGACCTCATTGAAAACTCTCTTGACGAACAGATTCGATCCAGCGCAGAGCAAGCTTTAGCAAACTTGGACGTCCACCATCGTTGGAACAAGAGTATAAGCAAGCGAAATATCGAAGCAAACAAAGGCTATCTAACCCAAACTAGGGTATTGAATATGTTACGTTCGCGCGACCCGATCCTAGCGTTACAAGGAGCAAAGCTAGCCGCCGGCGCTTACAGATCTGACAAAAACATTACTGATCTTGCTGCTAAGCTATTGCATCGTAGTTACAATATCTATGACGACCAAGAAAGAATTAATGATTTTGAAGAGCTTAAATCATGGTACTGCATAATTCTCGAAAGCTCTCAAAGAGACATTTACCTCCCCTTATTAAGAGAGGTAAAAGAAAGTGCTGTATATGCGAAGGTTAGAAAGCGTGCAAAACGGGCGATAAAGCACATTGAAAAACAAACGAACTAAGTATCATAATCTAGATACAATATACCCTTGTTAACGGTATCGCACCTCAACACCCGGCGTCCCATATAGAACCCTTAACGACTGAATTAAGTCGTCAGTTGGTGCTACAAGCCAATCACGATTAAAGCCAAAACTTATCTGCTTATCGTGTTTTTGGTAATTTACAATGATAGGACATTGCCCGCCTGCGCTCGCACGCAAGGTACTATCTAACTGCTTTAGGTAACCTCGTTGCAGCTCCGACTCTCTAAGCGTTATACAAATAGCCGAAATACGATTTTCACGGGCCTTTGCCAAGTCGGAAATTTTATCCGCGCGCATTTTAATACCGCCACTAAAATCGTCCTTACTGACTTGGCCTTCGATAACAAGTAACGCGTCTTTGCGTAGATCATCCCTATGATTGTCATAAGTATCTGAAAAAATCGCGACCTCTAACCGGCCCGTTCTATCATCGAGTGTTACGAAGGCCATATTATCGCCTCTTTTAGTCTTCATGAGCCTGAATGCAACGACAAGTCCAGCGACTGTTTGTCTCTCTTTATCAATTCGTAAGTTTGATAGGCGGCCACTAACAAAATGCTTAAGCTCGTTCTCATATTCGTCAATCGGGTGCCCAGTTAGGTACAAACCAAGAGTCTCGCGCTCGCCATTTAATCGGTCTTTTGTACTCCAACGTCTAACACGATGAAAGTCTTTATAGGGGTCTTCGTCACTTGACGCCGAGGTGACAACGTCACCAAATAGATCGCTCATGCCAGCGTTATTATTGGCTGTACTCTGTTCTGCCGCTTTCACCGCTTCTGGAATCGCGGCAAACAAAACAGCTCGATCATAATCGAGCTCATTTTTTAGGCCAAGCTTATCAAACGCTCCGCTACGAACAAGTGCAACTAACGCTCGTTTGTTTACCCGCTTTAGATCGACGCGATCGGCAAAGTCGAACAGATTTTTAAACTCACCGCCCTCGCGAGCGTCTAAAATACTTCCAATTGGCCCTTCGCCAAGCCCCTTAATTGCACCCAAACCGTAAATAATATTTCCCTCTCGATCCACCGTAAATTGAAACTGACCTTCGTTCACGTCTGGAGGACGAAGAACCAATTTCATTTCACGTGCTTCTTCGATAAAGGTTACAACTTTATCGGTTTTATCCATATCCGAAGACATTGTCGCGGCCATAAAGTGTGCGGGGTAATGCGCCTTAAGCCAAGCCGTTTGATAAGAGACTAACGCATATGCAGCGGAGTGAGATTTATTAAAACCGTAACCGGCAAACTTTTCCACTAGATCAAAAATTTTCATGGCGAGCTCGGGATCAATTCCCTCACTTTGAGCGCCGTCAGCAAATACACTACGTTGCTTAGCCATTTCTTCTGGGTTTTTCTTACCCATTGCTCGTCGAAGCATATCAGCGCCACCGAGAGAATAGCCCGCTAATACCTGAGCAATCTGCATTACTTGTTCTTGGTAAACAATAACCCCATACGTCGGCTCAAGAATCGGCTGCAATCGCTCATGTTGATACTTTGCGTCTGGGTATGCGACTTTCGCACGACCATGCTTACGATTAATAAAGTCGTCTACCATCCCTGATTGCAACGGGCCTGGTCGAAAAAGCGCCACAAGTGCGATAAGATCCTCGAGATCATCCGGCTGTAAGCGCTTGATTAATTCTTTCATGCCACGTGATTCGAGCTGAAACACCGCTGTGGTTTCTGCATTCTTCAACATTTTAAATGTGACACTACAATCTAACGGGATGTCATCGATCACTACCGGCTCTAAATCATCAATAGCTCGATCGGCGTTAATCATGGCCACAGCCCAATCGATAATTGTTAATGTCCGTAATCCCAAAAAATCGAATTTTACGAGACCGGCATCCTCAACATCATTCTTGTCAAATTGGGTGACGAGGCCTTCACCGGATTCGTCACAATACAGCGGAGAAAAGTCTGTAAGTTTAGTGGGCGCAATAACAACACCACCCGCATGCTTACCAACATTTCGGGTTATTCCCTCTAGCTGCAGCGCCATTTCCCATATTTCAGCGCCATCAGTATCAATATTCAAAAAATCTCGTAAGACCTCTTCCTGCCCGTGCGCCTTCATTAAGGTCATACCTGGATCAGGTGGAATCATCTTAGATAGTTTATCGGCGAGCCCGTACGATTTTCCTTGTGCACGAGCCACGTCTCGAATTACAGCTTTTGCAGCCATTGTTCCAAATGTAATGATCTGTGAAACGGCTTCACGCCCATAGTTATCAGCAACGTATCCAATAACTTTATCGCGTTTTTCCATGCAGAAATCGATATCGAAATCGGGCATCGAGACCCGCTCTGGATTAAGAAAGCGCTCGAAAAGTAGATCGTATTGAAGTGGGTCAAGATCAGTGATGTTTAGTGCATAAGCGATGAGTGAACCTGCACCGGAACCACGCCCGGGACCTACGGGTATATCATGATCTTTAGCCCATTGAATAAAGTCCATCACGATGAGAAAGTAACCAGGGAATCCCATCTGACAGATGATATCTAGCTCGAAACGTAGGCGAGCTAGGTACTCCTCCTTCCTTTCAGTGTAGTCAGTTTGTGTTTTGTCGAGTATTTTCTCTAAGCGAACATCCAGTCCTTCACGTGATATCTTTTCAAAGTAATCGTCTTGCGTTAATCCGTCAGGAATGGGGTATTCAGGAAGATAGTATTTTCCAAGCTCAATCTCAAGGCTGCAGCGCTTGGCAATTTCAACGGTATTAGATATGGCGTCAGGGATATCACTAAATAGCTCAATCATCTCTTCTGGACTACGAAGAAATTGTTCATCGCTATAGATTTTGTCTCTACGAGGATCGTCTAGTGCCCGGCCTTCGCCGATGCAAACCCGAGCTTCATGAACATCAAATTGAGAAGAATCCAGAAAACGTACGTCATTAGTTGCAACTAGAGGACAATTAGTTCTATCGGCTAGTTCCACGCTAGCATGAAGTACTTGCTCATCATTTTCACGGCCCGTCCGCTGAATTTCTAGATAAAAGCGGTCTGGAAACACTGATTTCCAATGTTCCAAATACATTTCAGCATCCGGCATGTTGCCGTTTATTATAGCCTGCCCAATATCACCGAACTTGCCGTTGGATAATCCAATAATCCCTTCGCTCTTTTCAGATATCCATGTCTTTTGTAAGTAAGGCTTCCCGTAACGTTGACCTTTAGTAAACGATAAAGAAATTAATTCTGTTATGTTTTTATAACCCCGCTCATTCATTGCAAGCAGGGTAATTTGACTAGGTATCCCGTCAGGATCTTCGGTTTGAATAAAAAAATCAGCACCGCAAATAGGTTTAATACCTGCACCTTGCGCACTTTTATAAAACTTCAAGAGTCCATAAAAGTTGTGTACGTCAGTAATGGCGCAAGCGGGCATGTTAAATTTTTGTAAGCGCGCAACAAGACCTTTGATTCGGACAATACTGTCGACAAGTGAAAATTCTGTACGGACACGAAGATGAACAAAGTTACTTTGCATAATCTGGCTTATAAAATGATGGGTGGGGCTATCGGCTTTAGTCTATCCGTCTTTTACAGTGGGTAAAAGGGAAAAAGAGGATGAGGTGAACTACAAATACAGGTAAAACCTGTCAAAAAAAAGGCAAAAAAAAGGCTCATCCGAAGATGAGCCTTTTTTTCTAAATAAGAGCCTGACGATGACCTACTCTCACATGGGAACTCCCACACTACCATCGGCGATACATCGTTTCACTTCTGAGTTCGGGATGGGATCAGGTGGTTCCAATGCTCTATGGTCGTCAGACAAAAAACTGGTGTCTTAACTAAGCGAATTCTGAAGTTACACTTGAGTGCTAGTTATAGCTCTCGCGTCAATCTGTAATATTATTCTAGCGTGTCCAAGATTGCTCTCGAACTATCGTATCCATATTCATCTCTGTTATATGGTCAAGCCTCACGGGTCATTAGTACTGGTTAGCTCAACGCCTCACAACGCTTCCACACCCAGCCTATCAACGTAGTAGTCTTCTACGGCCCTTCAGGGACTTAAAGTCCAGGGAAATCTAATCTTGAAGGAGGCTTCCCGCTTAGATGCTTTCAGCGGTTATCCCGTCCGAACGTAGCTACCGGGCAATGCCATTGGCATGACAACCCGAACACCAGGGGTTCGTCCACTCCGGTCCTCTCGTACTAGGAGCAGCTCTTCTCAAATTTCCAACGCCCACGGCAGATAGGGACCGAACTGTCTCACGACGTTCTAAACCCAGCTCGCGTACC
>JBLIMQ010000009.1:0-62546 GCA_047638775.1 Flavobacteriales bacterium
ATATGGACGTTGAGTCTAAGTTTTTTCCACGCATCGGCAAAGATATTATGCAATTATTTTTATTTGTTATAGCTGAACTAATGGATATTGGTAAACCGTGTAAGTTCGTGGCATTATTCATCGTGGGCTTCCGGTGGTCTAATTGCTTTTTGTCAGAGACTAGTATTTTACCATCCGCGGGCTTTTTTCTTCTATATCAACAACTTACCTAGTATTTTATCTCCAGATTGAACTCCGAAACTTGAGTAAATAAGAAGCAATAACAATAAGAAATAAAAAATGGGTGCAAAAGCACCCATAAAATCAACAACTAGCGATTATTAAATCGCCCTAGCGAAGTACAACATAAAAAGAACGACCATTACGACCAATATGTAACAGTATTTGAGTTTGATCACGTGAGATCAACTTACGTAAGCTGGCTACATCAATAACCTTTTTACGGTTCACACCTAGGATCGCATCGCTAGGACGTAAACCCGCATAGGCCGCGCGCGAGTTTGGGGCAACGGACAATACAATTACGGAACCTGAATCTGGATCCTTTTCAAATACCGCACCTTCTAATAAGGGGTGAATTTCACCAGAGCTTGCATCTGAATTAGGCTCGCCAACCTTCACGGTGAATTTACGTTTTTTACCGTCACGAATAACGGTCACACGTAAACTATCGCCAATCGATTTTACGCCAATTTGACTGCGCAGGTTCGAGCTCGTTAATGTTTCACTGCCGTCGATAGCGACAATAATATCGCCTGACTCTAAACCCGCCTTGTCAGCAGGAGTACCTTCAAGAACATCATTTATAAGCACACCACGCTGGCCATTATCGAGTTCAAATGCTTTTTGTAAATCGGGTGTTATATCTTGAATACTCACGCCAATTTGACCGCGCTTAACTTCACCGGTTACAAGAATTTGGTCCATGCTCGACTTTGCCATATTCACGGGAATGGCAAAACCAATACCGACGTTGCCACCGGCCGGTGAAATAATAGCCGTATTAATACCAATTAATTCACCGCGCAAATTAACCAGCGCGCCACCAGAATTACCGGGGTTAATCGAGGCATCGGTTTGAATGAAGTTTTCATAACCTTCGATACCTAAACCCGAACGACCCAACGCACTCACAATGCCAGTGGTAACGGTTTGCCCCAAGCCAAAGGGGTTGCCGATCGCGACAACAAAATCGCCGACTTCCATGAGATCTGAATTGGCAATTTTTAAATCGGTTAAATCTTCGGCGTCAATTTTTAGAATGGCGATATCTAAGTCTGGATCAGACCCTTTAACAACAGCTCGATAGTTTCGACCATCGATTAACGATACTTGAACTTCATCGGCATCTTTAATGACATGATAGTTGGTCATAACGATACCGGCTTTGGCATCAACAATAACGCCAGAGCCCGCGCTTTGCTGCTTACGTTGCGGCTTACCTTTTAATTGATGGCGTGGCTTTGCGCCAAAAAAGTTTCTAAAGTAGGGATCGTTTAGTAAGGGGTTGTAAGCTTCTTGCTGCGAAAACGTGGCAATATTAACCACCGCGGGGTTAACCTCTTTGAGCATTGGCGCCAAAGTAGGCAATACTTGCCCGTTAGCGTCATACGCTGGCAGTGCAGCTGTGCTCGCCATACTTGAAAGTAAAACAACCAAACCAACAAAAGATCGTATCATTAATTTTTTCTCCTAAAGTGTTTGCTTTATGACAGAGAAATAAGGGCTCGGTTCCACGTTTTCAAGATTTTAGGTGAAGTTTTATCTCTTTGTGACCATCTAATTTGTAATGACAATAAAACTAGAGTTAGATCAAGAGTTCGGTAGAGGGTTAGATCGGAAGTTCGGTAGAGAGCTAGCTCGGAGCTAAAAAGCTATGAGATTAAGCATATGGCCGTTAATTAAAGCGCGGCTGCGCCAATACTTCACACTAGCAGTAGCCCCATACGCTTCAACGCTAAAGCGTACCTTGACGGACCTCTTTTTTTATCATTTCGTTAAAACAGTCAACCCAGTAGGCATTAAACTGCGTGCCTTTACGCGCGTTAATTTCTGAAATGGCACGCAATGCTGTCCGCCGAGTTGATCGATCGGCTCGACCATTCGTCATAGAGAAAAACGCATCGACTAAGGCTAGAATTTTTGCCCCAACATGTATGGCGTCACCGCTTAAACCACTCGGATAGCCGTTGCCATTTTCATGTTCATGGTGCTGCAATACAATTTGTGCGGCTTCATCCCAACCTGACATACGCGATAATATGCTATAACCCCACGATGGATGTAAACGAATACGCATTAACTCGTCATCGGTGAGCTTGCCTTCTTTATTTAGAATCTCGTTAGGGATAAATAACATGCCAATATCGTGTAAATAGATTGCGGCCGCTAGCTGCTCGTAGCCTACAACATCACCGCCCATTTGATTTAGCTTCAACGACCATTCGAACAATTGAATACTGCGACCCGACCAATACTGATTTTGGGTATCAACCTGCAGAGCAAGTTCTTGGAAAAATAAAAGGTCGTCCTGCCGGCCAAACGTCGCGCTTTGCTCTTCTAGATGATCGACTAACTCTGACTCAGAAGCAACTTGACCGTTGGCGATGGTAACGTCCGAAGTTTGCGCGTCGTAATGTATAGCTTGTTCGGGAGCCTTGGGGTCTAGGTCGTCTCGCAAACCTAGAATCACGGCTATCCAACGTGCGGCACCGTCGTTGCCACACTGCGCTAAAGCGGCAAACTTCGCGCCAAGCATAATTGAATCTAAGTTTGCAAATTCTTCATCAAGCACTTCGCGATAATGTAGATCGCGTAAACGATCCATCCCTACCTGCAAGGCTTCACACAAGGGGGCGCTAAGCGCTAATGCACCTTCGCGAACGCAGCTTACAACATGTTCAATTTGATGAGCATAATCCACAATAATTGGTATATGCACCATGCCGGCATTGCCCTTAATGGAGTGAATACCCCGAAACAGTTCATTGACAATGCGCTCATCAAAGCCTTGCTCCAAACGGCATAAACACGATTCAATCTCTAGATAGAGCTCGTCAAAACTACTCATTAGATCGTCACGTAATTCGGGGTCTAAATCATCAATACTCATAAGTCTCTGGCACTATTCGCAAAGAATGAACCTTTAGCTTAGACGGCTAGGCCTTTTGTATCACGTTTTAATTTGTATTTTTCTAAGCCCGTTAACGATATACAAAAAATTAACACCATTTTTCAACGTTAATCGCACATTTTAGCGTCTTAACGTGCAGTGAAGAATAAAAATACGACCATACAGAATCGGATTAAGCGTGTTAATTGAGCTAGCTCGGGGCTTAAGGTAAGGCTCTGAAGATCCGGGAAGGTTCTGGATGATTCTGGAGGATATTGGGATATTGGGATATTGGGATATTGGGATATTGGGATATTAAGAAGACATTGACAGAAAAGACGCACTGGAGTGTTAAATAGAAACAGTGAGCATAACCAATGAGCTAACGTAGATTAGCTCATTGGTTTTTGGATAATTAGTCGTTTAAAACTTGTTCTAACCAACCGGCTGCGCCGAGATAGGCCGTTTGATCAAAACTAATAAGCTCGACAGGAATGTCTTTAACATAATGGCTCATTATGCCCTTATTGCTAAATCGTTCGGCAAAGTCACTATCTTTCAAGAAGTCGATAAGTCGGGGCACAATGCCACCGGCAATATACACGCCGCCCAATGCACCATAGGTTAAGGCAAGGTTGCCCGATACGGTGCCCAAGAACGCACAGAAATGCTTGAGCGCAGCAACACAATCTTCGTTCGAACCATCCAAACCTTTTGCACTAACATCTTTGGGTTCGAAGCATTGTGCCTTGCGACCATTAACATCACTAACGGCTGTATATAGATTAACCAAACCAGGACCAGAAAGAAAAGCTTCGGCCGATACATGACCAAGGCGCGCAATAGACGCTTTAATAACTTCACATTCTTCGACGCTGGCCGGAGCGATATTAACGTGCCCGCCCTCTGATGGGATGGGTAACCAGTTAGCCCCATTACTCGCCAAACCGGCAACACCAAGGCCGGTGCCTGGGCCCAAGATCGCTTTGTTGGCGGGATCTACTCGTACACCTTCTTTGACGGTGATTAAGTGATCATCGGTTAAGCGACTGGTTGCTACAGCCAGCGCACCGAAATCATTGAGCACTTCAAATGCATCAAGGCCAAATTGTGTCCGTACCTTTTCTTTAGAGAACGACCACGCTAGGTTGGTCATCGAAATAAGATCACCTTTTACCGGCCCTGCAATTGCAATGCAGGCCGCTTTAGGTTTTATTCCAGCAAGGCCGTCGATATAGGCCGCTAGAGCGTCTTCGAGACGAGCATAATTAGCCCCCTGAAGGATATTTACGTTTTCGATGACGTAACGGTCACCTTGTTTCTCTGTTACTAGAGCAAAACGAGCATTCGTTCCGCCGATATCCGCGACAATATAGGGGTACATCAATTTACCTCAGGTTGGTTGGCCGTTCGCAAATTATAGCGTATTCACGGCCGATGATTAGCGCCAAATCAACTGTCAGCTTACAATCAATGATATGTTCACTAGCTGTAGTTTAATTATAAAGACGGGTCTAGTCACAACGTAGGCTCTGAGCGTTATGAAAATATGGCGCTAGGTTTTATGCAAACGGAGCCCTAAGCTTTATAAAAATGAAGCTCTAAGCCCTGCATAAACGAAGCTCTAAGCTGCGAAAAAAACTCTAAGCTGTGAAAAAACCAAACTCTAGACTTTGCAAAAATAAGAGTCAAGAAGCTTTTCTTAGGCGATATCGCCGTATGGGGTTTTACGTGACGCAGCTAAGATCCCGGCCAGCTAAAAAATTCCACTGTACCGTGCATTTAGGCTTTGTCTTTTTGACGCTTGGCTCTACTATTACGGGGCTTTATCTATTGCTTTGTATTTGGGCCTTTTAATTTGAGCTTTTGCATCTGAGTTCTTGCGTCTGAGTTCTTGCAGTAATACTTAACAAGCCCAATATCAGTAACGATTTACACGCGTAGGCGTGACAACGACAATAACAGCAATAACAGCAATAACAGCAACAATTATTAGGATTACCATGCCTCGAACTATCGCTATCGTAGAAGATGAAGACGCTATCGCACAAAATTACTGCGACGCCCTTAGACGACAAGGCTACAAGGTGAACCATTACCGCTCGCGCCCGGAAGCTTTATCCGCATTTAATAACCGGCTCCCCGATTTAGCCATTATCGATATAGGTCTTGGCGATGACATTGAAGGCGGTTTTGAACTTTGCCGTGAGTTACGCAGCCGCGCCCCAGAATTACCCATTATCTTTTTAACCGCGCGTGATAGTGAGTTTGACGTGGTATCTGGCTTGCGCCTAGGTGCCGATGACTACCTAACAAAAGATATTAGCTTGGTGCATATGATGGCGCGAATCACGGCGCTTTTTCGCCGTATTGATACCCTCCAAAACCCCACCAATACTGAAAAAGAAATCAGTCGCGATAAGCTCACCGTGAACATGGACAGAATGAATGTGCGCTGGGAGGGCTCGCCGATTGATCTCACCATTACCGAACTGTGGATTGTCCACGCTTTAGCGCAATTTCCCGGTCATGTTAAAAACCGCCAACAGCTAATGGATGCTGCAAACGTTGTTCTTGATGATAATACCATCACCTCACACGTCAAACGCATTCGTAAAAAATTCAAAGAAGTCGATGCTGGCTTCGACTGCATACAAACAGCTTATGGTATGGGGTATCGCTGGGTTACAACTGATGCGCACTAAATCGTGTGTCAATCGAATTAAGACCGTGACGAGACTAACCTAGCATGCGCCTTAGAAAGCAATTGTTTCTGGTGAGCTTAATTACGCTTTGCCTGCCTTGGGTTGGCTGCCAATATATTCAAGAACTCGAAAGTTCACTTCAAAAGGGTCAAGCCGATGCGCTGGAAGCCAGCGCACTAGCGATAGCCGCGCGCATAGGCAGCGACAGCAGCACACGCCAAGCACTCGAAAATAACTTTAGCGATACCCCAAGCGAAGCGGTCTATACACACCGATTTAAAGCCGCACCCATACTCGATGGCTACAGCGAAGAATGGGGAGCTCAAGGCATAACGCCACAACCGCTGCCACAATATGCTGGCTTTTCATCCAATACGTCACTTACAGCAAGACTCAAAGTCGCTGAATACGCCAACGATCTATACGTTTTTTTAGATGTGCCAGACAACGCCATTCGCTATCACAACCCGCGCTCATCCAGTGCGCTTGCGGATAATGTTCGCTTGAATTTAGTCAGTAATACGATGAGGAAACGTCAGTACCGCCTATTCGCAAGTGCACCGGGTGAATTATCCAATGTACTGCTCAGTGACTCTGCGAACACGAGTAACATGTCAACACGCCAAACAGCTGCATCAATACCAAAAGAAGAGCACCTTATTCAAGGCCGATGGGTAGAGTCGCAGCACGGTTATTGGCTCGAACTCAAATTCCCACGGCACTGGGCCGACAAAGGCATAGGTATTTATGTTTATGATGCCCAGCAGGGCGTGCGCCAAGCTATGATTCGCTGGAGCAATATTCAAGCCGACTCAACAAATACCGCTGGCACTTTAATTCGGACCTCCTCTATTCTTGAAAACAGCTTAAAAGTCTTCAGACGGGAGGGTTTAAAGCTTAGCCTGGCATCCCGTGAAGGGGCACTTATCGCCAGCACTGGTGACTTAAGTAGCCATGCAGACAGCGATGCACAGCTCCCTTGGATTTTTAATTCACTATATAAGCTATCCACGAAAGCCATTACACACCCGGATTATATCGATACAACCAGTGAAGGCTTCTATAAATCCAAAGACATAGTTTCGACGCTTAAAGGAATTACAAGTCGAGCCGGATTTCAAGAGAACTCGCGTGTTATTAGCCGCGTTAGTGTTCCGGTTTACGGCCCCGTTTATAGCTCCGCTCACAACAGCACCACAAAACGTCAGCCGACCGCTAAAGCAAGCTCCCTGCACGCGTCTAAACAAACTCAGCAAACTCACCAACAAGCCCAGCAGCAAACTCCGCAAGTCCCTCTACAAGCCAACCCGCTAGTGCTTGACGATAGCGCAGCGTATGGCGCTGTATATGGTGCTGTTATAGTTGAGCAAAACGCCGAAAACCTGTCGTCGTTTACCAGCTCTGCATTTTCAAAGCTTATGCTCTATTCATTTGCAGTATCGTTTATGGCCGCCTTGCTTTTAGTGCTCTACGCCAGCTGGCTGTCATTGAGGATTCGAAAGTTAAACCGTGCCGCGTCCAATGCCATTTCGGACTCAGGGAAAATCAACAACGATTTCTGTGTTAGCCGCCATCCAGATGAAATTGGCGAGCTCTCGCGTAGCTTTGCAAAATTACTGGCTCGATTACATGAATACACGGGCTATTTGCGCACGCTCTCGAGCAAGCTGTCACACGAGCTACGCACACCACTAGCGATTGTTAGCTCGTCGCTAGACAACTTAGAACACGAACACATGAGCGAGCAGGGCAAGGTCTATGCCGCGCGCGCCAAAGATGGTGCGGCGCGCTTATCGAGCATTTTAAATGCTATGGGCGCCGCTAGCCGAGTGGAGCAAGCCATTGATTCAGCTGAAGTTGAAGAAATACCCTTCGATGAAGTACTCAACCATCTAAAAGATGCCTACTCAGATGTTTATACTCAGGCCCAATTTGCATTAAACATCAAAGCCCACCCCGCTGGGTTTACGATTCTCGCCGCTGGGGATTTAATTGTGCAGATGCTCGACAAACTTGTTGATAATGCCGCCGAATTTGCGCCCTTAGGTGGTCACATTGAGCTGGGACTTACGCGCAACGATAGCGAGCTTATTGTTAGCGTGTACAATCAAGGCCCCCCGCTACCTGAAACCATGCATAAGCAGTTATTTGACTCTATGGTATCTATACGGGAGAGTGGGGCCACACAACCTTCTGGACAGCCCCCAGGGCAGCCTCCGCTACAGCATTTAGGGCTTGGTTTGTACATTGTGAGGCTGATAGTGGACTTCCATCGAGGCCATGTTTCGGCCCGCAATCACAGTAATGGCGAGGGAGTCTGCTTTGAAATACGCTTACCCTTAACTAATTCACAATGATGCTAACCCAATAGCTTGACATATTTATGTAAATGCGGATAATACCGCGTCCTTAAAACACACAGTGAAAGTTTAATGGGTTCGGTTTCGACCCCAGGATAACCAACACTTTTATACATAATTTTAGACTCTAATTTATAGGAGCTCCACGGTGGCAAATTCACCTCAAGCGAAAAAACGCGCTCGTCAAAACGACAAGGCTCGTAAGCATAATGCCAGCTTGCGCTCCATGGTCCGCACTTACCTGAAAAAAGTTATTGCAGCCATCGAAGCAGGCAACGCAGATGAAGCCAAAGCAGCATACGCAGCGGCAGTCCCTGTTATTGACCGTATGGCTGACAAAGGCATCATGCATAAAAACAAGGCTGCTCGTCATAAGAGCCGTCTTAACACCAAAATCAAAGCACTAGCGGCTTAAGATTTTGAGCGTAGAAAAAACCGGCTAAGGCCGGTTTTTTTATACCTGAAATTCACCACAGCATGCTAACGACGGCACGCCAACAGCGACAGAACGATAATGAGCTTCTTCCTACGTAAACATACAGGCCGTCACTTAGACAGTCTCGATGGACTAAGGGCGCTCTCAATAGTCTTTGTTATTGTTTTTCATGCGTATTTTTTTTCACAATATGCCTTTGAGAGCAACGCACTATTTTTTAAATTCAGCTCAGAGCTACCTTTCTGGCTAGCATGGGTTCGCCGGGGCGATCTTGGCGTCGATGTGTTTTTTGTCTTAAGTGCATTCCTTATAGGCCATCAATTATTTAGCGAACGCCTACAAAAAAACGACATCTCACTCAAAAAATTCTACTTAAAACGCTTCTTAAGAATATACCCAGCCTACCTTTGCGCCCTACTGATATTTGGCTTAGCCAAAGGCTGGGATACCAATATGCTGGGCAACATCTTTGCCTACAACAACCTATTCAACATTAAAGATATTGTTATTCCTTGGAGCTGGTCACTTTCGGTAGAAATTCAGTTTTACGCCGTCTTCCCACTACTCATTATTACTATCCGCTCAACCAAGGTCGGCCTACTTACCTGCTTAGCACTTTTACTACTATCCACATCATGGATGACATATTTTTATTTTGGGAACGAAAAACTGCTGGCAGGCACTATGATGGACTTCATATTAAACGATGAGAAGGAGACCGCCCTGCACTATATGCAATACCTATATGTATCGCCTATTGCGAGGCTACCAGCCTTTATTTTTGGGGTAGTCGCGGCATGGTTGTGGAGCCACAAACACGAACTACTACATAGCCGTTTCCAACAAAGTAAACATTATTACATGCTGGCAAATATACTATTAGTGACCGGCTGTATTTTGATTGCATCGTTCGATATTTACCAACCTAAAGCACTCTTAAGTAGTACAGAGCAAACGCTGTACAGCATAAATATGCTCATAGGACGCCCTTTATTTGCCTTATTTATAGCAAGCATTCTTTTGCTGTCATTATTACCAAAAGATGAATCAAGCTTTGGTAAAAATCTACTCTCCAACCGTTTTCTTTTTCCGATTGCGCGGGGCTCCTATGCGATGTATTTATTTCACCCGCCGTTTCTGTTTTTATCGTTCTACGTATTATTCGGCGAGCAAAAATTAACAACGCTAGCCAGCTGGGAGCTTTTAACAATGGCCGCATTAGCGCTTGGCTTCAGCTGGATATTCAGTATTGGAATTTATTATGCTGTAGAGAAGTGGTGCAACTATGGTCGGCTATTTAAAAACAAAGAAATCACTTAAGGCTACTACCTAACCAGTAGTAGGTTAACTCGGGGACCAGAGACCCACTTAGCTATGCTAGACCTAGCTCAGAGCCCAATTAAGGGCCTCATAAGGATCTAACTAAAACCCATCTGCCCTATTCAGGACCTAACTCAAGCCCACCTAAGGACAGGGCTCAGATCAGGAGAGCGTCATCCAAACAGGCTTAGCCGTACAGCATCACACGCTTACAGGGCCTTAGCAAGAACACCAATCAAACGGTCTACCTGGGCTTCCGTACCCAGCGTTATGCGCAAGCCCAGTCGCCCATTGGCATCCGACTTAGGTCTTACTAAAATATCTTCGGTACGCAAGGCCAACTCAACAGCCTCGGCATCGTCAAAAAACACCCATAAAAAGTTAGCCACGCTTGGCCAAAAGAAAACATTTTCCTGGTTAAGAAAAGTTTCCAACTTGGGCTTGGACAACTCCATCACTTCACGGATATAGCTGTGAATCGACTCTTGATTATCCAAAGCGGCCGCAACGGCAACAACGGCCAATTGATTAATATCGTACGGCCCCCTTACCTTGAGCAGCGTCTCGATATGCACCGGCGCGGCTACAGCATAACCAATGCGCAACGACGGCAAGCCCCAAGTTTTCGAAAAGGTGCGAACTACGACGATATTCGTAAAGCGATCAATCAAGCCAACAACGCTAAGGCCACAATACTCGTAATAGCATTCGTCGACGAGTATTACTGCGTCTGGAGCGGCCTCCGCCAAACGAATAACACCCTCTTCTGACAACAGCGTTCCCGAAGGGTTGTTTGGGTTAGATACGACGATGACGCGCGTCTTATCATTAACGCAATCAATCACCGCCTGCAGCGGATAACCGCCTTCAGCCGTGTAATCCGGCGAATGAATGTGCGCTAACTCAACCTGAGCGGCTTGAATGTACATAGGAAAACTCGGTCCAGGAATAATAACTTCTTCACCCGCCGAACACGCCGCGCGAAAAAGTAAATCAATCCCTTGATCAGAACCGTTGGTAATCATTAATTTGTCAGCGTCAACGCCCACGTAATCCGCAATGCGCTCAGTAATATCACCGTATGAGGGATACATCTGCATTTTACCGGCACGAATATAACCCACCATAGCGTCTTCGATAGCCAAGCCAACAGGAACAGTTCGCTCATTAAAGTCGAGCAATAAACGACCACCTTTATCTCGCCCCTCGAGAGGAGGAGAATAAAGTGACATTGCATCAAAGTGTTTTTTAAACAAAGACATAGTAGCTTCTAGCTAAGAATTAAATTATCACGATGAATAAGCTCATCGAAATCTTTGTAACCAATTAAACTCTCAATTAGGTCACTCGATGAACCTGCGATTTTTCGGCAATCATCACTGCTGTAATTGATTAAACCCCGCGCCACTTCCTTACCGCTTGAGTCACGACAAACAACTAGCTCACCACGTAAGAAATAACCCGCTATGCTTTTCACCCCAACAGGCAATAAGCTTTTCCCGTGCTCACGCAATACACGCACAGCCCCATCATCCAGCTCTAATACGCCACGCGACTGCAGCTGCCCCGCTAGCCAACGCTTACGTGCCGCAATGGGCTGCTCAGTTGCGTACAACAATGTCCCAATAGCTTCACCGTTTGCTACGCGCGTAATGGCGTCATAAGTCGAACCGCCAACAATGATCGTGTTGGCACCAGATCGCGCAGCCAGACGCGAAGCCCGAAGCTTACTAAGCATCCCTCCGCTACCCAATGCGCCACCACCACTACCCGCCATAGCATCAAGACTACTGTCGATAGCGGAGCGCTCCAATATAGGACGAGCCTTATCATTGGAACGAGGATCTGAGTCGTACATGGCATTCTGATCAGTAAGAATACACAAGGTATCGGCTTCGATTAAATTGGCAACTAAAGCGCCCAAGGTATCATTATCGCCAAAACGAATTTCATCGGTAACGACCGTGTCATTTTCGTTAACAATGGTGATAACGTTCAATTTGGACAGGGTGCGAATCGTAGAGCGCGCATTTAAGTATCGCTGACGGTTTGATAGGTCATCGTGGTCAAGAAGAACCTGAGCTGTATTTAAGTTGTACTTCTGAAACTCACGCTCGTAGAGCTGGATTAAACGAGACTGCCCGACCGCAGCAGCGGCCTGTAACTCATGCACAGATGTTGGTCGTTTTGTCCAACCCAAGCGCAGCATACCAGCGGCAATTGCCCCTGAAGACACAAGAACAATCTCCCAACCACGCGCATGCAGCATGGCGATTTGCCTAACCCAATCGGTGATAGCAACGACATCTACACCACGACCATCATCGGTTAATAGCGCGCTTCCAATTTTAATCACCCATCGGCGACTTTGCTTTACTAACTGCCGCTTACTCATTACTACCTCTTTCTTTTCAACACCAGAGCCGCCTACACGTTAATACGAACAGCTCAAAAACACTCTATGGTGCATAGACAACGTCAACATCATGATCGTCTTCTTCATCATCATCGAAATCGTCATTGCTGTTATTTTTACGACGCAAAGCTCTTTGCTCCAAGATCTTGTCGCGAACCTCTGAGCGCATACGTACCTGAAAGTCTTTCTCTAGCTTAGCGGCATCCTCATCCGTGCGCTCTGCACCCCATAATTCCTCAAGCTGCATCAACAGGTCATTACATAAAACCTGCGTACCCTCCCCCGAAATAGCCGAGATAGTATAGATCTTGCCTTTCCAGTTTAGCCCAGCACGAAGCTCATCCATTGCCGCTTGAAGCTCATCAGCACCAAGTAAATCGGACTTATTCAAGACTAACCAACGCTCACGCTCTGCCAACGAAGGGCTAAAGCGCTCTAATTCGGCAATAATCGTTTTGGCTTGCTCAAGTGAGGTCGAACCATCAACAGGAAATACATCAATTAAATGCAGTAGTATTCTACAGCGCGTTAGATGCTTCAAAAAACGAATACCAAGGCCAGCGCCTTCAGAGGCGCCTTCGATAAGGCCGGGAATATCCGCTACGGTAAAGCTACGGTACTGATGGACCCGAACAACACCCAAACTCGGCACTAAGGTCGTAAAAGGGTAATCCGCGATTTTGGGGGTAGCCGACGTTACAGCCGCGATGAATGTGGACTTACCCGCATTTGGAAGACCTAACATACCGGCATCGGCAAGCAGGTTCAATTCTAGCTTAAGATCTTTAACCTCACCCTCAGAGCCCGGCGATGTTTGGCGTGGCGCGCGATTAACAGACGATTTAAAACGCGTATTACCAAGACCGTGAAAACCGCCCTGAGCGACCAATAAGCGCTGACCAGCTTCTGTTAAATCACCAACAAGTAAGCCCGTATCATTATCGATTACCGTCGTACCTACTGGAACTGGCAGAATCAGATCATCGCCTTTACGCCCGGTACTACAACGCGTCTTACCGCCCTCACCGTTCTGGGCCTGAAAACTACGCTGAAAACGGAAATCAACCAAGGTATTAAGGTTTTCATCGGCTTCTAGATATACACAGCCACCATCACCACCATCACCACCATCTGGCCCACCGCGAGCAATATACTTTTCTCGCCTAAAACTTAGTGAACCTTTGCCGCCTTTGCCTGCGCGAACGGTGATGGGTGCTTCATCAACAAATTTCATGACTATGGAGCCTCGTAGAGCTCGGAATTTAGAATATGATAATTAAGAGTATTGCAGTGCTTTAAACACTAAAACTTAATTGGAACAGATAAGGAAAGAAACCACAATACACAGACTCCAAAGCCATAGACATACTAGGCTCAACAATCGTGCAAAAAAAAAGCCCCACTATCGAAACAGAGGGGCTTTTTTGAAAGAACTCGTAAAATTATGCAGCGACGATGCTTACAAATTTACGGTTATCCTTACCCTTTACTACAAATTTAACCGCACCATGCGCTTTTGCAAACAAGGTGTGATCTTTACCGATTCCAACATTTTCTCCGGCATGGAAACGTGTTCCACGCTGACGAACTAAAATTGAACCAGCTTTAACTTCTTGGCCGCCAAAACGTTTAACACCTAAGCGTTTACTTTCGGAATCGCGACCGTTATTAGTACTACCGCCTGCTTTCTTATGAGCCATTTCTAAACCCCTTAATTATGCTTTGATGCTAGTGATTTTAACTTCTGTATACCACTGTCTGTGACCTTGGCGTTTCATAGAATGCTTACGACGACGGAACTTGATAATAGTAACCTTATCAGCGCGGCCGTGACTTACGATTTCAGCTTCAACAGTTGCGCCAGCAACCAATGGAGCACCGATAGTGACGTCTGCGCCACTACCGACTAAAAGAACTTGATCAAAAGAAACTGTATTACCTTGAGCTTCTTCGATTTTTTCTAGGCGAAGGGTTTCACCTTCAACTACACGGTGCTGCTTACCACCGGCTGCAATAACTGCGTACATATAAATGCTCCAATAACGCGTACGAATCGGACGATACGAAGCTGAGTAATACTCATTATTCGGTTTTCACCAACGCTTGCATCGTGTCTAATAAACTAGTCTCAGGCTTTACAAGCCCCGAAAGGGCGCGAATTCTACCTCAGAGACCCGTAAAAAACAAGCTAGGCGTAGACTTAAAGATAAATATGTAAACAGCTGCTAAAATTAGCACAAACCGGCAACATAAAACTTGAGAACGCGTGAATCATCCATATCAATCCGCATCCCCCTTATACCGCTTGGTTTCAGCCGCCGCATATTTATTTGCTCTGCTATACATAGCGATCCAAAGCAGTATCGCCCACGCCCAACCCAAGACAAATTACCACTACTCTTATTGGGACTGGGGGAAAACACCGAAACGTGACGCCTACCAAGTAGAGCTATTAACCCTAGCCCTAGACGCCACTCGAAGCACTCACGGGGAGTACTCAATTTCGAGAGTTCGACGCAGCTATACAACTAACCGTGTGCGACGCGAAATCAATCTTGGTGATGTCGTAAATATTCGCGTAGGAGCTTGGATTTCTGAAGCTCAAACTGACTTAGAGACCAATATCGCAGCCAAAGTCCCCATCCTAAACCAGATGATGGGATTTCGAAGCTTAATTGTTCATAAGGACTCACTTGTGAAATTCGCGGGTATCAACACCGCAGAACAACTTCAAACTTTAACGGCGGGCCAGGGTCGAGGCTGGCAAGACTCCGCTATATACCGCCATTCAAACTATCAAGTAATAGAAGCCGACGACATGGATTCTCTTGCCTCAATGCAAGGTAACAAGCGCTTTGACTACTTACCCTTAGCGGCAATTGAAGCTCAGAGCTTTATCGACAAGCATCCAGACATAGCGCCTAAGCTTGCTATCGTTCCAGAGTTAATGGTTTTTTACCCATACCCTATCGTTTTTTACCTTAGTTCAAAGCAAGCCTACCTCGCTCAACGTTTAGAGCTGGGCCTAGAAGCACTTAAAGAGCAGGGGAAAATTACCGCGCTACTCAACAAACACTTTGCCGAACACATGCGCGTAATTCAAAGCAAAAACACTCGCTACATAATGCTAGAGAACCCTTTTATACCACCTGAGCTAGCCATAAAACCCAACAGCCTTCAACTCTAAAAACTACAAATAGACTCTAATAGACCGAAGGCGATAGGACGAAAAAAGGACAAAAAAGCGACTATACAAAGCGAATCGCCCGCTAAAATGTAAAAAAGACGGTAGAAGTTGATCTAGCCCTAGACGCATCCTTGACTTATAGCCACTTGCCCCATAGCATCCACACTCTTTTTGCTACCAAGGCGGGAAACTGTCCCTATGCTGCCTTTTTTGGACCTTGTCCACTCCGAGTTAGAGCGGGTAAATTCTCGCATCATCGATAGTCTACATTCCGATGAACCCCTAGTTGAAAACATTGGTCATTACATTGTTGATGCAGGAGGAAAACGACTCCGCCCCATTTTAGTCTTACTTGCGTCAAAAGCCCTCTCATACAATGACGACAAACACATAGACCTAGCCGCCGTTATTGAATTCATTCATACCGCGACACTACTTCATGATGATGTTGTCGACATATCAAGTATGCGCCGCGGACGCCCTACAGCGAACGCAAAATGGGGCAACGCGCCAAGTGTACTGGTCGGTGATTTTTTATACTCGCGAGCATTCCAGATGATGGTTGCTATTGGCGATATGCGCATTATGCACACCCTTTCAGGTACGACTAACATCATCGCCGAGGGCGAGGTCCAACAGCTCGCTAACGCCAAAAACCCCGATATTAAAGAACAAGAATATTTAACGGTAATCTACAAAAAAACCGGGGCGCTTTTCGAAGCCGCTTGTGAGTGCGGCTCGATACTGGGCGAGGCCTCACCTAAACAACGAGAAGCTTTAAAGCTTTACGGTTATCACTTAGGCCTAGCGTTCCAACTTATCGATGATCTCCTCGACTACGAAGGCGACGCCGAATTGCTGGGCAAGAATGTCGGCGACGACCTTGCCGAAGGCAAGCCGACATTGCCATTAATTCACGCATTAGAAAATAGCTCCGAAGACGACTGCGACATTATTCGGGCCGCGATCCGAGAAGGCAATGCAGAGCAGCTAGACACCATTGTTAAGATTGTTCGTAAGGCGGGCAGCATTGACTACACGCGCCAGCTAGCCATTGAGCACTCAGAGCTTGCGATTCAAACACTGAACGCGCTCCCAGAAAGCCCATACCTCGAGGCATTGACAGAATTATCCCGATTTGCCGTAGCTAGAGCGCACTAATCTTTCAAAAATTCACCTATTTACGTTTAACTTAATATACGTTTAACTTATTTACGTTTAACTTAGAGCGAGAACATGCAAGCAAAGACATTATCTGACCTATACACCGTATGGAACGACCTCGAATCGCACGCAGCGTCTTGGAAAAACAAAACACTTGCAAAGGCTTTCGACGACGATAGTAATCGCGCACAACGCCTTTCAGCAAACGCGGCTGGTCTAGAACTCGATTTCTCAAAAAATCACATAGACGCAACAACGCTAGAGCTCCTACTTAAACTATCTGAAGAAGCCGATCTAAAAGGGGCTATTAAGCGCCTTTTTAGAGGCTCACATGTAAATAACACTGAAGACAGGCCCGCACTACATTCCGCCTTACGCTTTACTGGCGAAGCCAAGTCTGACGAACAAAAAGCTGTTGCTGCCGCCCTAGAAAAAATGGCCGCACTTGTAGAACGTGTTCACTGTGGCGAATGGAAAGGTTTTACAGGCGAACGCATTACTGACGTTGTAAATATTGGTATTGGCGGCTCTGACCTTGGCCCCCGAATGATCACCAAAGCTCTAACGGCATACCATAATGATGCGGTAAACGTTCACTTCGTTGCCAATGTTGACGGAGCCGAAATTTATGACTTATTCCAAAAACTAAACGCGCCAACAACGCTTTGGATCGTCGCGTCAAAATCTTTCTCTACCTTAGAAACACTTCAAAATTCATTGTCGGCCCGTAAGTGGATGCTAGATCAAGGCTGCGAAGAAGGGAGCCTGCATAAGCACTTCGTTGCAATCTCATCTAAAGTCGATAAAGCGATCGAGTTTGGTATCGCTGAAGACAATGTATTTCCATTATGGGACTGGGTAGGCGGACGCTATTCACTATGGTCCACTATTGGCATGCCGATAGCCTTCGCCGTGGGCATGGACAACTTCAACGCCCTACGCGCTGGAGCCGCTGAAATGGATGAGCATTTTGCTGAAGCCCCGCTAGAGAAAAACATTCCGGCATTGCTGGGCTTAATTATGTTTTGGTACAGCAGTGTACTTGGAGCCGATAACCAAGCGATATTACCCTATGCAAACCACTTGCAACTGCTACCGTCCTATTTGCAACAACTTGAAATGGAAAGTAACGGCAAGAGCGTTACGAAAGATGGCGACCGAGTAGACTATCAAACAGGCTCAATTGTTTGGGGCACCGAAGGCACCAACGGCCAACACTCGTTCCACCAGCTATTGCATCAGGGTAACGTGTTAACGCCGATTGATTTCATCGTACCGCTAAAAACTCACCACCCGTTGGACCACCAACACAAGTTCTTATTCGCTAACTGTATCGCGCAATCACAAGCCTTAATGGCTGGCCGAGACCTCGAAGCGTCAGAAGCTGAATTACGTGCGGATGGTGCCAGCGAAGAAGAAGTTAAGCGACTAGCCGAACATAAAGTTCACCCTGGCAATCGCCCAAGCAACATGATTACATTTGAGCAACTTACGCCAAAAACTCTCGGATCGTTAATCGCAGCTTACGAGCACAAGGTATACACGTTAGGCGTACTTTGGAACATCAACTCGTTTGATCAATGGGGCGTAGAGTTAGGCAAACTGCTCGGAACTCATGTCGCTACCGCTATCGACACGACAGATATTCCGAATGATTGGGATTCATCGACACAAAAACTAATTCGAAAATTCATTGAAGCGAATAAGTAATTGTTAGACGTCAAAAAGCCCAGTTATGCTGGGCTTTTTTATGTCGTTTAATCTTCATACCTTTATTACCTTCCCACTTACTAACCTCTACACCTTTCACTTCCAGTCATATTAAATAGCACTTATATTAATCAGGTTACACTCACAGACCGCAACACCTGCAAGCCTCCAAACCTACAAACCTACAAACAAAACAATCGTATCAACTTAATTATTAGCACTTTCGATTAACGCAATTAGCTCTTCTGTTTGCTTGATCATTAACACATGATCACCTCGCGATTCTACATTCAAGCGCATAAAAGGCTCTGTGCCTGATACGCGAATATTAAAACGCCAATCGACGAATTCCATCGACAAACCATCAAGCCGCGAAACTATTTTCGCCAAGCTCAGGTAATGACGCTCTAATAATACCAATATAGATTGAGGCTCTGCGATTGAAAGACTGCGCTCGCCACTGCAAGGATAGGCCTCCATACGTGCGTCAACTAGCTGAGATAATGACTTACCACTAATGCTCATTAACTCCAGCACGAGCAACCACGGAATTGAGCCATTATCACAATAGAAAAAATCTCGGAAATAATGGTGCGCACTCATCTCGCCACCATAAACTGCATCGACTTCACGCATCTTTTCTTTCACGCTGGCATGCCCCGCCTTGCTTATAACCGCTTGCCCGCCCGCATGATTTACAACATCAATCGTATTCCAGGTTAACCTTGGGTCATGAACGATCGTGGCGCTCGGAGCTTTGGATAAAAAGGCTTGTGCCAGCAACCCTACAAGATAGTAACCCTCAATAAAGCGCCCCTTCTCATCAAAAAAGAAGCAACGATCAAAATCACCATCCCACGCAACTCCAATATCAGCAGAGTGTGAAAGTACAGCATTACGCGTATCTTCGCGCCGATCATGCAATAAAGGATTCGGGATACCATTAGGGAAGCTGCCATCAGCATCAAAATGAATTTTGATGAACTTAAAAGGCAGGCTAGGCTCAAGATAATTAACAAGCGCACCGGCACCACCATTACCCGGGTTAGCAACGACTGTGAGTGGGCGTAAGACCTTGATATTAATAAACTTAAGCAGGAATTGCGTATAGTGAGATCTATTACTCAACGCATGAATAGCGCCTTTTATGGCTACCGGAATAAATACGGACGACTCGACAGCGCGAGCAATGACTTTTAGACCGGAGGACATAGAAACAGGCCGCGCTTGCGCACGAACTAACTTCATCCCATTGTATTCGATGGGATTATGACTGGCGGTAACACAAACGCCGCCACAGACTTTCAAATCAGCAACTGCGAAATAGACCTCCTCTGTTCCGCACTCACCTAAAAAGAACACGTCTGCGCCAGCATCAGTAATGCCCTCAATAAGGGCAGCACTTAAACTTGGACTGGTAAGACGAATATCGTGACCAACAACGAGTGTTTTTGCTGAAAGAAATTCAACAAAGGCAAAGCCAATTCGATAGGCAAGCCCCTCATTTAGCTCAGAGGGAACCCTGCCTCGAATATCATCAGCTTTTACGCAGCGTAAACTCACGTATCAAACACACCTACTTTTCAGTGTAGATATTTTCATATACATAGTTTGTCGCTTCAACAAAACCTTTAACACTGCCGCAATCAAAGCGCTTTCCTTTAAATTTATACGCTAGAACTACGCCACGCTTAGCCTGAGTCAATAAAGCGTCAGTAAGCTGCACCTCATCATTTTTACCTGGCGGGGTGTTTTCTAGAATATCAAATATATCAGGCGTTAAAATATAGCGGCCAATAATGGCAAGATTACTGGGAGCATCTTCGGGATCAGGCTTCTCAACCATATCCGTCACCTGATAAACACCATCTTTCATTTGCTCACCGGCGATCACACCAAACTTGCTGATCTCTTCTTTAGGCACTTCTTGCACAGCAACAATACTGCAGCGAAACTGCTTAAACAAACGTACCATTTGAGCCAAAACGCCATCATCCGCTACGCAGAGGTCATCCGATAGAACGACACCAAAGGGCTCATCACCCACTAGGCGGCGGCCGTTTAAAATGGCATCACCCAAACCTTTCATTGAGGCTTGACGTGTAAAAGAAAACGAGCTTTTCGCCATAACACCGCGAATGGAGTCAAGGTACTCTTCTTTAGAGCTGCCGGCAATTTGGTGCTCCAACTCGTAACTCACATCAAAATGATCTGCAATTGCACGCTTACCACGACCCGTTACAAAACCGATCTCATGCAAACCTGCATCAATTGCCTCTTCTACGCCATACTGAACAAGTGGTTTATTGACCACGGGCAACATTTCTTTAGGCATAGATTTCGTTGCAGGCAAAAACCGGGTTCCATAACCTGCTACAGGAAAAAGACACTTTCTGATCATTTTTACACCATCCTTTATGAATTAAAAAAAGTATTCGCGAAATATACCATAGCTTTACGAAATTTCTTCGTTCATTTCACTATTCAAGCTAGTGCAATTACTGGACATGTTGGTATTAGCCGTTAGAATGGCCCATCCGTTAATTCAGCTAGTAAAAGACAGAACTAAAACTATGTCATCAGAACACTTTGAAGCAAAATCATCTTACGACCGAGAAGATCTTCTATCCTGTGGTAGAGGGGAACTTTTCGGCCCTGGCAATGCCCAACTTCCTATGCCTAACATGCTTATGGCTGACCGTATTTCACACATATCCAAAGACGGTGGAGAATATGGCAAAGGCGAAATTATCGCTGAACTGGACATCAATCCTGACTTATGGTTTTTCGGTTGCCACTTCCCTGGCGATCCCGTAATGCCAGGGTGCCTAGGACTTGATGCTATGTGGCAATTGGTCGGCTTCTTCCTAGCATGGAAAGGCAATCCTGGTCGCGGTCGCGCTTTAGGTGCAGGTGAAGTTAAATTTACAGGTCAAATACTCCCTACTGCCAAAAAAGTTACCTACCACCTTCAGCTTAAGCGCGTGATTGAGCGCAAGCTTGTGATGGGAATTGCTGATGGTCACGTTGCTGTAGACGGCAAAGAGATTTATTTTGCAAAAGATCTACGCGTAGGCCTATTTGGAAATACTGAATCGTTCTAACCAACGCCCTTTAATAACGCCGACTGAGTCTCTCTGATCGGTACCGCATATCGCTCATAGGCATCAAGCCTAGCTAGAGCTTGGTGCGAGACTAAAATTTTTACGAGGAAAGCTATGAAACGTGTTGTGCTTACTGGAATGGGTATCGTGTCATGTATTGGCAATGATATTGAAACTGTTCTCACCTCTCTTAAAGAAGGTAAGTCCGGTATTCGTTCAAACCCGGAATATATCGAACATGGCTTTCGCAGCCATTTATCTGGCTCTATTGATATTGATTTAAAAGAACTCATCGATCGCAAAATGTACCGATTTATGGGCGATGCCGCAGGCTTCGCTTATGTGGCTATGCAACAAGCTATTGATGATTCTGGGCTAGCTGAAGACCAAGTGTCGAATGAACGCACAGGCCTAATTATGGGTTCAGGTGGAGCATCAACGAAAAGCGTTGTTGAATCAGCTGACATTATTCGTACACGTGGAGTAAAGCGCGCGGGTCCTTACCGTGTAACCCAAACTATGGGCAGCACAGCATCGGCCTGCCTAGCAACACCGTTCAAAATAAAAGGTGTTAACTATTCAATATCTTCAGCGTGCGCGACTAGCGCTCACTGTATCGGTAATGCCATGGAGCTAATTCAGCTCGGCAAACAAGATGTTGTATTTGCTGGCGGCGGCGAAGAAGAGCATTGGTCTCTTACTGGCCTATTTGACGCTATGGGTGCCCTTTCAACAAAATATAACGACACCCCAGAAAAAGCTTCTCGCGCTTATGACGCTGACCGTGACGGTTTTGTTATTGCGGGCGGCGGCGGTTGCGTCGTACTTGAATCACTAGAGCATGCACAAGCTCGCGGCGCTAAGATCTATGCTGAATTAGTTGGCTACGGAGCCACTTCTGACGGTTATGACATGGTCGCACCTTCAGGTGAAGGCGCTGCACGCTGCATGCGCCAGGCAATGCAGAACATTGATGCACCAATTGACTACATTAACTCTCATGGCACTAGCACACCTGTTGGCGACACCGCAGAGCTTCGCGCGATCAAAGAAGTGTTCGGCACTGACACACCGGCCATTAGTTCAACTAAATCACTTACAGGTCACTCTTTAGGTGCCACTGGCGTACAAGAAGCTATCTACACGGCACTCATGATGAATCACAACTTTATCGCAGGATCAGCAAACATCGACAACCTCGATGAAGACGCTGCCGGCTTTAACATTGTAAACAGCTGCCAAAAAGCAGACATCAACGTTGCTATGTCGAACAGTTTTGGGTTTGGCGGAACGAATGCCACCTTAGTCTTTAAGAAGTTCGAAGCTTAATTAATACCTTAAATAGCGCACTTAAATCGTGCGCATATTAAATGGCACCTTAAGCTTCTGGGGCCGCGGTCGAATGACCGTTGCGCTCCAACCATCGCCTCAAGATTTTCGAAAACCCTCGACGCCATGTCGGCAACTGTATACCAAAATCATCTGTACATCTGCGCCCCAACAATAAAGCACAGCCAACCATCAACGAGCTCTCATCGCCTCGTGATGCAATGCCCGGAAAGCTATATTCTTTGTCTAACTCTTTCTGTAAGGCACGAATAACATGATCACAAAATTCAGCTTCTGAGCAGTTATCGGCACTGTGCACATGAAATACACCCCAATTCTCTGCGCCAGTTAGCAGCTGCTGCACAACCGCTAACGCGACACGTGCAAGAAATTTGCAATTCACAGGCGTCCCGAAATGATGGTCAGATACAACAAGTGATTGCCCAGCCAACAAAGAGGGGAGCATCACATCCAGCAAGCCACTGACTTCAAGATCAATAAGCCAACTGCACCTCATAATCATCGTTTTATCAATAGCCGCTACCAGCGATTCAATTGCCAGCATAGGGTGACCCGAAACAAGGCCCAACTCCGGCATAGGAGCCTCTACCAGACCCTTTTCAACATACTCTATGCCTGCAGCCCGATAACTAGAAAAGTGAATAAATGGTAGGTCCAGCGGCGAAAACACATCGAGAAATGATTGCATTCGACCAGCCGCACCTTCGAGCTCACTTTCCGGCAAGCATAACTCGTAGACATTTAGCGCCACATGAGGCTTTGACTCACGAATTAGGTTCGCTAACTCATCAGACGTCAGCGTATCCCAATCCCAATCCAAGCCCAAGACGTCAATCGACGTATCTTCAATTAAGCGAACAAAAGAGCGCGTAATCTCAGATTTTTGTGCTCGAACTAGTACCTTAAAGCTCAAACTCAAATCGCCTTAAAAAGGAATATCGTCGTCGAAGCTATCCATCGCCGGCGGGGGAACAGGTGCCGACTGAGGCTTTGGAGCTTGAGGCTGTTGTGATCCTTGTTGCTGAGGCGCAGCGGCATAACCACCTTGCTGCGGAGCATTGTAGGAATTTTGCTGCGGGGCACCGCCTTGCTGAGATGCGCCACCTTGCTGAGGTGCGCCACCTTGCTGAGGTGCGCCACCTTGCTGAGGTGCGCCGCCTTGCTGAGGTGCATTATAGGAGCCCTGCTGAGGTGCACCGCCTTGCTGAGCACCGCCAAATGAACCTGCAGAACCTTCTGAGCGAGAATCAAGCATTTGCATCTCGCTAGCAACAATCTCTGTCGTGTAACGATCCGCGCCACTTTGGTCTTGCCACTTACGAGTGCGCAATGAACCCTCGATATATAACTTACTACCTTTACGGATATATTCGCCCACAACTTCAGCTAAGCGATTAAAAAACACCACGCGGTGCCACTCGGTACGCTCTTGAGCTTGACCTGTTTGGCGATCTTTCCAACTTTCAGACGTCGCTAAACTAATATTCGTCACGGCCGCACCAGCTGCAGTGAACTTTGTGTCTGGGTCTTGCCCTGCATGACCAATTAAAATTACTTTGTTAACTCCACGCGAAGCCATTATTCACCTCTAAATTATATGTATTATTGGTTCTGCCCTGAACTCACACAGCAAACGATGTTATGCCTACGTGCAATTTAAGCTGACATTACCGTCTAGCCATGAAAGCGATTCTTACACAGTATGCCAACAATCAGAACCGAAAATCGTAAATTGGCACAGATATTTTTGCCTTAAGCCTGAAACTTTAATATCGCCTCTTCTAAGGCGGTATTATCCAAGCGAACAGAATCTACCTTAAGGTAAACAATTCGATCTTCCTCACTATAAAATGACTCTTCGACGCCCGCTACATGATCAAGATCATAGGAGTCGAGACCAGAGTTAACGGGATAACAAATGCTTTTTAATGGCCGTGCGCGTGTCATTGTGGACGCATAAATTAGCCAAATCCAGCTCAAACCAGCTGAAAACAAGAACATCTCAGTCTTACCCCAGTACTGCAAAATAAGCCCGCCTAGAGCACCACCAATAAAAGCGCCAAAGAATTGCGACGACGAATACAGACCCATCGCAGTGCCTTTTGAGCCTGCAGGTGAAATTTTACTCACAAGCGATGGCAGCATCGCCTCTAGCGCATTAAAAGCAACAAAATATATAAATAATGCAACTAGGAATAGGTAAAAACCATCAAGGAAGGCAAAAAGAACCAAAGAGATAAACAATACGGCAATGGCCGCTACAAACACTTCCTTGCCTTTACCTTTCCGTTCGGCCGCCACTATGGCTGGAACAGCTAACAAAAAGGCTATTACCATCACTGGCAGGTAAACCTGCCAGTGATCTGATTGCGGCATACCGTAATCACGCAGTAGGTTGACAGGTATTACCGTAAATAATGCAGTGAGACTGGCATGCAAACACCCTATGCCAACATATAGCCGCCTAAGCTGCGCATGCTGCAACATACTTTTAAATAATTCTGGGGCTGCGCGAACTTCGCGGTGCGCACTACTTTTTTCCGGGCTCGGCACGACAAAGAGCGCAATCAGTATGCCTATAAAGGCTAAAAATACGGAAAGATAGAAAACACCACTTAGACCAAAAGAACCGGCCACACTTGGGCCAATAATTATCGCAAGAGAAAAAGATAGACCGATTGACGCACCAATACTAGCCATAGCCTTAGTACGATTTTTTTCTGATGTAAGGTCTGAAATCAAAGCCATTATAGTACTAGCAATCGCGCCACTCCCCTGCAAAGCCCGACCAATAATTAAGCCAAAAACTGTATCGCTATTCGCGGCGACATAACTTCCCACTGCAAAAACGACCAAGCCCAAAACAATTATTGGCTTACGACCAATGACATCAGACAGCATGCCTAACGGAATCTGAAAAAATGCCTGGGTCAAGCCGTAGATACCCAAAGCTAAACCAAGCTTCGCAGGGCTTGCTCCGTCTAAATCGGCGCCATAGATTGCCAATATCGGCAATACCATAAAAAGCCCGAGCATACGTATCGCATACAATATCGACAAAGAAACAACAGATCGAACTTCAGATTGCAAAGAGGGCCTCGGTACTAACACAACAAAAATAGATCGCGATTCTAACAATACCGTAAGGCAAGGTGAATCGAAGATTTTCATTCTCGTGAAGTATTATGAATATAAATTGACGTTTCGCACTTAAGGATGAGTTTTTTAAAGGTTTTACGTCAAAAACACGTTTTTTTTAGTACTTTAGATCGCAATACGCTAGAATAAGACACGCAGCACTTGTAACTGCATGCCAGCATTAAAGCGTACTTAAACGCGAAACGGACATTAGGTATAACTATACGTGCCACACTTGCAGAACGACTCCACCAACTCACTCAATAAAGTTGCCTTATATTCGGCCAACAGCAGCCTGCAAACAGGACTGCTAGCAAAGCTTATTGGCGATGAGCTTGACTTAGACTGCTCTGTATTTCGAACTTTCGACGAAATTGATGACGATTGCACTTTGATTCTTATTGATTGTAACGGTCAAGAAATCGAACCCCTTATCGAAGCCTCACAAAAAGTCCATCTTCACAAAAACAAGGCTAATGCGGCGTTGCTCAATGCCGAATATGAAAGCGAACATGAAAACTTACTCGATTGGCCATGCATCTCGGGCTTATTCTATGTCGATACGGATCAAGCGCAGCTCATTCGCGGCTTAGGTCGATTACTTGAAGGAGATTACTGGGTACCACGGCGGCTCCTTCATCACTTCTTGGATCGTAATCGTAAAACACCAAGTGTTAATACCGATATTGAAGTAAAACTGACTAAGCGTGAAAAACAAATACTCCGTTTGATCAATGATGGCGCCACAAATGCGGACATTGCGATTTCGCTAAAAGTAAGTGAGCATACGGTTAAGAGCCATCTCTATAACACCTATAAAAAAATAGGTGTTCGCAACCGCTTAGAAGCCAGTAATTGGGTGCGCAATGTACAAGATTCCCTAACGCTATAAAGTTGGCAAACTACCCTCATTCCTGCGGCTAAATTATTAGCCGCTCCCCTCTTCTATCTTCCTTTCCCAAGTACGCCAAGATCGCGTTAAGTTTAGTTTGCTGGCACAAGCCCGCTACTGTTAGTATATACAGCTTCATTTATCATCTGCATAATTAGGTTAAAGCATTGGATTTCATTAACGTTCGTGGCGCCCGTACACACAATCTAAAAGACTTAGATTTTAGCTTACCTCGAGATAAGCTCATTGTTATCACTGGACTTTCAGGTTCAGGAAAGTCATCTCTAGCCTTTGATACGCTTTATGCCGAGGGCCAAAGACGTTACGTCGAATCACTTTCGACATACGCGCGACAATTTTTGTCGATGATGGAGAAGCCCGACGTCGATCATATTGAAGGCCTTAGCCCAGCAATTTCTATCGAGCAGAAATCAACATCTCACAACCCGCGCTCTACCGTGGGCACCATTACAGAGATTTACGACTACTTACGACTGCTTTTTGCGCGCGTTGGCGAAGCGCGCTGCCCTATTCATAACGAAGTACTCGCAGCTCAAACCGTTTCCGAAATGGTCGACCAAATTTTGGAGTTCCCCGAAGGCTTTAAGCTTATGCTTTTAGCTCCCGTTATTAAGGAACGAAAAGGTGAGCATGCTCACATCCTTGACTCCCTGCGTCGCGATGGTTATATCCGTGCGCGCATCGATGGCATTGTAGTTGATCTGGATGATACGCCGGATTTAGATAAACGAAAAAAGCACACTATTGAAGTTGTCGTAGATCGCTTTAAAGTTCGCGGTGACATTCAAGTAAGACTGGCCGAATCATTGGAAACGGCCATTGCACTTTCTGAAGGCATTGCACTAATCGCCGACATGGACGGGAAACGTAAAGATCAAATCTTTTCGGCACGGCACGCTTGCCCTGTTTGCGATTATGCGCTTTCGGAACTTGAGCCCCGACTATTCTCGTTTAACAACCCTGCTGGCGCCTGCCCCAGTTGCGACGGACTTGGCGTAAAACAATACTTTGCCGAAGATAAAATCATTCAATTTCCAGATTCATCTTTAGCCGATGGCGCGATACGCAGCTGGGACCGACGTAACTTATATTATTTTCACATGCTAAAGTCTCTGGGTGAACATTATGGCTTTGATATAGAAAGCCCCTGGAAAAAACTCAAAAAGAAACACCGTGAAGCGGTATTACGTGGCTCAGGAGAAGAGGTCATCGACTTCAACTATGTCAATGACCGCGGCCACACCTATCAGCGCAGTCATACCTTTGAGGGTGTTATACCAAATTTTGAACGGCGCTATCGTGATACTGAATCAAATTCTGTTCGTGAAGAACTGACAAGATTTTTGGCTACTTCCTCATGTCCCGATTGTGGCGGGGCCAGACTTCGACGCGAGGCACGCCATGTTTTTATCGACGAAAACAACCTGCCCGACATTACAATGTTGCCTATCGGTGATGCACTTAGCTATTTTAAAAAACTGAAATTTAAAGGCGCACGAAAAGAAATTGCCTCTAAAATTCTAAAAGAACTACAAAGCCGTTTGCGGTTTTTGGTTGACGTAGGTTTGAATTATTTAAGCCTCAACCGCAGTGCCGACACACTGTCTGGCGGAGAAGCCCAACGTATTCGGCTTGCCAGCCAAATAGGTGCCGGACTTGTTGGCGTAATGTATATTCTGGACGAGCCCTCGATTGGCTTACATCAACGGGATAACGAACGCCTACTTGGTACATTAACCCACCTACGTGACTTGGGTAATACTGTTATTGTCGTAGAGCACGATGAAGAAGCGATGCGCAGTGCTGATTATATATTGGATATTGGCCCAGGAGCCGGAGTACACGGCGGAGAAATTGTTGCCCGCGGCACATATGATGACATAGCAAAAAGCAAAAAATCACTTACTGCGGATTATCTTACTGGACGTAAAAAAATTGAAATCCCCACTAAGCGTCACCCCGTTAACCCAGATATGCTGTTAACACTTAGTGGCGCATCAGGTAATAATCTCAAAAATGTAACACTCGAATTACCCCTCGGTATTATGACGTGCATTACCGGTGTTTCAGGATCAGGGAAATCAACACTCATCAACCAAACCTTATACCCCTTAGCCGCGCAAAAACTGAATAATGCTAGCACCCTTACGGCTGCAAGCCACAACAGCGTTACCGGCTTCGAACACCTAGATAAATGTGTGGATATTGATCAGAGTGCTATTGGTCGCACACCAAGGTCAAACCCTGCAACCTACGCAGGAATTTTCACGCCAATACGAGAATTATTTGCCGGTACACAAGAAGCTCGATCTAGAGGTTATAAAGCTGGACGGTTTAGTTTTAATGTTAAAGGCGGCCGGTGCGAAGCCTGCCAAGGTGACGGTGTTGTAAAAGTTGAGATGCACTTTTTACCCGATGTTTATGTTGCTTGCGATGTATGTAAAAGCAAACGCTACAATAGAGAAACACTTGAAATTAAATACAAAGGGAAAAATATCCACGAAATACTGGACATGACTATTGAAGATGCACGTAGCTTTTTTGATGCCATTCCTGCAATTTCTCGAAAACTACAAACACTTACGGATGTCGGCCTTTCCTATATTCGATTAGGGCAAGCCGCAACAACCTTATCGGGTGGTGAGGCGCAAAGAGTAAAACTCGCGCGAGAGCTTTCAAAACGTGACACAGGGCAGACACTCTACATACTGGACGAACCCACCACAGGGTTACATTTTTACGACATACAACAGTTACTCAATGTATTGCACCGTTTACGTGATCACGGAAATACTATTGTTGTTATCGAACATAATTTAGATGTAGTAAAAACGGCCGACTGGGTAATTGATTTAGGTCCAGAAGGCGGTAGCGGCGGCGGACAAATCATTGCTCAAGGCACGCCTGAAAGTATTTGTAAGGTGAAAAAGTCCCATACGGCTCGTTTTTTAAAGCCTATGCTATTAAAACCAAAGCTATTAAAACCAAAGCTATTAAAACCAAAGTCATTAAAACCTACGTTAGCAGCCTCTAAATAGCTCGGTTACGCTCTAACCTTTAGATACATATCTGAATAGCCTTTATGAGCTGCGCGAACGAATTCTTTGTTAGCACAGCTATTATCGGCTATTAATAGGAGAGACCGATTAAGAAGCAACTTGTAAACCCAAAAATAAACCAAAGATAAACCCGATTATTTGAGCTTCACCTTAATTACGTTCACGCCAGACTGCAGAAGAAATCTTTGAAGTTGACCCGCGGTTTCTTAAGCCCGTGAAACTGGGGTTCATAGTTGAACGTAGCATAGAAGAACATCAACATAGCTGGGCGCAGCATAGCCAAACACCATCTATCGCCCCCCATGAACCCTTTAACTCTGATCAATCCCCACCAACTCTCTTCGCGAACATTAACACCAAGAAAACTAGTCTAGCACTACCTTTTCGGCATTTAGGAAACGTTCATTCAAGCTATAGAGTGTCTTAACATCACCTACTGCAGCCAGTTCACGAATGGAATGCATGGCAAATTGTGGCACGCCAAGGTCCACTGTTTTAATACCAAGATTACTCGCCGTCAACGGTCCAATTGTACTGCCACAGCTCATATCCGCTCGAATACTAAAGCTTTGCAATGGAAGCTTTGGCTCAAATTGTTGTGCCAACCAATGTAGAACAGCCGATGTATCGCTCGATGTCGCGTAACTCTGATTCGCATTAAACTTTATTACCGGCCCAGCAGTTAGCATTGGTCCATGATTATCATCATGTTTTTCTGGATAGTTAGGGTGCAAAGCGTGGGCATTATCGATCGATACTAATAATGAGCACCTTAAGGCACGCTGTCGCATTTCGGGCACTGGAATAATTCGCTCAATGAGATCACTTAGCATAGTCCCCTGCGCACCACTTTCAGAGCAGCTTCCAACCTCTTCATGGTCGTTACTAATAAAGATGGTGTTTTGTGCAGAGCTAGAATCAAATACGTTTTTCGCCGCTATATAAGTGCTTAATAAATTATCAAGTCGAGCACTCGCAATAAATTCGTCATTTAATCCTACAAGTGATGCCGGCTGGGTATCGTAAAAACTTAAATTGTAATCCAGTATTTTTTCGATGGACGTTTCAGGATCTTCTTTTTTTAGTTGGTTTTGTACAAGATCACGAAAAGACTCGCAACGCCCCGTACTCAACAGAACATTTAATTCTTTATGTGGGTTAATCGTCTTGTTAATGTTCGCACTACGATCTAAATGTATGGCAAGACTGGGAACACTAGCAATCGCTTTTTTAAAATCAACAATGGCTGTGCATAACTGCCCTTTTGCATCAAGACCACTAACTTTTCCGGCTAATGATAAATCTCGATCAAACCAAGTATTTAAAAGAACACCACCATAGATTTCTACGCCAAGCCGAGAATAGCCTTTTTGATTAAGCTCGGGGCTAGGCTTAACTTTTAAACAGGGGCTATCGCTGTGTGTACCTAAAACTCGAAACCCCGAGCCAGCACCAGCTTCACCAATCGTAAAAGCAACAAAAGCAGAATCTGAACGGGAATAAAAGTATTTCCCTCCTGGCTGTAGATCCCATTCTAATTTTTCATCGAGGCCCACAAAGCCAGCCGCTAATGCCATGTTCGCAAGGTTTTGAGTAGCCTGAAATGGCGTTGGTGAAGCTGACAAAAAATCTAACAAACCACTAACGATACTTACAGACATATCAACCTCTATAAATTTTATGAATAACTTCTAAAACACGACTAAAACACGAAATTTTTCACTTTACGATGTTTACTGCCCAGTCGTTAGCAGCCTTACCATCTGGAAAGTGATCACTTGCGGCTGTAACTTTGACTTTTATGCCAGCGGGAAAGCAACGAGTCCGATTAGGATTACGCCTAAGACCATACGGTAGTACACAAATGGCATCATTCCTAAACGATTAATAAAGCTCAAAAAGAAGTGTATACATATATACGCACTCACAGCAGAAACTAAAACACCGGTCGATATGGCCGCCCAATCAATACTTGGCAACGCCATTAGATCTAAACTTTTATACGCACCGCTCGCCACAATTGCAGGAATTGAAAGTAAAAATGAGAATTTAGCGGATGCTTCGCGATTAAAACCAAGAAGAAGTGCCGCTGTAATGGTAATCCCTGAACGAGAAGTGCCGGGAACAAGCGCTAAAGCTTGAGCACAACCAATAATTATCGCGGCCCACAAACCAATTTCGATTAACGTTTTTTGCTGATCGATTCCCGTTTTTGCAAAACGGTAATCGGCAAAACCCAAAAGAAGACCAAAAATAATTGTCGTGGCGGCTATGACGCCCATTGACCGAAGATTGGCTTCGACAAAATCCCCAAAGAAGATTCCGGCTATAGCGGCGGGGAGTGTTCCCAAAACTAAATACCATGCTAGCCGACCAGAGGGATCACTAAAGTCTCCACCCAAGGTTTTTATTCCACCAACAAAAACCTCAGCAACGTCGCGACGAAAATAGATCAAAACAGCCGAAAGAGTACCTACGTGTACCGCTACATCAAACGCTAAGCCCTGGTCTTGCCAGCCAAAAATTTCTTTCGGTAAGATTAGATGTCCAGAACTTGAGATGGGCAAAAATTCGGTAATTCCCTGAATCAAACCGAGAAGAACTGCGTGAACTAAATCCATGGTTAAACCTTATTCGGTGATGCGAATACTCTCATCAGCACTGCGTATTCGCGTGCGTTTCTTCCACGTAACTTCATTACGTAAGTAGAGAGGCTCAATATCTTGGGGGCGTTGAAAAACTGTAGGGGTAAGCGCTTGGGACGACAAACCAATAACAACACTCTCAGCCTGTGGAACACTGCTAGCATCAAAGGCATTTAGACCGGATTGATCAATATCGTATTGCGACCATGCATGGCCAACACCAACAATATTTAAACCCCTATTTTCGGCGATGATCTTTGCAATGCTCACTCGCGCCTCATCGATAGAGGACAGGCTTGCAGACTGGACAGATTCAAGCACTGTTCCGTTCCATAGTTCAGCAGACCAATAGAGCTCTTTCATTCGCGCATCAAAGACAGGGATCACAAGACAAGGTTCTGTCAAAGACTGCCAATCGCCACTATTGCGAAGCGTCTCGATAGCTAAAGCTTGCAAGGACGTAACAGCATAAGCAGGAAGGCCTGAACCGTAGGCCAAGCCTTGAATAACACTGGTCGCTATTCGTAAACCGGTAAAAGAGCCTGGGCCTGCGGTAAAAGCCAAACCATCTAGTTGATTTAGGCTGATACCGGCTTCGGTGAGAATACTGTCTACCATAGGAAGCAAGGCTTTAGCATGTGCACGAGGCTCATCGGAGCTACGCGAGACTATTTGGCCTTGATACAACAAGGAAGCCGAACAAGCTTCAGCCGATGCATCTAATGCTATTAGCGCATCAAGCGATGCCCCATTAGGGTTCAAAGCAGCATCGTTAATTGGCATAATTTATTCAGATAAAGCTGAGATTACGCGCTGTTTGATATCGTCTAGAGCGCCAACACCTTCAACTTTAGAATATTTACACGTACTCTGTGATGCCAAGGTGGTGTAAAACTCTACCAAGGGCTCTGTTTGATCGTGATATACAGACAGACGCTTACGAACGGTCTCTTCAGAGTCATCAGCACGCTGAATTAAGGGTTCACCCGTCTCGTTATCTAAGCCTTCAGTTTCTGGTGCGTTAAATACAAGGTGATAAACACGACCTGACGATTCGTGTACACGACGACCGCTCAAACGAGTAACGATCTCTTCGTCGTCGACATATATATTAAGTGCATGATCAATTTCTACACCAGAAGCTTTTAATGCCTCGGCCTGAGGAATAGTGCGAGGAAAACCATCAAACAAGAAACCTGCTTTACAGTCATCCTGAGTGATTCGCTCCTTAACAAGGTCAATAATAATTTCGTCAGACACCAATCCACCCGAAACCATAATATCTTTAACTTTTAAGCCAAGAGGCGTGCCAGCTTTTACGGCTGCGCGAAGCATATCACCAGTGGATATCTGAGGAATCCCAAATTCTTCTACGATGAACTGGGCTTGAGTGCCTTTACCTGCGCCTGGAGCGCCTATTAAGATAACTCTCATGTATATATCCTCTTGTACTACAGTTTTGCGCTAAACCGCCAAATTGGCCGCCTAAGCGATTATTTAAAAGCCAAACTTCATCATATTTCGAGAAAGTACTGCTTTGCGCCGCACTTAAGCATGGTACAGCTACCGAGCTGCTCGCAAATTGTGAAAGTTCTCGCTATTGAAAAGGGCGTAAAGATACACATCAGCTAAGCGATTCACAAGTTAAACGGACAATTTCCCTAACAGGAGTAACGTTTTTTGGTATGACGGCCTATATTTTTGGCATAAAATGAAGCGTTGTGCTCCGAAAAACACAACTATTCGCTAACTTTACGCGAAATGGACTAACAATATAGAAAGAAAATGATAATTAAAGAACTCGTAGGTCTCAGAGCCTATTGAGTAACAAATAATGAAGAACAAAAGAACGAATAGAAAATCTCCACGCTCAAGGTTCACGGACAAAAGAAACACCTAATATTCAATTGCCCCGAGAAGACGCAACCAAAATTGAAGCGCTATCAAAGATGTACCGTCTTAGAGCTAAAGAACAGCTCCTCTGCGCGCTGCTTTCGTCGAGTTTACTGGGATTTTAGAGACTAAGCCTCCCTTAGCGGCAGAGCTCCAAAGTCATTAGTTGGGCGATCCGAGTTTTCAAAGTATTGCTCAAACCCCTCATTTTAGAGATCATGTGAAAAAGCTCAGCAAAAAATAAAGCGGCTAGCGACTCTAAAACCAAGATACACTCTAAAGCTAAGAACTTTTCAGTAATTCCACCTTAACTCGCTGCCAGAGAACATCAAGCTCGCTGGTGCTATAATCGACCCACTCGCGCGTGTCCAACCCGACGTGTTTTTCAGTCATGCGCATACGCTGCTCAAACTTTCTCGACGCTCCGCGCAGCGCCTGATCAGCATCAATGCCCTCTTTACGTGCGAGGTTTACCAGGCAAAATAGCATATCACCAATTTCATCTTCAACAGCTGCCGCATCTCCGCTTGCTTTCGCCTCATGGTACTCCAAGGTCTCTGCAGCTAAAGCGTTAAGAACACTTCCAGAGTCATCCCAATCAAAACCAACCCTAGCCGCGCGTTTTTGCAGCTTTTGAGCACGTTTCAATGTCGGGATAGACAACGGAATATCATCCATCAAGCCAACTTTACCGCGTGCTCCGCGCTCAGCCTCTTTCGTGGCTTCCCAACGAAGACCAATACTATCGTGATCGGGCACATCCAATTCTGTTCGCTCACTTTGCAAGGTGCCGTCTGGAAAAACATGGGGATGTCTGCGCAATAATTTTGCGGTAAGTTGATCGATGATATCGAATAGATCAAAACGAGACTCTTCATCGGCAAGCTGAGCATAAAACACAATTTGAAATAATAAGTCGCCCAGCTCCTCTTTTAAATGCTCATAGTTCTGCGACTCAATAGCGTCGACAACTTCAAACACCTCTTCAATTGTAGATGGGACTATTGATCGGTAGTTTTGATCAAGATCCCACGGACAGCCAGTTTCAGGCTTACGTAAACGAGACATTAAATAGCTGAGATCTTCTAAGGTGTAACGTTTGCTCATTACGCGCACTTAGTCCTTACGACGAACAGAAGAAATATTCGGCAACTGAGTTAATTTTGCTAGAACTCGACTCAGTTCCTGAATATCGCGTACCTCAACCGTCATCATCATGTCGACCGTATGCTTTTTCTTGTTCGAAAAGGTTTGCATCGCACTCACATTCACTCGCTCTCGATCGAGAAGAGTCGTAACGTCGCGCAACAAACCTTGCCTATCAAACGCTTCTAGCATGACCACACTGGAATAAAACTCCTCTGGTGCATCCGCCCACTCAACGGCAATAACGCGTTCGGGCTCATCGTTTAATTTATGCAATAAGTTTGTGCAGTCTTGTCGATGAATAGAAACACCACGACCCAGTGTTATATAGCCCGAGATACGCTCCCCAGGCACAGGTTTACAACATTGCGATATGCTCGACAGTAAATTACCGACGCCGTTAATGTATACGTCAGTTCCTCTATTAGTACCGGAGGCCTTACCTACCAGTGAAAGCACAGGTTCTTTTTCATCGTCCTTATGTATAAGACGGTTAGCAACGTCTATGACTCGGTCGACACCCAAATCAGCCATCCCGACAGCCGCATACAAATCTTCTAGAGATCTCAAATTGAGCTTCTTTGCCAAGCCATCAAAATCGAAATTTTCTAGCGCTAAACGCTTAAACTCATGATCAAGTAGTGAGCGACCATCGGCGACGTTTTGATCGCGATCTTGTAACTTAAACCAGTGCTGTAATCTGTTTTTTGCCTTCGACGTCGTAAGGTAACCCAAATGGCGATTTAACCAATCTCGACTGGGGTTCTCTCGCGTGCCAGTGAGCACCTCTATTTGATCAGCCGTGCTCAATACATGATTTAGCGGCACAATACGACCATTAACTTTTGCACCGCGACACCGCAAACCAACGTCCGTATGAACTTGAAAGGCAAAATCAACAGGTGTCGCCCCCGGAGGCAAATCAATAACGTGGCCCTCTGGAGTGAAAACATAGATGCGATCTTGCTCAACTCCTCCCGCTAACTGATCGGCTAACGCAACAGAACTATCACCATCCGGCAGATCAACTAACTGACGCAACCACTCCAACTTCTGTTCATAACCACGTTCAGAGTCGGAACTATCGGTTTTTTTATAACGCCAATGAGAACAGACCCCATACTCTGCATCATCGTGCATATCACGAGTACGAATCTGGATCTCGAGAGTTTTACTATTGGGCCCATGCACGGCCGTATGCAGAGATTGATAGCCATTCTCTTTTGTATTAGCTATATAGTCGTCCATTTCGAACGGGATGTGACGCCACAACGAATGTACATAACCTAAGGCCGCGTAACACTCTTGCTCTGTGCCGACCAAAACACGAACAGCGCGAATATCATAGACCTCAGAAAAGTCGATATTCTTGCGTTTCATTTTTCGCCAAATACTATAAATATGCTTGGGTCGACCCGTTACCTCCGAATCAATTCCCTCTCGCTCAAGCAAGCTGTGAATATCGTCAATGACATTTTTTATATAGCTTTCACGATCCATGCGTCTCTCATCAAGAAGCTTGGCTATATACTTGTAATCAAACGGCTGAAGGTAGCGAAAAGATAAATCTTCAAGCTCCCATTTAATGTGACCTATCCCTAAACGATGCGCGAGCGGCGCGTATATGTCAGAGACCTCGCGCGCAACCTGCTTACGTTGGTCAGGGCCCGCATTTTTTGAGGCTCTAAGCGCACACGTTCGCTCTGCTAGCTTAATCAACGCAATGCGGACGTCGTCAACAATTGCGACCAATAGTTTACGTAGCTTCTCGGCTTGCTCGCTGCTTTGCTTTCCAAATACCGAACCACGTGTGGACTTTGACAAACCGGTTATTGCCGCCATACGGCCGACGCCATATATCAGACTATGGACTTGGTCTCCAAAATGTTCTTTTACGTATTTTCGGGTTAATTTTTCTTCGCGGACACTGCGATAGAGAATAGCTGCGACGAGGCCTTCTGTATCAAGGTGCAAATCAGCTAATAGTTCGGCCATCTCAAGGCCAACCAAGTACGTAGAATGTGAATCACCCCACGTAGCATCGGGGTCGCCAGAACTGGAGTCTAAAGCAAACCCCAACTCGCAAGCTTTTTCTAGTAACTCACGATTACCATCGCCTAAATCAAGTTCAGCTCTCGCAGCAAGCGCCTTGACCCATGATGTTATATCGACTTCCGAGCCAGATTGCGGGGTGTATTCCTTAACTTTAACCATAAATACTCTTCAACATCGTCGACATCTTTAACTTTGAGATCACTCAAAGTATCCAGCAGAAAGATAACGGTCGCCTCGATCACACACGATCGCCACAACAACAGCGTTCTCAACGCTTTCACTTATTTCTATGGCTACTGACGCAGCCGCACCCGAAGATACCCCACTAAAGATACCTTCTTCTCTAGCAAGTGCACGCATACAGTCTTCGGCGCGCTTTTGTGACATAGAAACAACACGGTCTATGTTTTCATCGTTAAAAATGCTCGGGAGGTATTCTTTTGGCCAACGTCGAATACCCGGAATGGCCGCGCCTTCACAAGGCTGAAGTCCTACGACCTCAATATTAGGGTTTTGTTCCTTTAGAAAACGAGAAACACCCATAATTGTACCGGTAGTTCCCATCGAGCTAACAAAATGCGTTATTTTTCCATGCGTCTGACGCCATATCTCTGGGCCAGTATGCTCATAATGCGCTTTAGGGTTATCGCTATTAGCAAACTGATTTAATACCGTCCCTTTTCCTTCAGCTTCCATCTTGAGCGCGAGATCACGTGCACCTTCCATTCCCTGGTCTTTTGTAACTAAAATCAATTCAGCACCATAAGCCTTCATTGAGGCCCTTCGCTCAGCAGTAGCGTTATCAGGCATGATAAGAGTCATCTTATAGCCCTTGATTGCGGCCGTCATAGCAAGTGCAATACCGGTATTACCACTTGTCGCTTCAATTAGGGTATCGCCAGGCTGTATATCGCCGCGTATTTGCGCCTCTTGAATCATCGATAAAGCCGGCCTATCTTTAACTGAGCCCGCTGGGTTATTTCCCTCGAGTTTCAGTAATACCACGCTGCTCTTCGAATTTGGAATACGCTGCAGACGCACCAATGGTGTTTCGCCAATATAATCCTCTATTGTAGGGTATTCGCTCATAAGACCTCTTAAAGAAAACTCTCATCGTCAAGTTACATGGGATAAAGTGCCTAATAATACGCCCTTTAAGATTCATTCCGCCTGTTCGTATCGCGACACTTTAAATGGGCGGAAGTGTATTGCTTCGCCAGCAGAATTACTAGACACTAAAACAAGATCACAGCCCATAGATATGATATGCCATGCGTAGCTTGCGAATTGCGGATGCATACGATAATTTGGTAATACATCACCTTAGGGATTAAGGTAAATCATTTAAAATACAGAGCTACCCAAATTGGATAACCATCATGGATAACGCCAGGAAGACTCGGCTGCTCCCTTTAAGCGCAATAATATCAGCCCCCGCATTACTATGCTGCAGCGTCTTAACTATCATAGTCATACTGTTTCATTTCCACAGCCAGCAAGAAAAGTTGAACGGAGTAGAAGTTAACGCTCAAGCGCTCGCACGTGCCGCGTTCCATCATATACGAGATGAACAAGACCTCTATCAGCGTGCGCAGAATTTATCCAACAATTTGCTCGGATTAAAAGACTACAATCATATTAGCCTACTGAATGGAAAATCAGAAAAAATTGCAGACTTTGGATTGCCGCTCCCCAGAAAAATAAGCTTGCATTCCTTATTACAATCACCGAACAGTATTTCCGAAAACACACACTACATTGTTGTCGATATAAAAAACAATACGCATCTAATTATAGGTATAAGTACTGCGCACTTACAGATTGAACACTTTAAACTCATCAGCCTTATCGCCATATTAATTGTTGTTACATTGGCATTTAGTTATTTTCAAAATCTTGTAATTCAACGTCAACTTCGCGACCCTTTAAAAGACATAGAACAATCAATAATTACCGCAGGAACAAATACCGGTACGCTCATCACTATTCCCGACGAGGGAATTTATCACTCACTAATTGTTCGCATCAACGAGCTAATACAGGGGCAGGACTTAAAGGACTCGAAAATCCGTCACCAAATAGATAGTGCAACTAAAGAACTACGTGAAAGCCTAGAAAGCGTCGAAATTCAGAATATCGAATTAGATCTCGCACGAAAGAACGCACTTCAACTCAGCAAGATAAAATCAGATTTCTTAAAAAAGACCAGCCAAGATTTACGCACACCGCTGAACGGCATACTAGGGTTTTCCGATCTATTAAAAAAATCGCAACTGAGCAACAGTCAAGCTGAATACGCCGCAACGATAAAAGAGTCTAGCCGTAGCGTACTTGCCATTGTTAACGACCTACAAGATTTTTCCAGGATGGAAAGTGGCAATTTAAGCCTCGAAAAGAAAGCTATAGATCTCATTAGTTTAGTAGAGCACACGCTTGTATTGCAGAGCCCTAACAGCCAAGAAAAAAACATCAACCTATACTTCTTATACGACCGTGACATCAAACAAAATTTGTTAGGCGACCCGCTACGAATTCAGCAACTACTGGGCAATCTAATATCGAGCGCCGTCAAATTTAGCGGCACTCGATATATTGCCGTATCTCTTGAAAAAACAACAACCACCCTAGAAGAGGTCGAATTTGAATTCAGAATAAAAAGCGACGGAAAGCTACTTGATAGCCTTAAAAAAGAATACTACGACAACTTTAACGAACCTCTAAACAACAAAAATGACAAATTAAATTATTCAACCTCCGATATTAGCCTTTCAATTGCACGCGGCCTCGCTCAACACATGGGCGCAACAATAGGCTTTGAACAAGAATCCAACGAAGAAAGCTATTTTTGGTTCAGAATCGCTCTAGAGCTAGACTCCGAACAAATAGATGATGAATATGATGTCGACCAAACACTAAAAGTTGCCGCATTAGTGTATTCCAATGACGAATTAAGCTACCAAGAAATAAGCTCCCGCTTAGGGGGTATGGGAATTAAAAATCAACGCGCCGACAACTTTTCAAGTATCGTTGCACTAGGAGAATCACTACAAAAAGATACGCAAAACGATGCTTACGCTACGCCCATAGCCATTATCGACGCGCAAACCTCTCAACAGACTATCGATAAAATCGTATTAACACAAACACTAGACACCTTACAAAAAGAGTTATCTATACCCACAATAGTGATCACACCTACAGCTCAATTTGACTCCATCAAAAAGTCACTTTCAGACTCCGACGCGCTACTTTTGGCTCGCCCCATTCAAACCCATAAATTTCGTAAACTCGTCCTTGAAGAGCTCGGCATAATACGTGGAGCCACGCGGAAAAATAAAGTCGCCCAGAAAAGCAAAGCTAGGGCTACAAAGATTCTATTAGTTGAAGACAATCCATCAAACATCAAACTCATTAAAGCCTTTTTGAAAGATTTCAACACTCATACTCAAACAGCGACAACCGGAAAAGAAGCAATAGAGGCATTCAAAAGCACTAAATTTGACTTAATCTTTATGGATATTCAATTACCCGACATTGATGGCTATGAAGCGACAAAAAAAATACGGGAGTGCGAAAACGGAAAATCGCGAACACCGATAATCGCTTTAACCGCTCATGATGTAAATGAAAACAAAACCAAACTGTTACTTGCAGGAATGGACGATTTCATAAGTAAACCTGCTAACACAAAATCGCTAGGTGCCGCAATTCAACGCTGGGCCGCATCCAACGAAACGACACCAACCGTCAAAGAAATTCCTCCTCAGCAAAGCTCAAAGATCGATACCAGCCCGGTTAATATTCGAGAATCCATTAGTCTCGCAAAGAACGACAATAACCTTGCAAAAGATATGCTTGAAATGTTAATCGATTCACTCGACTCAGAACGAAATCTAATTCGAGAGCACAATGCTAGCAATAACTATAAAGGTTTACATGAGGTTATACATCGCTTACATGGGGGCTGTTGTTATTGTGGCGTTCCAGCACTAAAAAGCATTTGTTCAAGTACCGACAAAAAAATGAAAAACGGTGCAATAGAGGGTATCGATACAGACGTAAAAACAATAGAGCAATGCATAACCGACATTATAGAGTGGCGCGAACAGCATGATATTGAAGTATTATTTACAGATTGAAATACCTAGGTATATTCGAAAGGTTTAACAATAATAATTACATTCGCCAAACACGGTTACTTTCATGAAAAAAGTTCTCGAGATTTCAGCTGGTATGATCCAAGAAGAGGCTTAAATGCCACTCGAGAAATATACTTTGCAACCCTTAAGGAGCACTGATTCCACTGATCAATACCTATATCGGAGAGAGCCTGACCCGACAACACGTCAGTTCTGGGCTCACTATCAAGACACGCAGTAAACCCTCGAGTAGAATCCAGAACATAACCTTGAGAAGTATCGATAGCCGCGCCGGCTATATCGTGACTAAACGATAACCCGTACCCTAACACCCCTAAAAGCTGGAATTCAAAGCGTCGCAAGATTACCTCTTGTAGCTCACGGCTTTCATGAGCTTGAGTTAAAGCTTGAATAGCTTCATGATAAATAGGAAACACATCAAGTTGGGTTTCGCCGTCTTTAAGTAGCTTTGTTAGTAATTCATTCAGATAGATTGCGCAAAACAACGCACCAAAGAGGAGTATATGCGGCTGACCGTCATCTTCGACTAAAGTCAACTTCTTAAGCTCTCCACCACCGTGCCACTGAAGCGCCATATAGCTAAAGGTTTTTAGCGTGCTACGTTTCTTTTGATTTACACGCGCCATAGCGGAAATAAGGCCGTAAGACTGAGTCAATACTTTAACAATGGACTGCGAGTCGGAGTACTTACGTATATGAAGAATGTAGCCTTTATCGCTAAGCGCCAACATAACCCTAACCCTAACCCTAACTAAGAGTCTTGATCGAAACCCAAGCTTTGCAAGGCGCGACTATCATCAGACCAGCCTGATTTAACCTTCACCCAAAGCTTAAGCATGACTTTTTGATCTAGCAGAGTCTCGATATCTTTTCGTGCATCGGTGCCAATGGTCTTAATTTTATCGCCATTATCTCCAATCAATATTCGTTTCTGTCCATCTCGCTCAGTCAATATTAACGCAGATATATTTACAAGACCTCGATCGTCCGTTTTAAATTGCTCAATCTCCACCGTAGTTTCGTATGGCAGTTCCGCGCCTAACTGGCGCACTATCTTTTCACGAATAATTTCTGCACACATAAAGCGCATGCTTTTATCCGTAACTTGATCTTCAGGAAAAATAGGCTCACTACTTTCGGGTAGAAACTTAACTATAAGCTCTTCAAGTAAGTCTAAGTTGGTTTCTCGCAACGCCGACACTGGGACGATTTCGGCGCTAGGAAGCTGCTTGGCTAGCTTAGTAAAGTGCGCCAGTAATATTGACTTATCTTCAACTTTATCAACTTTATTAACCGCAATAATAACATTCTGAGTCGCCAACGATACTTGCTCAAGTACAACCTCATCTTCTTGGGTCCAAACATTTTTATCGACAACAAAAACAATAGCATCAACATCCTTCATCGATGAGCTTGCCATACGGTTCATATAGCGATTTATCGCCTTGTCACCAGGGCCATGAATCCCAGGCGTATCAACAAATATTATTTGATGGTTCGGCTCGGATTTTATCCCCAACATATTATGACGGGTCGTTTGAGGCTTCCGTGATGTTATGTTAATTTTCTGCTCGATCAAATGATTGATCAACGTTGATTTGCCCACGTTAGGACGACCAACAATAGCAACATAGCCAGCACGATAAGACTTAGACATTTTTTTCATTCTCAATATGGGAGAGCATCATTTGAGCGACTTCTTTTTCAGCCGCTCGTTTACTGGGAGCTATCGTACTAAAGCGCGGATAAGAGACGCCTATATCGACCTCGACTTCATATTCGCGAATATGTGACTGACCAGTTTCTTGTAAAATTCTATAACGCGGCAAGGGCTTCCCTCGCGACTGAAGATATTCTTGCAGGCGTGTTTTAGGGTCTTTTTCAACATAAGCCATGGTGAGCGTCGTCAAACGAGACTCAAAACACTGCAGTACAAACTGCTTACAGATAATAATATCGGAGTCCAAGTAGACTGCACCAATGAGTGCTTCAATGGCATCTTCTAGTATCGAACTTCGACGAAAACCACCGCTTTTTAACTCACCTTCACCGAGGTAGAGAAAATCGCCAACCGCATGTTCTCGAGCCAATTCAGCCAGAGTTTCCCCTTTGACAAGATAAGAGCGTAAACGACTCAACTCCCCTTCGCTCGCTTTCGGAAATTTTAAGTAGACGGCTTCCGCCATAAAAATATTGAGTAGTGAGTCACCCAGAAACTCGAGCCGCTCATTGTTATCTTTTGCATAGCTTCGGTGCGAAAGCGCGCGCTCAATTAAACTACGACTATTAAAGCTATAGCCGAGCGACTGTTCTAATGGCTTAAGGTTTCTTAGGTTTTTTTTCATCTTCGACTAAAAACTCACAGCAATCTTCAATATTCTCGGAATTTAATTGATTTCTAAAGGTTAAAACCACTTCCACATTGGCAAACATTGGGATAATGCGTTTGTATTCATGATTAATCAGAGTTTTCCCACTGTTCTTAATCACTTTAAAATCTTTTGGGCTGTGTCCATGCACGGAATTAATAGTCAACGAGCTACTTAGCACGGAACGGATTTCTCGGGCGTCCATGTCGTGAAATAAAGGATGAGCCACGGCCACTTGCTTGAGTGTTGCACGAACATTACTATTAGACAGATAATGCGGGCCGAGCTTAAATAAAAGCATCAGAAAAAAACCAATCACGCCAAGCACAACCAACCAACCAACTGAACTTAAACCACGCTGTTTATCTATAGCTTTCATATCCATAGTTCTCATATCGTCACCCCAAATACTTTAGATTTTTCCTGCCCGCGAAAAGGACGGGATACTCAAAAAGTCATCCCAGAACATCCATCGTGCAACGGCTTTTCCCACCACGTTTTTTTCTGGGACATAGAGCCAAGCACGGCTATCGTGGCTATTATCACGATTATCACCCATCATAAAATAGTGCCCCTGAGGAACATCCCATATACCGTTTCGGCTAAGTTCGCCAGGCACTGAACATTTACGTGTGATATAACTGGCATCACCGATGGTTTCTTCCCAAAGCTGATTTTTACCACCCAGGTTGACACAACCATCGGCCAAATCTGTCTCGCCATTGTCTATCAGTTTTGCTGAAATAGCCTCGCCGTTTATATATAACTGATGGTTAGTGTATTGAATTCTATCACCCGGCAAACCTATGACGCGCTTAATAAAATAACGCTCATCGTGAGGCGGGAAAAAAACCATGACATCGCCCCGCTTAGGGTCATTAACACCGATAAGCTTAGTTCCATCGATGGGTAGCCTCAAACCGTAAGCATATTTATTGACAACAATAAAGTCACCCACCTCTAAGGTAGGTACCATGGAGCGCGAGGGGATTTGAAAAGGTTCAAAGAGGAAGGAACGCAAGAAAAACACTAAGAACAAAACTGGGAAAAAAGATTTAGAAAACTCAATCACCGCGGGTTCTTTACTTGCAGCAGCAATAGCACTTAAATATCCCACATCGGAATGTCGATCCTCTTCAGGCACCGACTCAAATTGAGCTTCAGCAGCAGCAATGTTTTTCATCCGCGCTGGACGAAATAAAATGAAATCCGACAGCGAGAAAAATCCCGTAGCAGCCACAACAATGAACAATATCAAAGGTAAATCGAAATCCACAAAAAATCCTTAAATTATATCAATAGGGTTTAAGCAAACTCTCAAACTAGTTGTCTGACCGCAATACAGCCAAGAACGCATCTTGAGGTATCTCTACGCTCCCGACTTGCTTCATCCGTTTTTTACCGGCTTTTTGTTTTTCGAGTAGCTTTTTCTTGCGACTTATATCACCACCATAGCATTTAGCAGTCACATTCTTTCGCAGTGCTTTAACCGTCGCCCTGGCAACAATTTGCCCACCAATAGCGGCTTGAATAGCCACATCGAACATCTGACGTGAAATAAGCTCTTTCATTTTCTCGACAATCGAGCGACCTTTCTGATGTGAAGTATCGCGGTGAACAATAACCGCTAAAGCATCGACACGCTCTGAATTGATTAAGATATCTAGGCGAACAAGGTTAGCCGCTTGAAATCGAACAAAACTATAATCGAGCGATGCAAAACCACGACTCACTGATTTAAGGCGATCAAAGAAATCCATAACCACCTCATTCATTGGTAGGTCATAACGCACAGAAACTTGTCCACCGATGTACTGAATGTCTTTTTGAACACCCCGTCGATCGATGCACAACTTAATAACTGAACCTAGGTATTCTTGCGGCACCAAGGTATTTACTTCGGCAATTGGCTCACGCATCTCTTCTATCAAGCCGATATCAGGCAACTTAGAAGGGTTATCAACATATTGTGTTTTACCGTCGGTCGTCAAAACCTCAAAAATGACCGTTGGCGCTGTAGAGATGAGATCGAGATCATATTCTCGCTCTAGCCGTTCTTGAATGATCTCCATGTGTAGCATACCAAGGAAGCCACAACGGAAACCAAAGCCCAGCGCGTCAGAGCTTTCGGGCTCGTAGAAAAGTGACGCATCATTTAATGTGAGCTTCTGTAGTGCATCGCGAAATGATTCATAATCATCAGAATCAATAGGAAACATGCCTGCATAGACCTGTGGCTTAACTTTTTTAAACCCTGGTAAAGCATCAACTTCTTTTTGATTTGCGGCATGTACAATAGTATCCCCAACGGGAGCACCATGAATATCTTTGATTCCAGCAACGACAAATCCTACTTCACCAGCTCTTAATATTCCGGTATCAGTGCGTTTTGGTGTAAAAATACCAACAATATCAACGCCATTCGCCTTACCGATAGTCTTAGATACAATTTTGTCACCACTTTTCAATACGCCCTGCTTTACGCGAACCAAAGACACTACGCCCAGGTAATTATCAAACCAACTGTCGATAATTAATGCCTGTAACGGCGCGTCGTAATCTCCTTCGGGAGCAGGAACTTGCAGCACTAAGCGCTCTAATACTTCAGTAATACCGATGCCAGATTTCGCACTGCAGCACACAGCGTCAAGCGCATCTATTCCAATAATCTCTTCAATTTCTGTCGCTACTCGATCAGGCTCAGCCTGAGGCAAGTCGATTTTATTCAAAACTGGGATAACTTCTAGTTCTTGCTCGATAGCGGTATAGCAATTCGCAACAGATTGCGCCTCCACACCCTGTGCAGCATCAACTACCAACAACGCGCCTTCACACGCAGAAAGCGATCGAGAGACCTCATAGGAGAAATCAACGTGTCCAGGAGTATCAATGAAATTGAGCTGATACGTTTTCCCATCGAGTGCAGTGTAGTCTAACGTGACACTCTGAGCCTTAATGGTGATACCGCGCTCGCGCTCAATATCCATAGAATCAAGAACTTGGGCGCCCATTTCACGCTCGGATAAACCGCCACAATTCTGAATGAAACGATCGGCAAGCGTCGACTTACCGTGATCGATGTGGGCGATGATGGAGAAATTGCGGATATGACTAAGATCAGACACTGCTAGTAACTTACGCCTCGAATGAAAAAATGAATGACTCTAGAGCTATGTGCTTGTATTTTAACAGGCACTTGATCCATCTAACCCAGTGATATAAACCACTACGGTCGACACTAAGCACGCGGTAACCAAGAAAGAACTTACCGCGAAGTCAATAAAAGTCGGAAGTCTACAGTATTAGAGCGTGTCGCGCCAAGCAAGCTGACGGAAGGGGATATAAATGCTTATTTTACAGAAGATACTTCCACTACAGGAATCTCAGCTACATTAATCCCGACTGCAGGAATCTCAACAATTTTCGATTCTGATAAGACTTGAGCATTGTAATAATGGTTGGAACGATTCCTACGTGCATGTACACGAGAAATTAAACCCCCGAAAAACAAACCCGATATCGCTGCGACAATATGCATTAGCTCATTAGAGCCCAACTTGGCTGAGCACACCAAAAAACCGACCATACACAACAAAGGGATCGTGTAAGCCACTAAACTCCCCAATAGGAATGCACGCTCATCGATACCAATTTCAATCATATCGCCAGCAAACCAATGACTAAGGTTTTTCTGATCAGAAGAAAAAAACGCTTTAACGCGCGTCAATCCACGACCACCGCGTTCCGACAACAACCGCTGGCCACAGCCAAACTTCGCAGAGCATTGCGCACATGTTGATTTCTTTTCGGTTTCCACCCACAAACCGTCAGCCTCAATACTGACTACCCAGCCTGTCTCTCGTAACACTGGGCCTCCTAGGGACTAATCGTCGGGCTTGGTACACGACTGATCGAGCGCGTCAGTTTTTGTGCCGTACCGAAGGGAATTTCACCAACAACACTCACACTCACGCCCTCACTTACACGGGTGCTTTTCTGGAGCGGCACCTGGCTAATCAAGGTAAGCAAAGCGCCTCGACTTGTAGCACCCTGCTCTATACGACCATTGTCACTCACAACCACGTCAGTTTCTTTGACAAATATTGAAAACGAAAACAGACCATCGGTATAAGTTTCCATATAACCATCTTGCTTAGACTCCGCAAAATGCGAAAGAACAAAGCCAGGTGGCAACCATGCTGGCTTCCATGGAGAATGCCCATTTGGAGAAAACACACTACCTATGCAAAGCTGAGAATCTAGCGCTATAGCTGAGCCTGACTGAGCAGGTTCAAAAGATTCTTTTTCTAGGTTTGTTTTAATCGAGACAAATTGCAAGCGCTCAATAGCCTGCTTCTTTTGTGCATCAAAAACAACATAACTCAAAGGCAGGTAATTTTCAGCATCTATAAAGAAGCTCATTCCATAACGATGCGAATCTTTCGGCACTAGATTAACAACCAAGACTACCTTCCCTGCAATGCGGTCCTGCCCCACCAAAGTAATATCATATTGTTGATCCAAGCCCAAATTATCGCCACTGCCAAGGTTCAAATGACTGCCGGCTAAAAGGTGCCCACCGATAGTGCCGCAACGCGGCGCGCTCCCTTGACGAACAAATTCCTGCCTATTTCCAGTAAGACGAAATAAACGTTCGAATTCACGAGAGTCATCCGCGAAATGCTCGATACTGAATGACTCCAAGCGACCATCGTATTCAAAACTAAAGTCACCCGAATAGTTGTGTATTCGTAGCGCGGAAACCATGCGGTTAAGTAGTGCCGAACCTGCGGGAGGTGCTCCCTCGCTTTGCGCCCAGCATGGGCTTAAAAGAGCAATAGAGAGCAAAAAAAAGAGTCTGCGCATGCAGTAAATTCATCCAATAAAATACAGCATTGCTGCGGTGGTTACTATCGTACTTACCAGTATGGTTACGGCTATAGATACTGTTGTGACGACTATAGCAGTTGCAGCAATAAGTTTATTTAGACTATTGAGCTTCAGAGCCTTTTTCGACAGCTTCTGGCTCTACAGTTTCTGGCGCTTGAGTCTCGGGTGTGCCTGATTGTATCGTATCACTCTCTAGAGAAGATACTCGCATTAAAGGGAGGACACTTAACCCGCCAGTGGCTGACACACTTTCAGCATGTTTAAACATAAGACGATTTAATTGAGCCCTTACTTCAGGAGTCATATCTTTACTGGGCGAAACTTCGATAGCAACAGGCGTTCTATAAGACGTATCAAAACCACTAGCATACCCTGCCGGCGCTGAACTCACGGCACGAAGAGACAAGGCTGGAGCTTCGAAACCCGGCGGGACAACAGCCATAGGTTCAAATTTAGCCGCATTAGCATCGGCGAATTCTAAGGCTCCATCACTTGGCTGTTGCACGCCCAATTGGTTTACACCAATTAAGACCGCAAAAGTAATGCTCGCCGCAACCGCAAATTTACTACTAAAAGTTCTTAACTGCTTAGAAAACGAACTATCGTTAGCCGCGATGGTAATATCGGTTTCTTTTTCGATAGCCGCTTGAATATTTGAAACGAAATTAGCACTACACGTTGGCCCGGATTCTTTTTGCAGCGCACTGCGTGACTCATGCAAATTTGCCCATTGCTCTAAAACAGCATCATCTTGCTCCGCACGCTTCAATACGCGACGTAGGTCCATTTCGCTATGTTCATTATCGAGCATCGCACTTAGCGATTGTTTGATTGCATCATCGAGCTTAGTTGGCATAAAAGCAGACCTATTAATTTTTCAACCTAAAACACGTTGTAATATCGGCGAATTGAATCAGCCTTAATACTATAACCGCATTTATATTGTGAGTTCAAACCCCTTAGCACGCTACGAGGCTTAAACGCTTTATACTTTCGCCATCCCTGGCTTATCAAAAAAGGGTATTTGTAAATCGGCATTCACATATACATGCAAAGAAAGAAACCATCAGAGGAGAGTTAATCGCCTTACAATACTATGACTACAGCTTTACAGCTTGGTTCCAAACTTTTTTGATTTTCTTTCAACTCAAGTAAAACTTTGTAAAACACCAAACAAATGCCTATCACATGGCAGAAATAGCGGTTTCGATAGCCTCACGGGCCCGAAAAATTCGCGACCTTACAGTGCCGACAGGACAATCCATTACAGCAGCAATGTCCTCATAGCTAAGCCCTTCCAGCTCCCTTAAGGTTACGGCCGTGCGTAGATCCTCAGGCAAACTTCGTATCGCCGCATGAACCGTAGCCTCCAGCTGATCGCGCGCAAGCTCCTGTTCAGGGCTACCACAATCTTGCAGAGCCTCGCTACCGCTATACATATCAGCTTCAGTCGCATCGACATCACTGGCAGGAGGACGCCGCCCCCTAGACACCAAGTAGTTTTTCGCTGTATTTACTGCAATTCTATAAATCCAAGTATAAAAAGCACTATCACCACGGAAGTTAGCGATAGCACGGTAGGCTTTAATAAAAGCCTCCTGCGCAACGTCATTTGCTTCGCTGTGATCTTGCACAAAGCGCCCTACAATAGAGAGCACTTTGTGTTGATACTTAATAACAAGAAAGTCGAACGCACGCTTATCGCCCTGCTGTACACGCTCAACCAATTGTATATCCGACAATTCGGCAGCTTTCGCTGTCATTTACTACTCCCCGAGTTTATTCGCTACAGCTCCGCCGTTATTCTACCGTAGCCTGACGCACGACAAACCCGCGCACGCGAGCCTGTATTGCAAATATGATCATCTAATTTCACGAAAGTTCCAAGCTCGAAGCGTTAGTAATGGCTTTAAATACGGCTTTTATAGAATTAACTGTATACTTAGCGCGTTATTGATCAATTATTAACTCATATTACGTCTTACTTAAAAGCATTGAGAAATACTGTTTTGCCTAAATCTACCCAAAATTCTGATAAGCACTATGACGTTCTTGTAATAGGCAGTGGTGCTGCAGGTTTAACGCTCGCCTTAAGCCTGTCAAAAAACAACCGTGTTGCCATATTAAGTAAAGGCCAGCTCCGTGAAGGCTCTACCTGGTATGCTCAAGGAGGAATCGCTGCCGTATTAGACGAAAACGATTCCGTCGCCTCACACGTTGAAGACACCCTAAAAGCCGGCGCAGGACTTTGCCATAAAGATACCGTTGAGTTCACCGTCAAAAGAAGCACCAAAGCCATTCAATGGCTAATAGATTTAGGCGTTCATTTCACAAAAACTGAGGATGCCAGCGACTACCACCTAACACAAGAAGGTGGACACAGCCGTCGACGAATTATTCACAGTGCTGACGCAACCGGCAAGGCCGTTCACACAACACTAGCAGAATCTGCTCGCAACGCCGACAACTTACATATTTTCGAAAACCATATTGCATTGGACATTATTCGAGAAGCTGACGCTAGTACAGGCCGATATCGCAGTGTTGGCGCCTACGTTTACGACCGAAACAAAGATTCTGTCGAAACATTCACCTCTAAAGTTGTCGTGCTCGCCACAGGCGGTGCAAGCAAGGTCTATCTATATACGAGTAACCCCGACGGCGCTAGCGGAGATGGTATTGCAATGGCGTGGCGCTCAGGCTGCAGAGTTGCAAACCTTGAGTTTAACCAGTTCCACCCAACATGCCTTTATCACTCCAAGGCAAAATCTTTTCTGCTCACTGAAGCATTACGTGGCGAAGGTGCTCATTTAAAACTACCGGACGGCACGCGCTTTATGAAGCGCTTTCACCCATCCGAAGAGCTTGCTCCCAGGGATGTCGTTGCACGCGCGATTGACCATGAAATGAAACGTCTCGGAAGTGACTGCGTCTACCTCGATATATCACATAAAAGTGATGCGTTTATTGCTCAGCATTTCCCTACGGTAAAGAAACAATGCGAAAAATTTGGGATTGATATCTGTAACGAAGCAATCCCAGTAGTTCCAGCGGCACATTACACCTGCGGCGGGGTTATGGTTAATCATCAAGGCCGTACAGACCTAGACAAACTCTACGCCATTGGCGAAACATCGTTTACGGGCCTGCATGGCGCCAATCGTATGGCAAGCAACTCGTTGCTCGAATGTTTAGTTTATGCGCAATCAGCTGCAGAAGATATTCAAGCTCAAATACACGACATCAACGAACCTAAAACCCCTCCAGCGTGGGATGAATCACGAGTCACCAACTCAGACGAAGACGTTATCATCTCCCATAACTGGGATGAGTTACGTCGATTTATGTGGGATTACGTCGGTATTGTGCGGACAAGAAAGCGTTTGGAGCGCGCAACTCACCGGATTCGATTACTACAAAAGGAAATCCACGAGTACTACTCAAATTACAAAGTAAGTAATGACTTGATTGAACTAAGGAATCTTTCCTCGGTTGCAGAGCTCATTATTCGCTCAGCTATGCAGCGAAAAGAAAGCAGGGGCCTACATTACGCGCTCGATTACCCCGAGACCTCTGAACTCGCAGAGGACACAATTTTAGTTCCTGAGAACTTCGCGGCTATCAGTCGAATAATTCGACAAGAATAGGCTAGTTTTGAGTGTTTTGAGTATTGAAGACCCAGGTTGAACACGCAACAAATCACGCTTAAATTAAGCTTCTGCAGAGCTTTTTATAATCCGCCACAGCCATTACGCCGTTAGGCAACACTAAGTAACGGCGGCGGACACCTATACTTACGCCATTATTCACAGCCGTAATATCAATCGCAAGCACCACTAAAAACCAGCTTGCCAATGAACCATGTGAATTTAATTGAATATCCATTTTTTCGTCGCTGATATTGACTAGAAAAAAACCATCTCCATCATAACCAATAGAGTGAACACTTGACTGAAACAGATACTGCCGATATACATTGCATGCGCCAAACAGCAAAACCAATGTAGCCAAAAGCTTAGCGTAAAACCATACATCGGCAATGACGATCAGTATAAGGCAAGCGGTATAAGCTAATAAGATGGCTGAATATAAAAGCTTTGGCCACGCCATTGGTAATAGAAAAGGCCTCGAGTGTTTAGGTTCGCAAACCCGTGTTTTCGATAATAATGTCAACAATTTTACGCAGCTCTGGATCATCTGGGCTCTCCTTGCCTAGAAACCAACGAAACAAATCTTGGTCCTCGCCATCAAGTAATATATGAAAACGTTCTTGATCTTGCTCATCCAATCCTGGGTAAACATTATCCAAAAACGGCTGTAAAACTAGGTCTAGCTCAAGCATGCCTCGACGGCTAGCCCAACGTAAGCGATTAATTTCCATGTAAACCTTTTTATTGATGTCGATACTTTCAATGTAGTATCCCATTATAATGCGCTAAGTGCACACAGCACAGTGGCAAAAATCCTTCATAAATATTATTGAGTTAGACGCAATGCCTATAGATTGGGAAAAACACATTCAAGCAAAGCCCGCCAACGAAACAGAGGGAAGCATAATCCCCATTCGTTCGGCCGCGTTTATTCGAATAGTCGGCCCAGACGCAGAAAAATTCCTGCAAGGTCAATGCAGCTGCGACTTTTCCAAATTAAGCGTCGGTGACTTTTCTCGCGGGGCTCAGTGCAATCCAAAAGGGCGCATGATCACGACATTTCTCGCCTATCGCGCCAATCAAGATTGTTTTGTATTGCGAGTCAATCAATCAATACTCCTAACGGCCTTAGCTGCACTTAAGAAATACGCCGTTTTTTCCAAAATAGAAATAACAGAATTCACCTCGCTTGAATGCATTGGTGTCAGCGCAGAAAACAACAGTCAAAAATACTTCTCTCAGGCCAGAGTATTTGCACATATACCTATCAGTGAAAAACTATTTGAATACTGGATTACTACTGATGAAAGTGACGAAAGTGGTGAGAGCGACGACATATTTAGTAGCTTTAGCGCCTACAACTTACTTCCCGAAGCCTGCTGGAAACTTGCCATAATCCGCTCGGGCATTCATGAAATAGATTTAAACCAGAGTGAAGTTTTTTTACCCCAGGAGCTTAATTACGACTTAATACAAGCTGTGAGCTTTAAAAAAGGTTGCTATACCGGGCAAGAAATCATCGCGCGACTGCACTACAGGGGCCAGAGTAAAAAGCGTACGCACTACGGTGTTTGTCGGTCACAAAACAACGAAACTAACGCCTATTTTGAGAGCACCCCCAAGGATCGTATAAAAATCACACAAAACAATAAAAGTATTGGCTTCATTATATCTGGGGAATTAAATGACGACGGTAGCGTCGAGTTTTTAGCGCTTGTCGATAATCAAAAAATACTAAGCGAGGAAAACTGTTTTATTGAAAATACCGCACAAAAAGTCGAATGGCCAACCCTACCCTATGCTATACCTAAGTGAGTAGAAGTCACGCGTAAGCCTAGTTTATGACCGTTCTTTTAAGCCCAGGTTTTAGGTTCTGGTTTAGGCGAGACTTCATTTAGTAAGCACACCATTAGCTGGGACCCACTAAATGAATCCATTGGCCGACAAAGTCGCATCTGAAATTATCGCTGCAATCGACAAAGACGAACTCGTATTACCCACCATGCCAGAAATGGCATTAAAAGTTCGTGAAATTTCTGGCGACGAGAATGCCTGTATTGGCGATCTAGCCAAAGTCATTAGCCATGATGCTGCATTAACAGCTCGAATTATCAAGGTAGCCAACAGTCCTTTATTTAGAGCACCGCGTGAAATCGAAGGCTTAAATATGGCGCTATCGCGGCTCGGCATGCAACAGACCAGTAACTTGGCTACCGGTCTTGCGATGGAGCAAATGTTTCAAGCGACGTCCGATGTGATCGACAAACGCATGCGCGAGGTTTGGGCTAGTTCAAGTGAAATTGCAGGAATCTGCCATGTACTGTGTAAACATTACACGAAGTTACGACCTGACCAAGCCGCATTAGCCGGCTTGGTATTTCAGATTGGCATTCTTCCTATTCTCTCGTATGCCGAAGATCATCCTTCACTCATGAAGGACAGCATTTCACTAGAGAACGTTATAAATGCCGTGCATCCAAAGATCGGAGTGAAGATTTTAACGGCGTGGGAGTTCCCATCAGAACTACAAAACATCCCTTTGGACCATTTAGACTTTAGCGAGGTCAAACCTCAGGTTGATTACACCGATATTGTTACCGTAGCAATGCTGCAAAGTTTCGCCAACACTCCCCGTTTTGAGACGCTCAACCTTCATAGTGTCAAGGCGTTTGCCCGCCTTGGCTTAGAACCGGAGATTGAATCCGCTGAAGCCGAGGATTTGAGCGCAGAAATGGAAGCGGCAATGGCCTTATTTACTTAAACCGACACTATTATGAAGTTAACAAAAACTATTAAGTAACTTCAGAAAGTCTGATAAGACGCAGTTTTGAGCCAATTAAACAAGAGGGCTTTGCCCTCTTTAACGACCAAAAAATGATTATATAGCGGAAACTTAACAGCAACATTAACATTAACAACTACATTAAGGACAAAGCACTTAACGTAAATATCTAAGCTAACCGAACTAGTTGCTACGCTTCTGGTAGTGACCAATCGATCGGAGCTAAGCTCTGAGCCTCGAGATACTCATTGGCTTTTTGGAAATGACCGCAGCCCATAAAACCTCGGTGAGCCGAGAGCGGCGAAGGATGCGCAGAGCGTAATACCTTATGACGATCGCCATCAATAATACTCCCTTTACGCTGAGCATAATTTCCCCACAGCAAAAACACGAGATTATTACACTCGCTATTTAAGGCTTGAATTACAGCATCCGTAAACGCTTCCCAACCTTTTTTCTGGTGAGACCCAGCTAAACCGTGCTCGACTGTAAGCGTCGCATTTAATAACAATACCCCCTGCTCTGCCCACGACTGTAAACAACCGTGCTCAGGTATACCGAAACCTAGGGATGAATTAAGTTCTTTAAAAATATTGCGCAAAGACGGAGGAACACGCACCCCCGGTAAAACCGAGAAACATAATCCGTGCGCTTGACCCGGACCGTGATAAGGGTCCTGCCCTAATATCACAACCTTCACATCGTCTATGGATGTGGTGTTTAGCGCATTGAAGATAAGATCTTCCGCAGGATAAATAGTTTTATCCTGCGATTTCTCGAGCTGAAGAAACTGCTGCAACTCAAGCATATAGGGCCTATCAAGCTCATCCCCAATAACATTCATCCAACTAGGAGACAACTTAACCGATACTTCAGCACTCATGAGCCTACTCTGGGCGCATTGCGGGGAAAAGTAAAACGTCACGAATAGAGGGCGAATCCGTGAGTAGCATCACTAAACGATCTATACCAATCCCCTCTCCTGCGGTGGGCGGTAAGCCATACTCAAGCGCACGAATATAATCGGCATCAAAGTGCATCGCTTCATCGTCGCCCGCATCTTTTTCCGCAACTTGTTTCTGGAAGCGTTCAGCCTGGTCTTCGGCATCGTTAAGCTCCGAAAACCCATTGGCCAATTCACGACCCGCGACAAAAAACTCAAAACGATCGGTTACAAACGGATCATTATCATTGCGACGAGCCAAAGGAGATACTTCCGTTGGGTACTGAGTAATAAACGTTGGTTGCACTAAACGGTGCTCTACAGTTTTATCAAATATTTCAATTTGCAGCTTACCTAAACCCCATATAGCCTTAACCGGTACTCCAAGTTTTTCTGCACAGGCTTTAGCGCTATCGTAGTTATCAATATCACCTGCACTTAAGTCTGGATTGTATTGCAAGATAGAATCAAAAACACTTAGACGCTGGAATGGCTTAGAGAAATCGAACTCAATGACTTCCGGCTCATCATCACCTTTGGCAGGCAAGGTATTCTTAACAATTGGGCTACCCAGAACATCCTGCGCCAAATTGCGCAGCATATCTTCCGTAAGATCCATAAGGTCATGGTAATCCGAATACGCTTGATAGAACTCCAACATCGTGAACTCAGGGTTATGACGCGTAGACAAACCCTCGTTACGGAAGTTGCGATTAATTTCGTATACGCGCTCAAAACCGCCAACGACCAGACGCTTCAAATACAGCTCGGGAGCAATACGTAGATACATATCGATATCTAAAGCATTGTGATGTGTATTAAATGGTCGCGCGGTTGCACCGCCAGGAATGCTTTGCAACATCGGCGTCTCTACTTCCAAGAAGTTGCGACTATTAAGATAATCACGAATATATTGTACGATTTTTGTTCGTAGCACAAAGGTATCGCGCACACTAGGATTGACAATTAAATCAACATAACGTTGACGGTAGCGCATCTCTTGATCCGCCAAGCCGTGATGCTTATCAGGCAACGGACGCAAGCCTTTTGTGAGCATAACGTAATTATCTAAGCTCACGTACAAGTCGCCTTTACCTGACTTATGTAGCTCACCTTTAACGCCAACGATATCGCCTAAATCGATCGTCTTAGCGAATGGACGCGCTTCTTTAGTCACATAAAGCTGAATAGAGCCACTGCCATCTTGCAACACCATAAAGGCACCACGGTTCCGAATAACTCGCCCGGCAACGCTAACAATATTACCCGCCTCTTCCAGATCAGGCTTGGTCATTTCACCATAGGCTTTTTGTAATTCATCCGCGCAGTGCTCAGGGCGAAAGTCATTAGGGAAGGCGCTTTTGTTTTCTGCCGCTGCTTTTTCGCGAATAACATTTAACTTATTGCGTCGCTCAGCAACCAGCTTGTTTTCGTCTTCGGCTTGGGGAGGTGTTTTTTCGCTCATGCGGGCGTATCCAAAAATTTAGTTAAGTTTAAAGACCAGCTTTTAAGCTAGCTTCAATGAAAAGGTCGAGCTTACCGTCGAGTACAGACTGGCAATTACTCGTTTGCACATTTGTGCGTAAATCTTTAATCCGCTGGTCATCTAATACGTAGGAGCGAATCTGACTCCCCCAGCCAATATCAGATTTACTATCTTCTAAGGCTTGCTTCTCGGCATTACGCTTAAGCATCTCTTGCTCATACATACGGGCGCGTAGCATTTTCATGGCCTTATCGCGGTTGGCATGTTGTGAGCGCTCACTTTGGCACTGCGCCACAACACCCGACGGTTCGTGCGTAATCCGTACAGCTGAATCTGTCTTGTTAACATGCTGGCCACCCGCCCCACTTGCGCGGTAAGTATCTACACGCAAGTCAGCAGGGTTAATATCAATTTCAATGTCATCGGCAATTTCAGGGGACACAAATACTGACGCAAATGAGGTGTGTCGACGACTGCCTGAATCGAAAGGTGATTTACGCACTAAGCGATGGACTCCAGTTTCTGTTCGCAACCAACCAAAAGCGTACTCACCTTCATAGCGAATAGTAGCACTTTTGATTCCCGCAACATCCCCAGAGGACGCCTCTTCAAGTGTGGTTTTAAAACCTTTGTCTTCGCCCCAACGCAGGAACATACGCAGCATCATTTCTGCCCAATCTTGCGCCTCAGTTCCGCCTGAACCTGACTGAATTTCTAAGAAGGCGTTATTCGCGTCCATTTCGCCTGAAAACATACGACGAAACTCGAGTTTTGCTAATTCGGCGTCAAGTTTTTCAACATCTGCAATGACTTCGTTAATGCCATCTTCATCATTGTCTTCAACGCTCATTTCAATCAAGTCGTTGCAATCAGCGACGCCAACATCCAAATTTTCTACCGTAAGTACAACAGCCTCTAAAGACGAACGCTCTCGGCCTAGGGCTTGTGCTCGCTCCGGGTCATTCCAAACGTCAGGTTCTCCTAACTCATGCTGTACTTCAACTAACCGCTCTTTCTTTTCAGCGTAGTCAAAGATACCCCCGAAGTGAATCAGTTCGCTCTTGCAATTCTTTCAAGCGATTAACGAGAGGGCTAATTTCCATTACAGACTCACATAATTAATGTATTTAGGGCGCAGCTTTGAGGATAGACACAAGCATACGGCCGCGCATTTTACATGACCCACTCGGACTTCTCTACTTTTAGGCGTATTTTAGGAGCAATTCAGCACGTTATTCGTAAACTAACGCCCTTACGAACAATTTCGTATCACAAGGATGCATAATCCTTTGGGTTTAACCGGCAAAAAACAATAAATTCAGTTCAAAAAAATTGTGCGTCGATGTTGGCAAAGTAAGTCAATTACCCAGGCCCCCTTCGTCGTACTACCTCTCTTTCATACTAATCTCTTTTCGTGCAAGCCTTATTCGCGCAACCTTTTTATTCGCATAACACTTGTTCACGCAACCTTTATTCACACAACCTGCGTAATAACGTTAAGCATTAGCTTCATAAGTTCTTTAGGTCAAACAGTGAGGTAGGACGTAAAAGCACATAAATTTGCACCTCGAGAAAGTCCGTTTAGGTGCATCTTCAATAACGAATATTCAATTTATTTAAATATATTAAATATTCCTTATAAAACTAACAACGCTCAAAAATTAAACACGATATAAGAACTTGTATACGTTGAGCCTACTTTTACACGAATTTACCGACACAATCGCTACAGATCGAAAAAATCCGAACACCTCCGACATTCCCCTACGCCCACTCGGACCTAGCCAAGATAAACATTACAATAACTTGAACGACCTGAAATAAGGCTCAAATTACTATGGTTTAGCAAAATAATGATAACAACCCATAGTGGAGCACAATAATGAAACTACCCTCTATCATTTCTAGATCAATGAACCGCTGGCGCATTCTTGCGGCCACCGCATTATCAACCGCAGCCTTATTAACAAGCTCAATCCAAATGGCCGAAGCTGTGGAGCCTTTGAGCGTACAAGGCAACAAAGTCTTAGTAGGCGGCCAAGTAAATGGCCGAGCACTGGAAGGAATTTCGCTTTTCTGGAGCAATACCAACTGGGGCAGCGAAAAGTATTACACGGCCGAAAATGTCGCCCGCATAAAAAACGAATTTGGAGCCAAACTTGTTCGTGCCGCCATTGGCCACGGAAAAGAAGGTAGTTTAAGCACCGATTGGTCGGCCAACATGAGTCGACTCGACACGGTTGTTCAAGCCGCTATTGATAATGACATGTATGTAATTATTGATTACCACAGTCACATTGCCCACCACAGTTGGGAAGACGCAAAAGCCTTTTTTGGCGTAGTCGCTCAAAAATGGGGTAGTTTCGATAATGTAATTTATGAAATCTACAACGAACCTACGTGCCCATGGGACAGCGGCTGTGGCAGTCATAACTTTGTTGGCTGGAATGACACCCTTAGGCCCTACGCGGAAGACGTTGGCAACTTCATTCGTAGTATCGATCCTGACAACCTAATTATCATGGGTACACCTCAGTGGTCTTCACAGCCACAACAAGCTGCAGGCAACCCTGCCAACGTTAGCAATATGGCGTATACCATTCACTTCTACGCGAATACACACCGAGCGGCGTCCGAGGCAATGCGCAATCAGCACTCAACCAAGGTATCGCATTATTTGCAACCGAATGGGGCATGACCGACGCTGACGGTGCAGGTCCAATCAACCATAATGAAACCTGGGCTTGGATGGATCTACTACGCGCCAATGGTGTAGGTAGTGCGATGTGGGCTTATCATGACAAAGAAGTCGGCGGCGAACATAACAATAAAACTGAAAATTCATCTATGTTTTCGGCGGATGGCACCTACAAAGAATCTGCACACTTTATTAAAGAAATTTTAGGTGGTGGCGGTGACGACGTTATCGAAGGCCCCTGTGACCTTCTTGTTGTTTCAGGCACCGTTCAAGCCGAAGGATTCTGCCAAGCCAAAGGTATCGAACTTGAAACAACACAGGATGTTGGCGGTGGACAAAACATTGGCTTTGTTGATAGCGGTGACTGGTTAACTTATAACGTCGACATGCCCCAGGCCGGTGAAGTTACCGTAACCTACCGTGTTGCTTCTGACATTGGTGGCGGCGAAATACGCTTGGAGCAAGGCGGCGGCGATATCACTTATGGCTTTGTAAATATCCCTGATACTGGCGGATGGCAAGCATGGACAGACGTAAGCCATACAGTAAACTTACCCTCAGGCTCTCAAACTTTAGGTGTGGCGGCGGTATCCGGTGGTTGGAATTTAAACCATATATCTATCGATATGGGTCCACCTTGTACCGGCTCCGACTGCCCATGCACAGGCGCAGATTGCCCTTGTACTGGATCTGATTGCCCATGCACCACTAATTGCCCTCCAGGTTCAAAAGTTGAAGCTGAAGGCTTTAGCGCAATGGACGGTATTCAAACACAAGATACAAGTGATTCTGGCGGCGGCTTGAATGTAGGCTGGACAGACGCCGGTGACTGGATGACGTATAACGTAAATTTACCAGCAAGTACTAGCGGCCAATACGATGTTTCTTACCGTGTAGCTTCAAAGGTAGGTGGCAGCGCCATTCAAATCGAAAAAGCCGGTGGCGGAAAACCATTTGGCAGCATCAACGTGCCAAATACTAACGGCTGGCAAACATGGCAGACAATTGAACACCGTATCAGTATTCCAGCTGGCACTAACGCTATCGCGCTTGTAGCCCAAAGCGGCGGTTGGAATCTTAACTGGTTTGAAATTAAAGCGGTTGATGGTGAAGAGTGTACCGCACCGTGCTGTGGTAGCGACTGCCCTCCACCGCCGGGTTGCACTGGAGTAAACGCTTACCCTAACTGGACAACTCCAGATTGGGATGGCGGACCAAACACGCATAACGAAGACGGTGACGAGATGTCTTTTGAAGGCAACTTATATGTAGCTAACTGGTACACCAACTCAGAACCTGGTAGCGACAACACCTGGACACTTGCTGGCCCCTGCGTTAACTAAACTTAGCTAACGAAACTTAGCTAACGACTACTGCTAGGCAGTGATTAACTTAGGGCACTAATTATAGTGCCCATCCATAAGGGCCTAATATATTGAATGCAAAGAAAATAATGTAAACAACAGTTAAAAAATCCTCTGCAGTTTGGTAAGTTTAAAGTGCGAACAACAAGCAAAGCAAACCCAGAGGATTAAGTATGCGAGAAATCGTATAGCCCAAGTTAGTTCATTCGATAATTATTCTAAACACGAATATGGAATTCGACTGAAGTACTCTCCCGGATTCTTGACGATCATACGGAAATGTGGATTCAAATTCGAAACTCATTGAAAAAAATTTAACTTATGTGCCAGCCGATAAAACGGTCGCAACAGCTTAAGCGTTGAGAGTGAGGGTGTAAAACTAATTGTGTAACTGCTCATTATCTATAACCTGAACCAAAGGTAATATAATGAGTAAAACAATGGATCACAAAAAGCTGCAAGCCATGGCCGAAGAACTGGCCAAAGACGTC
>JBLIMQ010000010.1:0-60190 GCA_047638775.1 Flavobacteriales bacterium
AGGGATAGTCTTCAAAGGATTCGGGCAAGGATTTTAAATACGTAAAAAAGCTCGCGGCAATTTTGTCCGTTTTGGGCATGGGTGCTCCTTTTATAGGGTTTTCATTTAGCGCTTAATTTCTTTTACTAGTTCTTTTACTAGTTCTTTTACTAGTTCTTTTGCTGTGCTCGCCATCGTTGGGGCATTTTAACCTCTATTACGGTGTATCAAGGGCTGCAAACGCCCCAAATCCTGCTGTTAATTCGCAATTCTTAAGAAATTTACAAAGTTTTCCTCTAGAAACTAGAAATATTACGACAAGACCCTAATAATAGCGGCTTACGCACGCGAGTATGAATTATGTCTGTTGAAGCGATTACGTCAAAATCGAAAAACAACGATCCGGTATGGGAACGCATCATTGAGGAAACACGCCTAGATGCCGAACAGGAACCGGCCCTTGCCAGCTTCCTGCATGCCACCATTCTGAATCACGACACATTGGAAGCCGCCCTGAGTTTTCACTTGGCGACTAAGCTAGCGAGTCCGGCTGTATCGGCACTGCAAATTCGAGAAATCATCGAAAACTCTATGCAGAGAAGCTGTGGCATCGGAAATGCCGCACGTGCCGACATTCTAGCCATTTATCAACGTGATTCCGCATGCGAAGCGTACTCGCTACCCTTTTTATATTTTAAGGGTTTCCAAGCGTTGCAAGCCTATCGTGTTGCCAATTGCCTTTGGAATAATAACCGTCGGTCTATGGCACTATTTCTGCAAAGTCACATATCGATGGTTTTTAACGTCGACATTCATCCAGCCGCTACCATCGGCAAGGGCATTATGCTCGATCATGCGACCGGTATTGTTATCGGGGAAACCTGCGTCATAGAAGACGATGTATCGATCATGCAGAGTGTTACGCTCGGCGGAACCGGTAAAACCGGCGGCGATCGTCATCCCAAAATTCGACGGGGCTCAATGATTAGTGCAGGCACGAAAATACTGGGCAACATAGAGGTCGGCGAAGGTGCCAAAGTCGGTGCAGGCAGTGTTGTTCTCGATTCCGTCGCGCCGCACACAACGGTTGTTGGTGTTCCAGCGCGCGCTGTTGGGCATCCCAAAACTAATGCACCCGCACTCGAAATGAACCAAAATATCAATTGTGATTGTGACGGTGAATTGCCCTAGCTTTGGCTTTATTAGTTAAGGAAATGAGCTTTACTGAACGAGCCTGCTTACACTTAGCAGGCTTACGCTCGTTAGATAACACAAGCGTGCTAAAGCCCCTGCCACAATTCATCATAATCTAAACCGAATACGCCCGATGTTATCATTGGGCTGCCCCTTCCCCCTGTTGTAATTAAGCCATCACCAAACAATCTTCCAGGAGAAGATCATGGCTTTTGGCAAAAGACGCACCCCAAAACACTTAATTATTGATGACTACCCCGACTACCCTAAACCTAGCAAGCATCACCCTTTGCGGTGGGCGATAGCATTAAGCGTAGTGCTTATCGTTATCGTACTGAGCGCACGCGGCCATGCCGATACTCATTCCCGTACTGATACCCGTACTGATACCCGTACTGACGCTTATAGCGATGCCTATGCCCATACCGACGTCGATAAGCAGAACCAAGCAAGCGCTGATTTGGTTTTCATAACGGACAGCGGCCAACACCTTAGCGCGACGCACCTAAACAGTTCAGCCCAAGTAGAGATCAATGGCATGCTCGCGCACATTGAGCTTAGCCAACGATTCAAAAATACCAGTTCACAGTGGCAACAGGCTGAATATGTATTTCCGCTACCGGAAGATGCCGCCGTACATGCCATGGAGATGCATATTGGCGAGCGGGTAATCATTGGCGAAATTCACGAGAAAGAAAAAGCCGCAAAAATATATCAACAAGCTTTAAAAGCCGGCAAGAAAGCCGCACTTACAGAGCAAAAACGCGCCAACATATTTAAACAGAGTATCGCTAACATTGCCCCAGGTGAAGAGATTGAAATACGCATTCAATATCAACATCCAGTGAAGTACGACATGGGCGTATTTTCGTGGCGCATCCCTACCACTATCACACCCCGCTACCAACCTTTACAGGCGAACGACATACGTCAACGTTTTTCACAGAATCAAAATATGTCAGTCGATGACGATGTGAATCCAGACTTCAACCCAGATACAAGGCCCGCCACCAAGCCAGACCGAATGAGTGTGCAAACACCCGTAAGCGACACACATAATGCTAGTCATAATTTTGAATTAAATATTCACCTCAATAGCGGCCTGCCATTGGCATCTATTCAATCGCCTTACCATACGATCAGTATCGACAAACGCCAAGACGAGCATTGGATTACGTTAGTTAAGCAACAGGAAAAAATGAATCGTGATTTCGTTTTACGCTGGTCCCCGGTTATGGGGCAAGCACCGCAAGCGGCGATATTTTCTGAAATAAAAAATGATCAACATTATGCAATGCTAATGCTGATTCCGCCTATGTCTGTTACAGATTCGGCTAGCACTGGCGCTTCTGGCACTAAGCCTTCCGCCACTAACACTTCTGCTACTAATTCTGCTGCAGTAGCCCAACATGTGAATACTGAACGCTATAGCCAACAAGGTGCAAACCGCGACATTATTTACGTAATCGATACTTCCGGTTCCATGGCGGGTGAGTCTATCGAACAGGCACGTAAGAGTTTACGTCTTGCCTTGACGCGATTAAAGCCGGGCGACCGTTTTAATATTATTGAATTTAACAGTAAGCACTTCAGTGTATTTTCACATTTAAAAGACGCGAACAGAAAAAACATAGAACACGCAAAAACTTGGGTTGATGGCTTAAAGGCGCGTGGCGGTACTGAAATGTTGTCGGCATTGAAAGCCTCGCTTACCGGTTTTGATAACGGCCAATTAGAACAAATTGTTTTCATCACCGATGGCGCCATCGCTAACGAGTCACAACTGTTTAGCAATATTCACCAAGACTTGGGCGACAAGCGCCTATTTACCGTGGGCATTGGCGCGGCACCTAATAGTTACTTTATGCGTAAGGCCGCCCAGTTTGGCCGTGGAACGCATACACATATTGCTAAACTTGAAGAAATTCCTGAAAAAATGGATGCCCTTTTCTTAAAATTAGAAAGCACGGTTGCAAACCATATTCGAATCGACTGGGGCAGTGAAAGCGCACAGTACCCACAGAACATTGGTGATCTATATCTTGGTGAGCCCCTGCTTGTCACGGCGCAATTTACAACCAGCCCACGTGAGATACACATTGAAGGCTATACCGACGGAAAAGCATGGAAGCAAACCATAGACTTCAAGCCCAAAAGCCAAAGTACGGGCTTATCTAGGATTTGGGCGCGAGCAAAAATTGAATCACTTGAAGACAAAAAAATAGCGGGAATGGACGCGGACGAGGCTCGAGAAAAAATCATTACTGTCGCGCTGGAGCACCAATTACTATCGGCTTACACCAGCTTTGTTGCCGTCGATAAAAGCCCATCGCGTAATATAAGTGACGCACTATTAAACGATACGATTCCACAGCAGCGTGCAAAGGGAAGCAAAGCGGCAAAGGTTCATTACCCTAAAACGGCAACGACCGCTCAAATTAGTGGTTGGCTTGGCTGTTTTGTTTTCATTCTATCCATATTTATATGGAGAATGCGTGATGAAGAGCTATAAGCGAAAGCTGTGTCTTGTTTTTTTACTGGCAAGTACGAGCGTACTTTGGGGAAACAGCCTTTGGATTTACGGCAAGGCACAATTGGCGCAAGTTCTTATTTCGCAAAGCTGGACAACAACACTTGAGCAAGCGGAAATTAACACTGGGGCTGAGGTAAATATTCAGCCTTGGCCATGGGCCGATACCTGGCCCGTTGGTGTGTTGCGTTTTCACAATGCCAATAAAGATCTGTATGTGCTCGACGGGGCCCATGGTTCGGCCATGGCCTTCGGGCCGGGCTTGCTTCACGGCACAAATTCACGCGAACAGATTCAGGCGAAAGTTATTAGCGCCCATCGCGACACGCATTTTAGTGCACTCAAGCATGTCGCAATCGGTGATCAAATCAGCTTTCAAGAACGTGACGGGCAATGGAGCCATTACCGTGTTAAGTCGCTGGATGTAGAGGATAGTCGCGAGGGGCCGTGGAGTATCGACCCGGCTCGTGACGAATTGCATTTAATAACCTGCTTCCCCTTCGATAGTATTTTACCGAATGGGCCGCTGCGCTATCACGTGCGCGCACTACCGATTAGCTAACGCCCATCTGTAAATACCTTCTCACTAGGTTGATACAAGTATTCACAGGTTTGCGCAACTAGATCTAGTGCTGCAAAGATTGCCGTTAAGCCTCTGGACAGCAGAGCCTTATTTATGGATGAGCTCCAGCTAACGCTGCTCTTTATGGCTTAAGCTCATAGCTACAAACTAGGAGAGCTATTTATACATTTACAGAGCTAGCCATAACGAGAGCTAGCCATAACGAGAATTGGACATAACAAGAACTGGCCAAAAATATGCATAGCCCCTATTAACGAAGCACCTATAAACAAAGCACCTATTAACGAAGCCCTTATTTTAGAACACGTAATTTTTATTGCAGCGACAAAATATACGCCGCTATAGCGTTACGATCTTCTTCAGACAAATACGAAAATGGCGGCATCGCCGCATGCGAGCTCCATTGGCCAGAACTGCCACTGGCAATACGTTTAGCGATATAGGCTTGGGCGCCGTCTTGCGCACCATAGCGTTTAGCCACTTCGGTAAACGCAGGCCCAACAGATGTACCGGCAATTTTATGGCAACTGGTACATGCGTTTGCACTCAGTAAGGCTTTACCTGGCGCAGCAGGTGCCGCAGGACTTGCAGCTGCGCTGTTGTCCGTTATAGATGCTTCGGCCTTTACGGCACTCGGCTGCTCGGTTTTTAATGCCGGGTTATAGGCTATTTTACTTAAGGCTGAATCTGGATTATGTTTAAACCAGGAGCCGCCATATTCAAGTACATATAGGGTGCCATCGGGACCGAAACGCGCATCAATAATTAACGAAGGTTCAGAATCCACAGTAATGTCTTCGATTTTAAGTACAGTATTATCATCGTTAAAACTGACCACCTTAAACCAACGTCGAACAAAATCGCTTATAAATAACTTACCTTCGTAATAGTCAGGGTAGCGTGTTTCTTTCGGGTAACGGTCGGCACGATATACGTCAGCAACCAACGCCGTACGCCCGCCTTCAGTTAGTTCAGGAAACTCATCACTGCTACCATAGGGGTACCATAAAAGTGGTGCGTTCGTCGGCGGCAATATTTTTAAGCCAGTATTACGAGGCGATTTATTAGCGGGTTTATCGGGGTCAAAAGGGATTTTGGTCGATACTTTTTCTATGTAATCGTAATCGATATACGCTTCGTTATTACCAACAAATAAAGGCCAACCGAAATTACCCGCCGCAGTCACCCGGTTAACCTCATCGTATCCACGTGCGCCTTTTGTATCGCTGTATTTCGATGAATCTGGACCGACATCCCCAAAAAATAAAGACTGGGTTTTATTATCAAAGGTAATCGTAAAAGGGTTTCGTGCACCCATTACGTAGATTTCTGGGCGACCGTCACTGGCATTACTAAACAAATTTCCTTCGGGAATACCATAACCGCCTTCTTTTAGCGGAATAATACGCAAGACTTTACCGCGTAAATCTTGAGTATTACCGGCACTGCGCAAGGCATCATTTTTTGGTTTATTTTCGCGAAAATCAATAGGCCCATAACCGTCTTGATCATGCGGATTTGAATTATCGCCCGATGAAAAGAACAGCTCCCCGGCATCCGTTATTTCAATATCGCCGCCCATGTGGCAGCAGTTTCTTTCGACCGTGTAATCCAGCATGAGCTGCTCTTGTGCGAAATGAATAGCACCATCGCGCCACGGGAAGCGCGCAAGTTTCATCACTAACTGCGAATCTTTAAGCGCAGTATAGCTAGCGTATATCCAGACCGCGTCGGCCTGTTCATCAATCGCGATGCCCTGCAATCCCATCTCAGTTTCGCTTATAAACTCTACACCGGGGTTACCCAAAGGAATGACGGTTTGCGTTTCATGGTCGAAAAACTTTATCTCCCCTCGACGTTCACCGATAAGTACATCGCCATTAGCAAAAAAATCAAAGCTCATAGGTTCATTAAAACCTTTCGCAAGAACTTCGCGTGAAAACGCCTTTTGACTGGGCTCTACTTTTGAATAATCTTTCGCCTTACCATCACCTAGGGCATAGACTAAACCACCCCGTAGATGCTCTAAAAATATAGGATTGCTGTAGGTTTCTTTGCTGTGACCTAAATTGGTATAAAACGAACGTCCGCCATCAAAATCGTTGTACCACGCAATAGGATGATAATCGCCATGTTGGGCGCCGACATAGCTACTTTCGTCTACGCTAAGCAAGTCGTGACGCGCCGTATTCATATATTGAAAATCGTACCATTCGTCATAAAAACTAAAACTCGCGTCCAAGCCCGCCGTTGATGGGTGCGAAGAATCCAATACTGTAATTTTGGCCTGCTGAACATTGCTAGGGTCACTCGGGTGACTTTTAAATATACCGCCGACTAAGCGACGATACCAATACCAACCCTTATGTTTAGATTCCGTATCAGCCGCGGCATGAATACCCACAAAACCACCACCGGCCTGAATAAAGTGCTCCATTGCCAGCTGCTGATTCGCATCAAGGACATCACCGGTGGTATTTAAGAACACAATAGCCGCGTATTGCTTTAAATTATCCTCATTAAATAACGCGCCGTTCTCACTTGCATGAATGGCTAATCCCATGTCAGCGGCTAAGGCCTTAAGTGCATCCACTCCGGCCTCAATCGAGTCATGTCGATAGCCATCCGTTTTTGAAAAGACTAAGATCTGAGCGTCAGTTTTCGGCATGGTTTCGTCATTGGTATTTTCTGAACATGCCGAAACGCCAACAATGATTAGCAATGAAATGAGAATATTTTTATACAACATACGTTCCAAATCCAGATTAGATATTAACTAAGACAACACTTTTTAGTCGCTAGGATAAGACGCCTATCAACTAATAACACACACTGCATACTACACACAGAATGCTACACACCGAATACTACACACTGAATACAGTAAGCTAATACTGCGCACTAGCACCGCACTAACACCGCTCTAGCACCGCACATTAATAAGCCATTGATAATCCCATTCGAATCATTCGCCCAGCCGAAGGAAAACCTATCTCTTCTTCGTAGGATGTATCGAGTGCATTATCAATATTTAGGCTCAGTTCTAACATTTCATTTAAGTCTTTACTAAAGGCAAAATCAAGGCGCTGATAAGCATCAAGTGATCGCGCGCCAGTAACAACCGACTGGCTAGATCGCTCACCCACATACAAAATATGCATTCGTGCCGAAAAATCACGGACTTGCCACTGCGAATATATGCCTGCATTCCAGGCCGCACGCCCATCCAGCTCTTCGCCACCCTCAACATCGTAGTCGCTATAACTTACATGAAAGCCGCTTTCCGTATACTCAGACCAGTGTGCTAATGTTTCAAGTTCAACTCCCGTAACACTGACTTTATCGACATTACGCATTTTGAATGTAGCAAAATCAAAATCAATTAGGTTTTTAAACTCCGAAGAAAATCCGGATAGATTGAGCTCATACATTTTCGTTGACGATATCTGCTTAAAATACAGCTCGGCCGTTTGGCTCGTTTCGGGTTTGAGTGCATCGTTTCCGACAAGACTATCGCCCAGGGCATAGAAGCTTGGCATCTTAAAGGCACTGCCCCAATTTGCGCCTACGCGACTAGAGCCTTCTTTACTCTGCCATGCTAGAGCCAATTTGGAAGAGTTTTGACTGTCTGCATTTTTAATACTATCAAAACGCGTACTGGCAAATAATTCAATCGAGGCTGGCAAGGCAATGTTCAATTCGCTAAAAGCCGCTTGCGTATCTCGGCTCAAATCAAAACCACTTGGCAAAATGGCAAAACCCAAATCCAATTCGCCGTCACTCTCGCCACGCTCCCTTTCGACTTCTAAACCTGCGGCAATATCGATTGCGGCGCTAGCCTGATAGCGGACAAAAGCATTGATGTTATTGCGGTTTAATTGCGAGTCACTGATGCTTGAAGGCCGACTAGCCTCCGCAAGAATGGCGATAACGCTCGGCGTATTCACATGTTCGTCACGCGTGAAATGCGAAAGCTGAACATCAAGATCGAGACTATTGGAAAGCCGGTGGCGCAGACGAATGGCGGCGCTTTTTTCGTTTGCATCGGCTGTCTCTAAATCACTTAATATGGAAAGGCGTGGCCCACCACCTGCGCTGGGGTAGGACTGTCTTTGTCTTTCTATAAAGCGAAAATTACTATCTATGCGCAGGCCATTATCAGCTTGATAGTCTATTTGCCCATCGATTGAGTTTAAATCTGAACGTGAGCCCTCAACCGCTTCACCTGAATCTAGCTGAGCGACATTCAACGACGCCGCCAAACCTTTTTTTGCACCAAGCGATAGTCCAAGGTAGCGACGGTGGTAATCATCACTGCCCTCCTCTACCCTCACCCGAAGTGTCTCAGAAGAATCTGGAGAACGCGTGACAATATTAATGGCGCCGGCCAAGGCATCTGAGCCTAAACTGGATGACAGCGGCCCCCGCATAATGTCGATTTGTGCAATGGTGTCGGGGTTGATCGACGCCAAGTCGAAACCACCACCACGACTATTTGTTGTGTCATTAACACGAATGCCATCAATCGTGACCACAGAAAAGTTGGATTCAGCACCGCGTATAAATAATTCTGTAATGCCGCCCGGCCCACCGGCTTGCACAAGGTTAATGCCCACGGCATTGCGCAAAATATCGCTAACGCTCGCACTGTTTTGCTGACGAATGGTCTCTTCACTTATAACCTGAGTTAGCGCCGCTTGCGCACCATGTAAACGCGCGCCCTGAACCAAAACACTTTCGACACGCACTTCGCCTCCTACCACGTCATCAAGACCTTCATCAGCCAGGATCGCCTGACTGTGGACACACAATCCAAGGGCTGTAACGGTAAGGGCTTTAAGTAACGGTAATGGTAATGGTAATGGCAAAGACACAAATTTGAACAATGATCTAATCAAGGTTAAGTAGAGCTCCAACTATTATAATTATTAAACGCAAACGACAGACTGTATAACAAATATCAGGCTGTATAACAAATAACAGACTGCGTGAAAAGTGTCGTATGAAAAGCTTCATATGAAAAGTGTCTCAAAAATCAGCCTATTTTAAAACTGAGCTTCATAGCTTAAGTACGAGCGCCCAGCCGAATGGAACGTTATGCATTGACGCACCCCCATAAATACTTCGTCGCGAGGCTAATAAAACTGGACCAATTTGCGTCACTAGATACAGGGGTTTACTTAAGGCCAACGTCACATCTACTGGAACAAAGATCGGAGTGGACAATGACATGACGGCGAAGCATTATTGAAGTGCGGAATAGAAGCACTGCTCGAAGTACCGTTGATGTGACATTCAGCCTTAAAGATGGCTATTAAGTTTCTCTGCACTAGAGCTCTATTAACCAATTAACGCTAAAACCAATGCACACTAAAACCCATAGACACAAAAACCCATAGACACAAAAACCATAGACACTAAGCGCAAAAGGATGTCACAACGTGCAAGCTCTACAAAGTGCCATTTGTCACTAAAACACCGCCGCCAACGATAAGAGAAAGCTCCCATATTTAAGCCGAATGTAAACTAAAGCTAAATCTCCCCTGACATGATGTAAGTGCAATTTCCCCTTAGATCAGCGACAATGCGCGCCCTGAGACCAACCACAGTCCCCCGCAACTAACAACCATTATGAGATCCGATCATGTCTATCGCCAAAAACAGTGTCGTTAACTTTCACTACCGCTTAAGTGAAACTGGAGGGGAAGAGCTTGAAACTACCCGTGGCGGTGACCCAGTATTGTTTCTTGTAGGCTATAAGAATCTGCTCGAAGGCCTAGATAAAGCCTTTGAGGGTAAATCACAGGGCGACGTTTTTACTGTCAGCCTAACAGCTGAAAACGCTTACGGGCTACGCCGTGATGACGCCACCATGCGCGTACCGCAAAAGCACCTAAATGACTTTAAGAAGCTGAAAAACAAATTACGCCCAGGCATGAAAGTCTCACTCAATACTGAGCACGGCCCACGCGATGTCATTGTGGTTAAAGCCGGAAAGTTTAATGTCGATATCGACGTAAACCACCCTTACGCAGGCAAAGATCTAAGTTTTGATATTGAGATTATTGATGTGCGTGACGGCACCGACGACGAGATTACCCATGGCCACGCGCACGGCGTTGGCGGGCACCACCACTAAATCAACATGTGACACTGCTTTTGGTCCTACTTTTGGCTCTACTTTTACCTCTATGAGGGCCAAAAAAACCTAATTCCAGACCTTTGCTGCATTTATTTACTGTCTAAGCCATTATTTACACCTTTCGTCCCCCTCAAAGCGAACAAAAAACAGACAGCCGACTAAAATTTCTGTATAATTCGCCCCCCTCTGAATTGACCTTTTTTATAGTATTTTACTTGCTTCAACCTCGTGCACTAATCCCGCGCGCCACCTTTGGATACACACTACATGACAGAAACCCTCCCGACGTTTGAAGAATTAGGACTTAACTCCGAACTTCTCAAAGCTATTAGTGACGTGGGCTATGAAACCCCCTCACCAATTCAAGCCCTGAGCATCCCGCTAATCTTAGAAGGCCGAGATATCCTCGGGCAGGCTCAAACCGGAACAGGAAAAACAGCGGCGTTTGCGCTTCCAATATTGCAAAAGCTGACAAAAGACGAAAAACTCCCGCAGGTTCTTGTACTGGCTCCTACACGTGAGCTAGCGATTCAAGTTGCTGAAGCGTTTCAAACCTACGCGCACCACCTAAAGGGCTTTCATGTATTGCCTGTATACGGCGGGCAAGGCTACGACACACAAATTCGTGCGTTAAAGCGTGGCGTACAAGTTATTGTTGGTACACCTGGCCGCGTTATGGATCACATGCGCAAAGGCACCTTAAAGCTCGACAATCTAAAACACCTTGTTTTAGATGAAGCTGACGAAATGCTACGCATGGGTTTTATCGATGACGTAGAGTGGGTATTAGGCCATACGCCTGACACACGCCAAATTTCGTTGTTCTCGGCCACTATGCCGCGTGAAATTGCTAAGGTCGCTAAAAAGTACCTTAACGATCCTGCACTCGTAAAAATTGAAGTAAAAACCCAGACAGCCGAGACTATTCGTCAGCGCTACTGGGCCGTAAATGGTTTACGTAAGCTTGAAGCGACAACTCGTCTTTTAGAAGCTGAAGCATTTAACGGAATGATCATTTTTGTTCGCACAAAAACGACCACAGTTGAGCTCGCAGAAAAACTGCAAGCACGCGGTTATAGCGCTGCAGCGCTTAACGGCGATATTTCGCAGAATGTCCGTGAGCGCACTGTCGAAAAGCTTAAAAAAGGCCAGATCGATATACTCGTTGCTACAGACGTTGCTGCACGTGGTTTAGATGTTGAACGCGTTAGTCACGTACTAAACTACGACATTCCATACGATACAGAAGCCTATGTTCACCGTATTGGTCGTACGGGTCGCGCTGGTCGTACGGGTGATGCAATTTTGTTTGTTGCTAAACGTGAAGTCCGCATGCTTCGCTCTATCGAAAAAGCGACAGGCAAGCGTATTGAACCCATGGATATGCCTAGCGCAGATGACATTAACCAGGTTCGTACTTCACGCTTCCGTACTAAAATCGACGAAGCACTTAGTTCTGAAAAACTCGAAGTGTTCCGCAACCTTGTACAAGAATATCAACTCGAGAAAGAAGTCGATGCTATAGATATAGCGGCGGCCCTCGCGTTCATGGCGCAAGGCGAAAACCCACTGTTCGTAAAAGACGAGCCAGTACGTTCACGTGATCGTGAATTTGAAAGCCGTGGTGATCGTGGAGACAGAGGTGATAGAGGCGATCGTGGTGACAGAGGTGACAGAGGCGAACGCAAACCACGTCGTGACCGCAAGGAAACCGACGAGAATATGCAACGTTACCGCATAGAGGTTGGCAACAAAGACGGCGTTAAGCCTGGCTCAATTGTTGGCGCTATTGCCAACGAAGCTAACTTAGACAGTAAGCACATTGGCCACATTAAGATTTACGACACCTTCAGTACGGTTGATCTTCCTAAGACTTTACCGGGTGACACCTTAAATACACTCAAGGGTGTATGGGTCTGCCAGAAGAAACTCGACATAACGGTAGATAAAGGTGGCCGCGGTGGTGGTGGCGGTGGTGCTCGCGATGGCGATCGTTCCGGAAAGAAGTTCAACGATAAGAAACGCGCGCCGAAAAAACATAGCACTGAAGACTAGAATACAAAACTCCGGCTAGCCGGAGTTTTTTTTGCCTGTCATAAACTCAAATATTAGAGTTATGTGTAGCTCATATGCCGTTCTTATAGTTAGTATTTAGTGTATGTCGGTACTAGTACAGCTGTAGACATTGATGCGAGTATTGGAAGTAAGCATTGAAAGTAAGCATTAAAAGTAAGTATTGGCTGTAAGTCATTGACCTAGAAATATCCAGAGCCCCTAAATCACCCCTTCACTTCCCGTCTCTTTCGTCCATTAAGTAGCCATGTCAAAGGCGTCCAACGTACAAGTAAAAAATAACTCCCCATCGATATTGCCATAACAACAGTCAAAGAAACGATAAACGCTACTGGCCACGATAGATCCCTATCCAGCATCGCGAACTGAACAGCAAATAATAACGGCACGTGAACCAAGTAAACCCAATAAGATGAATCGGATATAAGCCGCAACGTCTTTGAACTTGAGTTTAAAAATTTTCGTGCATAGATAAAAGACGCAAGACTCATATAGACCGAAATACATGCTGTGGGTATCCCCAGAGCTAACCGCAAACCTAGCGACTGTGGCGCGGGGACTAACGATAAGCTTTCAGCAGGTAAAACACTGTGATAAACAGCGTACATTCCACAGCTCACCAAAACCAACCACGGAGCATATTTTTCTAAGGAATCTAGCAGATTGAATGAGCGAAACATCAAATAACCGTACGCGAAAAAAGCCCCAAAAAACATAATAGCCCAAATTTGGGGGAGCAAATACTCAGGAGCAGGATACATGTGTAAGGTCAACAGCATCGCGGGTATCAACAATAATGGAAAAACTATCAAAGCAACTATTGGCTTAAGACCTAAGAAAAAGGAAGCCAAAAAAGACGCGATACGTACGGGAATAAGAATGCGAAACGCGCCAACTAATAGATAGAACATACACAGATAATACAAAAACCACAGATGTATCGTCGAAGGCGGTTGAGCATCCAAAGTCCCCCTGGCACTCTCTACTTTAATAAAGCGTAATATTGGCGAAAGGTGCTCTACATTTTTTAAAGCCCAAGTGAAACTGATTATCATCAGCACCGTAAGAATAGGTAAAAAAATCACTAAAGGTAAAAGAACCCGTAAGCCTCGGTTTTTTAGCATGCCTCCATAACCGCGACGTGCAGTCAGCATGGCGCAGAAAAATCCGGCCACAACGAAAAAAAGAGGCATACGAAAAGTATGTGAAAATCCCGCAAATACATCAACAACGACTGAGTTCGCACTATTCGCCGACGGCCATACCTGGCTCATATATGGACTGTAGGCGAGGATCACATGAAAGACCACACCGAGCATCATCGCGAATGCTCGCAAGTTATCCATGAAATATAAACGTTCACTGTGTGCCGTAGCATCCATACTATTTCCATCTTTCTTAGTTATCAAAAAAAACCTATGATTTTCATAGAACCTGCAATGCAGCCATCTATTCAACTTCAACTTCAACTTCAACTTCAACTATCTATTGATATACAACGATCGAATCCAATTCGAAGTTCGAATCCAACTCGATTATTATGTAAGCGTTATTCATCAACCCAAATTTGATAGTTTCGCTCACTGTGCAATCATCCTTACGGTTCGCCGGCGAAAGGCACGGACTTATTACTCTAAGTTTAGGGCCGAGCAAGAAATACTAGGCTTTAACCAAGCAAACTTTATCGATCTCATCATTGAAAAAATAGGTGATGTTATTAACGGTCGTTTCCGCAATGGCTTGCAGAGACTCACGCGTAAAGAAGGCTTGATGACCGGTGATTACAACATTTTTAAAAGTCGTTAACCGCGCGAAAACATCGTCCTGTAAAACTGTATTAGAATAGTCTTCAAAAAAGAGATTCGCTTCTTCTTCATATACGTCTAACCCTAGATAACCCAATTGACCACTCTTTAGAGCTTCAATTACGGCAGGGGTATCGATCAAACCACCACGACTGGTATTAATGAGCATTACGCCGCGCTTCATTTGGCTTATCGTGTTGCTATTAATAATATGATACGTCGGACGAATTAAAGGGCAATGTAAAGAGATTACATCCGATTCAACCCATACCTGCTCTAAACTAACCAACTCAACGCCGGTCGCAATAAGCGCTTCGGATGGCATGGGGTCGTAACATAAAACTCGACTGCCAAAGCCTTTCATAATATGAATTAATGCTATGCCAATCTTACCACCACCCACGACAGAGACGGTTTTGCCGTTAAGGCCAAAACCAATCAGACCGTTAAGTGAATAATCATTTTCGCGTATGCGAGAAAACGCCCGGTGTATATTCCGGTTTAAATCGAGCATTAATGCGACGGCATGCTCGGCAACAGCATTCGGAGAATATTCCGGTACGCGCGCAACAGGAATATTGAGTTCGGCGCAAGCGTCTAAATCGACATTATTAAACCCTGCGCAGCGCATAGCGATCAATTTAACGCCACCTTCGTTCAGTATCTGCACAACTTTTTTGTTGATGACATCGTTCACAAAGCAGCATATAACATCATAGCCTTGCGCTAAAGCGGCTGTTTTTTCCGTTAGGCGAGGCTCAAAGTAGTTAATGTCTAGCTTCGCATCTACGTTGCCTTCGTTTATGTGTTTTTCATCATAGGGCTTGGAGCTAAATACTGCGACTTTCACGTAATACTCTCATTAAAAAATTAAATTTCTGGGATTGATTTCAATCTAATTGAAAATCAATTTGTTAGGTCTCAGCTTACGCCAAACCACTTATCAGCCATCTATCAATCAACAATCAACAATCAACAATCAACTATCAACTATCAACTATCAACTATGAACTATGAACCAACCATGCATCAACTGGCTCTAAATTGACTAACGGTTATATGTCAGCGAGCTCTGAACTAGATTTCGACGGAAAACCCGCCCTAGGGGCTCTGATAATAAATATTACAAACAAACACCAATCTTTCAGATACACTTCTAGCCTGCGATACAGACCACATTTTACCCGAGAGGACTCATGGCACAACTGGCTTTTGCATACTTCCCAATTGTTTTACTCGTATATTTAATGACAAAAAAAATAGCATGCCCTCTTTTCGAGCGCTACCGCTATCGGCTTTTGCTTTGTACCTTATTGTCTTAATCGTCTTCCAACGTGACCCAAATGCTGTTCATGCGGCTATTTTAGACGGCTTGCTACTCGCATGGACTCCCATCCTTATCATAGCCGGAGCCATCTTTCTTTTTCGAACGATGGAGGCAACGGGATCGTTAACCACGATACGTACGTGGCTAAATACTATTTCGAACAATAAAATAGCACAATTGATGATTGTTGGCTGGGCCTTTCAGTTTTTAATAGAAGGCGCTAGCGGCTTTGGAACCCCTGCGGCCATCGCGGCCCCCGTTTTAGTGGGCTTAGGTTTTGCCCCCGTACGCGTGGCCATTTTCTGCTTAATATTAAACAGTGTTCCGGTCACTTTTGGCGCTGTAGGTACACCAACATGGTTCGGCTTATCCGTAGTCGATCTAAGTATTCAAGAGCTTCAATCGATTGCTTTCGAGTCGGCCACGATTAATACTATTGCCGCGCCATTTATCGTGTTTATTGCTTTGTCTTTTTTAATTAAAAGTACGCGATCGCTAATTGATAACGCCGTATTTATTCTACTTAGCACCTTGGCCTGCACATTACCCTATCTAGCAATTGCTTACTACAGCAATGAATTCCCTTCGTTATTAGGTGGCCTGATTGGCTTAGTTATAACAATTGTACTGGCTAAATACAGCATAGGCTTGAGCGCTAAAACCGTTGAAATTGAAGGTAATAACACGCTCGCCAGCTCTGCATTAGAGTCTAAGCAGGACGTAAAGTTAGACCTAAGCGTAGACGGAAACGAGAATGAAAATGGAAATGGAAATGAACATGAACATGAACATGAACATGAACATAAACATAAACATAAAGAGTTAAGCGCTAGCGAAAAAGTTAGCTTTAAGGAGCTGGTCAAAGCGACATTCCCTTTATGGGGTACCGTTTTATTATTGATAGCCACACGAATACCTCAGCTCGGTATCAAACCCCTTCCTGTTATAAAAGAACCTGCTCTTAGCTTTTCTCTCGGCAGCCTTGGCGACTTTTCCGTTAGCCCGGCACTTGTCGTATCACTAAAGAATATCTTTAATACCAACGAAGCCTGGAGCCATAGCCTACTGTATGTGCCCTCACTACTCCCCTTTGGCTTAATTGCATTATTAACCTTTGCGCTATATAGACAGCGCACAGTCGGACGCGTTTTGGCCGAAACACGTGATCAGATGAAGAAACCCATACTCGCATTACTTGGCGCTCTCGTCTTCGTAAACTTAATGATGATGGGCGGCGACAACTCTGCAGTTGCAGAAATCGGAAAGAATTTGGCCGCGCTAACCGGCGACTACTGGCGTTTCTTTGCTCCATTTTTAGGGGCTCTGGGTTCATTTTTCTCAGGCTCGGCAACGATTTCAAACCTCACATTTGGTGGTATTCAGGAGTCCATCGCGCTTGACCTTGCGCTCGATAAAACCCACATATTAGCGCTGCAATCTGTTGGCGCGGCAATGGGGAATATGGTGTGCATTAATAATATTGTCGCTGTCGCGTCAGTTTTAGCGCTTGGGGACAAAGAAGGTTACATTCTAAAGCGGACAGTTATTGCTATGCTTGCGTATGGGCTTATTGCGGGGATACTCGGCTTATTGCTATAGGCATGTGTCGTAAAACGATAGGCATGTCTCGCAAAACGATAGGTATGTGCCGTAAAACAATAGGCATGTCTCGCAAAGCGATAAGCATGTACCGTAAAAGCTATAGCTTTGAATGTAGCGTATAAGGTTTAGATCAATGCCACCTGCCAAAAAATCAGCTGTAGTGCCTTTATCTGATTGCTGTACAGAAAAACCGAAACCTAAACACGCTAAAGGTCAGGCGGCCAAGTAATCGATAACATAACGGACGCCCAGTGATAGGGAAATTGTTTCAAATTACGCTCTTAACCAGAAACCCCATTACTCGCGAAATACAATTTTTAAACACAAGGATTAACGCCAGTTAATCTGCTAGCGTAAAAAACGTTCTACGTTTAGTTGAGCCGTTACCCGCCCGCAATTATCTATAGGCCTACAATTATTGTTTTCTCAATACAGCAAAATTGTAGCGTGATTCGCCAAGTAGTTACCGCCCAAATAAACACCGTAAATCGTAAGCTTTTAACTATTAGGGAGACTAATAACGGCAAGCTTCACCGCAACTAAACAATAGGTTCGTGTTCACGATGGCCGATACATCTTTAATATATGTGGGTATACCTTGTCGACATGAGCTATTGTGCAGTGGAGGATTTTGGGCCGTGGTTGTAGGAGTGGCCGCTTTAAGCTTACTCGTTCGCTGGCTTGTAGTTCGCTATCAGTACCAGAAAAAACGCGTTGAAAGGTCTATCAAAAAAAGAACACAAAGGCCTAATTATCCAGAAATCTAACGCTGCTCCTTCATGATCTTTTCAAACTTTTTGGTGATGATAACCATAAGAATCACCGCTAAACGGCGAACGGTCTCTTCGTTCACTTGGGCTTCGGCATCGATACTATACAAATCACTAACGATTAAATCTTGTACCGTTTTAAAACGGTCGCCGACATCCTGGGTTAGATTCGGAACCCGCTTAATCACATTTCGAATCAGTACCTCGTAATCGAAGGATTCACTAAGACCAGTACAGATTTTTTTTGCGTGTCGTTCGAGCTCTTTTAACTTCATGACCTTTAGCTTTGGCGCCAAACTTTCTTCCGATTCATTAAGCACTAGTAAGGTTTTCATAGGTTCTCTCGCAAACAATAAAAAAATGGCCCCAAGCCGAAACTTGGAGCCATTTTTGTAATCCGGCCCCAAGAGGCGCGGAGTTTACTTAACGCTGGTAATCAAAGCTAGCCTGTAAACGAATATCGGCAACAGAAGCACCAATCATCACATTAAATTCGCCGCTTTCAGCCAGCCAGTCATTTCCTTTTTCGTCCCAGAATGACAAGTCACGCGTGATTAGCGTCATTTGCACGTCCTTGCTTTCACCAGGTTTAAGATACACTTTGCCAAAGCCTTTTAGCTCTTTAGCGGGTCGCGCAACAGAGGCTTCTGCATCACCCAAATACAATTGAACAATTTCGGCACCAGCAACCTTGCCGGTATTAGTAACCTTAACCGTTACGCTTAAGTCATCGCTACCACTTAGCGTGGTACTAGAAAGCCGAAGATCACTATAGCTAAAGCTTGTATAAGAAAGCCCAAAGCCAAACGGCACCATAGGCTCAATACCTTGCTGCTCAAACCAGCGATACCCAATAAACACGCCCTCCTTATAAAGAGATTCCGTAGCATTGTAGTCGTCCAAGGCTATCGGTGCGGTGTCTTCTAGCTTTCTGGGTAAGGTAATAGGCATCTTACCGCCAGGGTTTATATCGCCAAATAGCGCATCAGCAAAGGCATTACCGCCTTCCATACCGGCATACCAACCCCACAACAATCCTTTTACTTTATCAAACCATGGTAGCTCAACTGCAGACCCTGCAACCAACATCACGATAGTATTAGGGTTAGTCTCAATGAGCTTATCAATCACGGCATCTTGAAAATCTGGAAGCTTCATATCAGGGCGGTCAATAGCTTCACGGTCATCACCATGGCTTAGGCCGCCAAAATAAATGACGACATCAGCGGCTTTGGCTGCCGCAAGGTATTCGGCTTCGGCACTGTACAAATTACCTGGGGCATTCCAACCCAAAGTAAATGCTTTACTGCCGTCATATTCAATCTCAAAGTTGTATTGCTGGCCCGCTTTAAGCGTGAGATCTTTTTCGATAAGGGCATCATTCGTTGAGTTTAATTTGAAAATTTCCTTTCCATCTACTTTCAAACTAAATTGACCCAGTACAGACGCCTGTAAAGTGTGAACACCATCTTGTAGTGGCCGAATTGAAGCGGTCATACGTAGATGATCATTCGCGCCGCCTTTAGCGGTATAGGCCGAATCGGGTACAGGTAGGTTTTCAATCGCCTGAGTTTTAGCCGCGTCTGAGTAACGATCCATATTCCATGCTGGAGTACCCGTCCAATGACGTGAGGCAACATAGTCAGCAGCGATAGGTAAAAGACCGGCGTTACTGCGTGCCCGCAATACCGTGATATTCACGTCATCACCCAGTTTATTACGCAAACCTTCAAGTGGCGTCACTTCGTACAAAGCAGGAACCTCTGAAGACCCGCCGCCACGAGCATGTTGACGCTGAGCATTTGGACCCATGACCAATATGTTCTTAAGCGTGCTTTTATCTAGCGGCAAGATATTTTCGTCATTTTTGAGTAGAACTATACCTTCGGAAGCAATAGTGCGAGCATCTTGGTGGTGCTGAGCAACATTACGCTGCCCAGACATACGGTATTTATCCATCATACCCATTGTCAATTGAACATAAAGCACTCTGCGAACCTTGTCATCAAGCTCAGCTTCTGGAATGGTGCCATCTAGAATCAGCTTTTTGAAACCGTTACCTAAATGATACTCATCATAGCTCGGCGCTTCTGATCCCATTTCGATATCCAATCCATACAAACCGGCATCATGGCTATTAATATCGACATTCCAATCGGTTAACAGTACGCCTTTATAGCCCCACTCACCTTTTAATATATCCTTAACCAACAACTTACTTTGGTTAGCATTGGTTCCATAGACTTCGTTATACGAGCCCATAATGGCAAGAACTCCCGCTTCTTTCACAGCGGCTTCAAACGCCGGCAAGTAAACTTCGCGCAATGTCCGTGCATCTGGCTTAGCATTGACGCCAGTTCGGTTAAGCTCCTGCGTATTCAATGCGTAATGCTTAATAGTTGCTGCGACATCATTGGCTTGAATAGCTTTAATTTCGGAGACTGCTAACCTCGACGCCAGATAGGGATCTTCACCCATGTATTCGAAGTTTCGACCATATAAAGGAAGGCGTGCTAAGTTCACTCCCGGCCCCAAAATAAAGTCCTTGCGACGGTGACGCGCTTCACTGCCCAATACATTGCCGTGTAATTTGGCCATTTCGGGGTTCCAGCTTGCGGCAACAGCCGTTAACGGAGGCAACCAAGTCGAATTATCGTCTTCCCAGTTTGCACCAGCCCAACTATGACGTTGAATTTCATGGCGCACGCCATGAGGCCCGTCAGACATCCACATTTCGTGAATACCTAAGCGCTCAACCGCTGCAACAGAAAACTTACCATTGGCATGAATTAGGGAAAGTTTTTCATCCATTGTTAGTTCGGCTAACAAGCGCTCAACCTCACTGTCTACAGAAGCTAAACGTTTAGCAAGGTGGGGGTTTTGCACCGAAGGGTTTTGATCGTTTACAGAAGTACTTACAGGCCTAGGCCCGCAAGAAATACAGATAACCGCTAAGAGCGGCAAGAGTAAATATTTGAATTTCATAGTTTTGATCGACTTTTAATGACTAAATCTAGATAAGCTTAGCAGACAACAGTGTTTTCTGACCAACTCGCAACATGACCATTATTGTAAAAAATACACGACTTAACATAAGCATTGAGGTGCTTTTCATCTAAGGTCCATTTCATCTGAGTTGCTTATTGCGTATACGCTCAGCTAGAAATTACAGTCGACTGTAAAAATTTAACTTTTCGCTCTAATCCATTTTAACCGAAAGTGATTAAGGCACATGGCGCCATCCCCATGACAGAAAGATATCCAAATGGTTAAGCATACTGGAGCTGAGTACGAAGCGAGGATTACCTAAGCTACTATATTGTAGATATAGCGGCTGTATTGTAGATATAGCGGCTGTATTGTAGGAATAAGAGCTTAACTTTAAACCTAGGCGCTCAAGCTTAAAAATAGGTATTTAAATGTAAAAACAGCTATTTTTCCATTCAAAATCACTACTTTCCGATTCAAGAAGGGTGCTTTTCTATTCAAGATAGGTGCTTAATTAATTGGAATAGCGACTTAACTGTCAAAAAACAGTCCCCCTGCGTAAAAAAATTGATAGCAAAAACTAACACGCCTGTCACAGTTTATATAACAGGCGCTCACGTTATTCGCCCTGCCAAAAATCTTTAAACGTTTTTTCTTCGAATCGAATATCACTAAAGTGTACATCGTGATGTTCAGAGATAGGTGACTGAGCACTAAAGCCTATGGATATTGGCCCCTCAAAACCAGACCCCGTACCCGGACCGAAACCAAAGTTGCGGAGCATATGCCATGATTTTCCGTCATCGGAACGGTAAAAAACAATCAACTTATCGCGTCGAACAATCTTCAAGTAATGTGATTTAGCCGTAACAACACCATGATATACATCGTCACCAAACCCTCGCGATACGGTTGATGCAACACCGGTATCACCACTTTTAAATTGTTCAAATAACAACTTCGCCCAATGCAAGCCATCGCCGAATAGAATTAACGCCCCACCATCGTAAGCAGAATTAAAATCAGGCGTTACTTTAGCCGAAAAAATAAAATCGCCTTTAGGCTCAAAAAGTAGACGAGGCAGCTCATGATTATTATCTTTTCCGTCAGCCGACGTCCATAAGTCAGTACCCTTGATGGCGTCAATCCATAGATCACCAGAATCAATACGAATATCGCTTTTTGCCTTATACGTTATTTGATCATAAGGAATAACCGATAACGTTGAGGGTGCCGCCAACACCGGTAACGACACCAACAGAAGAACACACGAGAATAAAAATGAAATGGTTCGTGAAGAGTTTACATTACGCATTGATAATACCTTTCTAAATTGCTAACAAGTTTAAGTTATTTTTCTACCGTGATTTTTGTACCGTATTATCAAGCGCTACTGAAATAGCACAGACAAAGAAGTTATTTTCCCATCGATGATCGACGACCATAGAGTATAAATTTCAGCACCTAAATTAATCGATGGAATTAATCGATAGAATTAACAAGCAAGACACCTTGATATATCTGACCAAATTTTTATCGTACGCTCACCACCTTATATGCAATCACCCTCATACAATCACCTAGGGCATCAATCATTGCAGCGTAACCCAACAGACAGCGGCAATGGCCGTCTTGGGTAACGCCGTTTATTTTTATAGGTGAGCGATTATCATACTCACATTGGGAAATATGACCTTAGTCTATGCGTAAAAAACGAGGACATCGCTCCAATTACACCAAAGATCGAAAATGATACGCATTAGACCTAGTTCCAGTAAAAAGTCCGCCCTCAAACGGCTACACGCCGCACCGATCGGGCTTATTGTAAAATCAGGAACAAAGTAGCCCTTCTAACATGAGTGCAATATCACACCTTACACGCGTCCGCGTTTCTTCTGATACGTCCTTAGGCACCTATAGAGAACGTTAATTTCAAAAGAGAACCTTGACTTCAAAAGAGAACCTGATTTCAGACTAAATCTCCAGAGGCTAAGGAATGGCGCAGGCACTCAGAATACGAGCAGCAATAAAACTGTTGGGTATATCATATCCAAGACAACGCTAACGACCAAGGGTAGCAATACCTAAGCTGAGGGCCCGTTTCAAACACTAATGGCAGAATGGCAGAATGGCAGAATGGCAGAATGGCAGAATGGCAGAATGGCAGAATGGCAGCAATATAATAACGAGTAGACGTAAATTTTTTATGGGTAATTAACTTAGCTCAAGGATCAATAAATCATTCCGATTTACATGAAAAACATCTTAGAAAGGTTATGATATTCAATATAGAAACTAACGTTATCACACACCATGCAACTTCCTCGCCTACATAAAATACTCGGCCTAGTACTATTTCTCCCCTTATTAGCCTGGACATTTACAGGGTTAATGTTTTTTTTGAAGCCCGGCTACAAAGAAGCCTATTCTCGCTTGGAAGTAAGATACTACCCCTTGCAGCATAGCAGCCCCATTAAACGGCAACACAACTGGCTGGAACAAAGACATATTCGAACAATTCTTGGAGAACATTTAATAGTAAAAACCGAGCAAGGTTGGCGGCAGCTCGACATCCATACGCTTGAACCCCGTCAGTCTCCCAGCAAAGAAAATATCAAACGATTATTTGAAGATGCCATCGCGGATAATACAGATCGCTATGGCAATCTTAGGCGAGCAGATAAGCAAGCCATCACGCATGCTGGCACCTATGAAGCACAAACAACAACAGGGGTCACACTACAACTCGATTGGTCGACGCTACAACTATCCCAGTCCGGTAGAGATACTTACCTGATTAATACACTATATAAGCTTCATTACCTACAGTGGAGTGGCATTAGCCTAATAGATAAAATTTTGGGTTTCTTGGGGCTTGGCGCACTATTTTTGACGACACTTGCGGGCTTTATTATGTATTGGCGTAACGCGACATCCAAAGACCACGCACAAAACCCGCCTTAAATAGGGCTACGTTAAAGAAGTTTATACTATAAAGAAAGACGAAAAACTAACGCTGAAAAAATAATAACTAGCGCTTATTTGTACATGCTTAATAAATGGTTCTTAGCGACGGGAAATAAAAATGGTCAGATTTTGTCACTTAGATTTCGTCACCTAAATACAGGGTGTTTACGTATTATAAATAGCGCCATTTACAGCCGTAAGAAGCGGCATGAAGATAGTCATCTGAACGTCTCCGTAGCAAGATCCTAATTATGAAGGGGGACTAGCTCGTGAGGCTGCCTATAATCGTGCAAGATTTGCGCGTTGGCGGTCAAACTTGGAGAAGGTGCTTTTTCGGAAGGGTTGGACAGCGGATTTTCCAGTACAAAGACCTTTATATCACTTGAATTAAGCCTTTCGATAACCTTGCCGAAATGCCGCTCAAATAGCGCATCTAAGGCGCCGCTTTTAAGAGCTGCCTGATACCCATAATCTATTCTTTCGGCCAAGTGCTTTTTATGTTGATTAACTAAAATTCGAACTGGCCACGCATAATAAATTACTAGGTTATCAGCAATACTGAGGTGATCGCCAAGTACATTATTCGCCGCCAGCGAGGCTTCTATTTCTCCGGCTCCCAAAGGAAGATAATCAAAACGATCGTAGGCCAACATAGGAAATAAAGAGAGGTAGCTTTCACTAAAAACCACATTCAGTTGAGCGTGCTGATAGATGCTTGCATCGGGCCAATCTCGACCTTGAGCACAGACCATCACACCTAAGTCCTCAAAAGAGTTCAAGCTCTCGAACTTAGCTTTATCTTCTGATCGAACAATTAGACGGCGGTAGCCCAAAAGGTTTCGCAAGATATCATACGGCAGGATAATAGTGCCTTGGTCCTCGGCATGCTTTAGCTCTTCGGAGTAGAGCGGTGACGTAATTATATCTACACCCTTTCCAATACTTAATTGTTCACGCCCGCGTACTGCACTCATTTCGCGCTCAGACACCACCAATTCAGCCGGCCCATACTTATCATCACTCAAACTTAAAACGAGCTCAATTAGCTCTGTTTCGTATGGCTTGCGCCCCTCACTCATACCTGAGCGCCAAAAATAAACGTGCTCGATAGGATCTGTCGATAATGCTTGCACAGTTTCAGCTTGCACAGCGTGGCAATGCATCACAAGGACAGATAAAACAACACTAAGCATTAAAGGTAAACGTTTAATCAAGGTAAATCCTTTACCCAAGGATTAACTATGGGATAACTATGGGATAAATGGCAACATCACTATTCTACTGAAAACAACTGTATAGTTTTTCAGCTCCAGCGTTTAATTATTTTAACAGTATATCGACTGTTTAGAGCCTTAGCAAAATAAATGGGTACGCTATTTCGAGAAAACGTCTGGGAGGGGCCACTGAAGAGAGAACAATGGTATACATATAAAGCATGGTAAAGGAGTAACGAGCGCGGGATATTCAGGCCATGCAACTAAACACTATCGGCGCGTAAATACACGCCGATACGACTATACTATCGACTTCGTTACAACTGAAAATAGAGCCTAAAATAGCACCTAAGCAAGGTCTAGAGCTGGGATTGCAGGTAGTTTTCTAAACCCAGAAGGCCAATTAAACCCAGCTGCTTTTCAAGCCAGTAGGCGTGATCAACCTCGGTATCATCAAGCAATACGACAAGTATGTCGCGAGTAACGTAGTCATTTTCGGATTCGCACAGTTGAATGGCCGCTTTTAAAGCATTACCAACCGCCACTTCAACATCAAGGTCACTTTGCAGCATTGACGGAACATGGGTGCCAATATTAAGTCCGTCTCGAGTAACCATATCTGGGCGCCCTTCCAGCATCAATATACGCTCGATAAGCTTTTTGGCATGGCCTTTTTCGTCTTCGGCTTCATGAGCAATACGATCGTAGAGCTTGCTCAAACCCCAGTCCGCATACATCTCGGAATGAATAAAATATTGATCAATAGCCGCCAACTCATAAGCCAATAAACCGTTGAGTGCTGCAATTACAGTTTCACTGCCTTTCATCGCTATTCTCCTTCACTAATTTGAGCTTGCAGATAGAGATCAACACCCATCTGCCCAATTTGATACTGCTGCGTTTCGATCCAATCTAGATGATCTTCTTCGTAGCTTAATATACCCTCTAGGATCGCACGACTAACAAAGTCTTGCATCGATTCGCAGACACTAATGGCGTTTTTTAAAGCCGTAATCTGCATCGTTTGAAACGAAGCGTCACACTGAAACATTTCAGCGGTATCTTCACCAATCTGTAAGGCGCCCAGTTTTTGTAAATTTGGAAGCCCCTCAAGCATTAATATACGCTCGATCAGCTCATCGGCCTGCTTCATATCTTTGATAGATTTTTTAAAATTACGCTTATTTAGCGCCTCGAAGCCCCAGTTCCCATGCATTCTTGCATGTAAGAAGTATCGATTAATCGACGTTAGCTCTAATGCTAGCATCTCATTAAGATTCGCAAGTATTTGACTGTCAGTCTTCATAGGCAGACTCCCGGTAAGGTCACGCAATAACAAAGTTTACATGACTTATAAATAGTTCACTGCACAGCACTACAGCACTACAGCAGCTCAGTGACAGGAGTGTAGCGCAATTTACTACTGAGGAATACGTCGTAAACTAACGCTGTGTTCAAATTAAAAACCGCGAGATTGGAGGCCAACTTAACATCGCTACTAAATCGGCACTAAGTCGCCACTAAGTCCGTTTTAAGTCAGTTACTACATCAATACTATTCAGCTAGAAACTCAGCTAAGCACGCACCCTTTAATTGTTAAAATTCACTCTAGGGGTTAAAGGAGCACACCGAAATAGATAGCCTAAGAAACTCGATTCAATCATTGAGATGAATACACTAAGCACGTCATGTGGCATGTCATTGGAAATGAAGTCAGGCAAGAAACCTAAAGAACGGCCTTGAGCCTTTTGACCAAGGGCCAACCATCCATGGTCATGTTTTTGTGGGAGTACAATTGCAATGCCGATGCCAATACCGGTGCCGGTGCCAATGCCAATGCCAATGCCGCAATATTATGACGGTATTGAGGCCGGCAAGCTCAGAGCGTCACATTGTGATGACACTCTAGTCACTCGCTTCGCGAGTCCTAGAACGGTAAAACGTTTCACTTAGAGCCAGAACAATCCCAATCCAAACAAGACCAAATGTCAGTAATTCATTTCGTGTCCATGCTTCGTCATAGAGAAATATAGCTAAAAGCAACAAAATACTTGGCGTTAGATACTGACAAAAACCCATTAGATAATAGGGGATTTTCTTCACCGCTAGAGAAAAAGCTATAAGCGGTATTGTGGTTACTGGTCCAGCCATCATTAACAACAGACTATAGTCCCACGCGTTATTCATAAGTTCAAAAGATGTAGTCCCGCCTACAAAAAACATCCATGCCAGCGCAGGGATAAGCAAAACACTAGTTTCTATAAATAGACCAGAAGCTGCGTCCGCCTTAGCCTTTTTACGCACCACACCGTATAGACTAAACGCCAATGCAATGCCCAAGGCCAACCATGGGAAATGTTCAAAATCACTAAGCCTTACAAGCAAGCCCAGCCCGGCTAGCATCATCGCTAACTTACTCAAGCGCCCTACACGTTCGGAGAAAATCACCATACCAAACAGCATATTGAGGATGGGATTAATAAAATAACCCAGGCTAATTTGCATAATGTCGTGATGAAGCGTGGCATAGATATAAATTAACCAATTGGCCGATAACAATAACGCGCTTAACACAAATGGCCACAGCTTCTTAAGGCTCGTAAATACAGAGAGAACAAATGACAGCTTTCCTGCTACGATCACCATCACCAGAGTTAACAGTGTGGACCAAACAATTCGATGAATTAATATGTCAACTGAACTCAGATCGCTCAAAGATTTAAAATACAGTGGTAAAAAACCCCAAGCGCAATAGCTAAATAACGCCAGAAGCATCCCCTGCTGAACTTCATTTTTTTGTCTATACATACGACGCCGCTTTAGTGAACTTTTTGGATTTCAAGGAAGCTATTAACTTCAACGAAGCTATTGATCTCAAAGAAGCTATTGATCTCAAAGAAGCTACTGACCTCAACGAAACTATTGACTTAAAAGACCGCTGAGCAACTTATGATTTAAAACCAACGTTAACGCGGCAAAATTTTTACCGCGCTGCTATTAAGGTTTAATCATTGCCAGTAGTTCTGGATTTGCTTCGGGTTTTGTCAGGTGGTTACTGTAATTCGATAAGGTTTTAATGGCCACTAATAACATTAATTCTAAGTAATGACGCTGACTAAAACCGACCTCTAAGAATCTACCTAATACACCATCCGCTAGCCAACCGCGACTTCGAACGACCTCGCGAACGGTATCGACCAATACACTGTCTTGCGCATCGTCGATATCCTCGCCGTTAACAAGCGCTTGAATTGACGCCGCGTTAGAGCCAGAAACTGTAGACATTGCATGGTGGGCCGTCGCGCAAAAATCACAATCATTTTCAAGACTTATGGCTAATAGGGCCAATTGTACCTGGCCTTTACTAAACGCAGTTTCGTCCAACAGCTCGTTTAGTTGCATATAGGCTTTGATCGTTACTGGCGCCTCAGCCATATAGGCAAATAAATTGGGTACAAAGCCGTAAGCCTTATTAACCCCCTCAAGAATTTCTTTTGATTCACCTGTTGTATTCACTAAGGTATGGAACTGGAATTCTGACATGGACTTAAACTCGTTAATTCGTGAGCCCCTAGAATAACGCTAGACATACGTACGATGAATAGCTCAAAATACTCATTCGTTGCTCCATCGTACAAAAACTACTGTGACAATTTGATGCTAAACGATCTTTTTCACCTGCTACGCTTACGTGCCGAGGTGTACAACAATGCCCGAACCTGCGGCAACTGGCACATTCCAGAGAGTCACATAGGGCAAACCTGTTTTCATATGCCGACTCAAAATTCCTGCCGACTGCACATTCCAGGTCACGAGGATACGACGCTCTATGAAGGCGAACTGGTACTGTTTCCACGAGAAATTCCGCACAGTATGACAACGCTTTCACAAACAGATACCCCCTACGAGCGCCACAGCTATCATCATCATGACCCCGATGGAACTGCGCTAATATGTGGCCGGATTTGTTTTCAACATGCCGGTAAACAGGCACTGCTCGATGCACTGCCCCCCGTCATTATTATTCGGCAACAGGCATCACAACAATGGCTGCCAGCCTTGTTACAGCTCATCCTCCACGAAAGCTTTCAGTCCGACAATGGCTCTACCGAAGTCCTTGATAGGCTATGCGAATTAATATTTATACATACTCTTCGTCATCTCGTTGAGCAGCATGCGCATGAAGGTCAAGAAACTGAGCCTTCAGTAAGTACAACAAAACTTAACGGCGGTATTCTCGCGCTCTATAGTAACCAACGATTGGCGCCGGCTATACACTCTATTCATACCAAGCCTAGCCATTCATGGAGCCTAGAAACACTCGCGCAAAGCTGTCATATGTCGCGCACGGCCTTCACAAAACTGTTTAAGGAAAACTGTTCTTGGACGCCTATGCGCTACCTAAGTTGGTGGCGCATGCAACTGGCATACTCTAAACTACGTGACGGCGAGAATGTTGCACAAACTGCGGCCAGCATAGGCTACAGTTCCGAGGCTGCGTTCTCTCGCGCATTTTCAAAAGAGTTTGGAATGCATGCTGGAAAAGTCAGAAGCATGAAACATGTGACTGAATCTCTGCCACGATATTTATTTTAATCACTAACAAGCATACAGCTGGCACGTTAGCGCAGACTTACACTTAGTGGCTTACTGACTTAGTGGCTGACTGAGTTACTGAGTGAGTTACTGAGTGAGTTACTGAGTCAATAACTTAGTCGTAACGTGAGTAATACCCTGAGTACAATCTTGATTGCATGATCATGAATAGAGCCCTGATTTGAATCAGCTATTTCGGCATGTAAGCACATTCAAGCAACCGATAAGACAGAGACCTAACGGCAGACAATGAATAATCCATTATCAGAAGAATATCGCTACCGCTTTGGTGGCATTGCCCGACTCTATGGTGACCAAGCCTTAATCGCATTGTCCCAAGCTCACATGGTTGTAATTGGCATGGGCGGTGTGGGTACCTGGGCCGCGGAAGCGTTAGTGCGCAGTGGTATTGGCGAACTCACGATAATTGAACTTGACGAAGTGTGTGTATCCAACACCAACCGCCAGCTGCACGCATTAAAAAGTACCGTGGGTAAAAGTAAAAACGCGGTGATGGCGCAGCGCTTACTCGACATCAACCCTGAATTAAAGCTTCACTGTATCGATGATTTTATAACGCAAAAAAATATGGTTGATCTAATCAACAAAGATCACGATGTGGTACTCGACTGCATGGATTCAGCACATATTAAAGCCCGTATCGTGGCACTGTGCAGTGCCATGAAAGTCCGCTTAATTACGGTTGGCTCTTCCGGTGGCAAACGTGACCCGCATAAAATTAAGGTGTCTGATTTAGGGCGCACAGAATCAGATCCTATGTTAGTGAAAATTCGCACACAGCTTTATCGTCTACATAATTTTTCCAGAGAGCCAAATCGAAAATTTCGAATCGATGCCGTTTACTCAACCGAACAGATGGTCTATCCCAAACCCGATGGCACAGTTTGTATGGATAAGTCCGTACTAAAAGAAGGCGTTAAGCTCGATTGTGCCGGTGGCTTTGGCTCGTCGGTTATGGTTACGGGGAGCTTTGGTTTTGCAGCTGCTAACAAGGCCATAGAACGCTACCTAACCCGCGTAATGGCCAAGTAGAGCTATTGCCAAGAGGAATTAGTACTAAGAGGAATTAGTACTAATTATTAAAGTAGCTATAAACGTAACGTGTAAGCATGACTAAGCACATTAGAACAACTAACACTCGAATATAGATTGGATCTATTGAAACCAAGGTACGTGCGCCAATAAATGCTCCCACAAATTGGCCCACCATCATTAGCAAACCAACGGTCCAATTCAGCTGCCCAAAGGCAATAAAAACTAACAACGCCGCAAAGTTTGTCGAGAAGTTCATACACTTTGCAAAAGCCGTCGCTCTAATAAGATCTAAACCTTTAAACGCAACGCCTGCGAAAGCAAAGAACGAGCCCGTTCCCGGCCCAAACATCCCATCGTAAAAGCCAATACTGGGCACAATCAATCTGCGATAACGCGCATCCGATATTGATACGCGCCGTACAAAACGCGCAATATAGCCAGAGAAAGCAAAATAGACAGCTATAACCGCCAGAATCAAGGGCACAATAATGGCCAAAGAGTCAGCTCGGATGAACTGTACGGCAACCGTTCCTAACCCTGCCCCAAGAAACGCACTCAACATTAGTTGACGCACATCCGTCCAACGCACGGTGCCCGAACGTATCATCCAATAACTTGCGGTGGCGGTTCCCATCGTGCTTTGAAGTTTATTTGTACCCAGCGCGGGTAACGGTGGAATACCGGCCAATATTAATGCGGGCAAGACAATCAAACCGCCGCCACCCGCAAGGGTATCGATAAACCCAGCAAAGGCCGCCACCAATATCAAGATCACAATTAATTCTAAACTAAGCTCCATCAAAATCTCCGCTCAATGAATGAATGACAAGTAACGGCCAAAAAAACTAGATACCTCAATAGAGAATCACGGTGTAAAACCATTTACGTTCGCCTATACAAGGTTAGGTCAACGCAGCTATTAACATGAGTTTCAATATGATTTTATGTGTGAGAGCTTACAGTTTATTGTCACAAAGATATTAATGCCTAAGCCGCATAGACCTAGACAGCTTAGACCTAGGCTGCTAAAACCTAGGCAGCTAAGACCTTGCCGGTAGTAGAGTGTATCCGATAGAGAGCATCAAGTTAATGCCCGTCCGTAAATGGCGCGTCGCGCGCGGAAATAAAAATGGATAGGTTTTCGTCACAAGATACAGGCGCTTGCCTACTGTTTGTGGGGAACCCTACTTATGGCAAACCATACCATCTACTGAAGTTAATATAGCCGTTTAGATTTCTCCGCAGCAGAGCCCCATCTATGGACGGGTACTCGTTAAGCACCTTCGTTTTCAGACTTAGCTCATGTTACTATTAAGGCGATTAAATAATGACCCACATTGCAATGCTGCACGATTTTTTACTCCACCTTTATATTGTCGGCACAGCCTCAAGTGTTGTCGTTGCGTTTTTGTTGGCCATACTTATCTGGCGTTGTTCGAAAACCGACAATTCCATTCGTCAATCACCGAGTTTCATCATCGCGCTGGTATTGCTAGCCTTAGCGCTTAGTGTCATTAGCAACTCACTGATCAATCGCTATTTCGCGGACCTTGGCGGCCTAAGCGAACCTTTTCAATTATTGATTGGTCCACTATTACTTAGTTACCTACAAGTACTTAACCGGCAAGCACTTAACCAACACGGTATTTCACTAAGAAGCATCGCTCTACAACTTCTGCCTTTCATGGTTGTATCGGCTCAGCTTATCGCTGTTTGCTATTGGCATTATTCCGTGACCAATAGCGTAAATACCGACACCAATCCGTATTCTACATACCGATTACGACTTGCCACATCATTTTCGGCGTATCTTCTTCTATGGTTGTATTTTTTCTTGTGTCGAAAACAAATCGCACGTTTACGCAACAGACTTAAGCAAAGTTGTTCGGATATTGAGCGCCAGAGCGAATCATGGCTAACGCTCAGCCTTGGCGCCTTATTGGTCGCATACAGTGCGTTGAGTGTCATTTATATTCTGCAGCATGCCGCAATTTATTTACCGATAAACAAATTACTTAGCATAATTAACGCGGCCCTAATAATCTATCTTGGCTACACCTGTTTGGGTCGTCCGCAAATGTTTATGCACGAAGTATTTGCGAAATTAGCCGGTAACTCGACAGATACTGCTAATGCGTTTAACACAAACACTACAACTGATGTAACTGATGACGCTGTCCAGAATGAGCCCAGCTCATCAACTAACGTTATAAAAACCCGCTATCAAAAATCCAGTTTATCCACAGCGGAAGCCGTATCTCAGGTGGCCGTTTTACGCGATTATATGCTTGAAAGCCGACCGTACTTGGAGCCCGAAATCACGCTAGACTCTCTTGCTAAGAGCGTCAATATGAGCAAACATCATTTATCGCAAATCATTAATAGTGAGTGTGAGCAAAACTTTTATGACTTTATCAATTCTTATCGCGTCGCTGCGGTGAAACATAAATTCGAATCAAAGGACGCTAACGCCCTCTCTATCCTAGACCTTGCGCTCGCATCAGGCTTTAACTCCAAAGCCAGCTTTAACCGAATATTCAAACATGCAACAGGTCAAACACCCTCGGCATACCGAAAATCACAAACTCGTAGTATGTCGCCGTATAAATAGCACCCGCGTGTATGAGCGGTATCCCGCAAGCTCAAGTGGCATCCCTTAATAAAAGGTGCACTCACTGATATAAAAGGTGCACTAACTAATATAAAAGGTCTCACATCGCCGGCTGAGGCGCTAAATCTCTACGCTCCAGACATCATATGCCCATTACTTCATACAAAGGCTATGACTATGACTATGGGCACCAAAGTACAAAACATTATTCACCTAAAAGATGTCAAAAAACAATTTCAATCTGGCGAGAATACATTTTCTGCGCTGCGCCTCACCAACCTCAGCATCGCGAAAGGCGAATTCATTAGCATTGTCGGTAAGTCTGGAAGTGGCAAATCCACGCTACTAAACCTCCTTTCAGGCATCGATCAACCAAGCTCTGGACAGATCAATGTCGCAGCCACCGCCATCCATAACTTGAGTAATTCAGCACTTGATCGCTGGCGGGGCCAGGCTATCGGCATGGTGTTTCAGTTCTTTCAATTAATACCAACCCTAACCGTGCTCGAAAACGTTCTATTGCCTATGGATTTTTGCAAAACCATTCCAGCCAAACAGCGCCAGCAACGAGCCTTAGATCTATTAAAGGATGTTCAGCTTGAAGATAAGGCGGATAAATTCCCGTCGATTTTATCGGGCGGGGAACAACAACGGGTCGCCATTGCTCGCGCCCTTGCAAATGATCCGCCCATTATTCTAGGCGACGAACCTACCGGTAATTTAGATACGCAGACGGCCCGCTGTATTTATGAACTTTTTCAGCGACTTAACGAGCAGGGCAAGACAATAGTTTTAGTTTCTCACGATCCAATTTGTCAAAATTATAGCCAGCGTAGCATTCATATTCGCGATGGCGTTTTAGGCGAGGGGCGTGATAATGCTTAAACTAACTGCGCGTACAAACACACTAATCTTAAAATGTTGGCGAGATCTTTGGCAGCAACGAATACGAACCCTTCTAGTTATAATAGCGATAGCGCTCAGTGCTTTTGTACTTGGCGTAGTATTGAGCAGCTATGCCATTTTAGAACGTGAAATGAATCAAAACTTTCTTGCTGCAAATCCTACCGATATATCACTTACCACAAGTGAATCGATAGATATCGTTACACGTGAAAAGCTTGAAATGATGAAGGCAATCGAAGCCGTCGAGATACGAACACAAGCCGGCGGAGTTGTACAAAATACGTACGGAAAGGAGTTCAATTTACGTATATTTATTGTCAATAATTTTGCTCAGCAACAAGTAGATTTGATTACGCTTAGCCAAGGTAGCTGGCCTGTGGAACCCGGTGAAATACTTATAGAACAGCAAGCTATTGGGCTTCTTCGAGCAAGTGTTGGTGACACTATATTGTTGAGTGATAATCAACAACTGGAAGGCAATGTTAAAATTATAGGCAGCGCACACGACGTCGTACGTGCACAAGCAGAATGGGAAAATATTGTTTATGCCTACATGACCCAAGAAACCTTTAATCAGCTAGGTGGGAGTGCGCCCCAGCAGCAACAACTAATTCGCCTCAAAGATAGAAAGTTAACACGCCAACAGCGTGAGCTACTCGCAATAGACTATAAAAACATGCTGCAAGAATCATCCTATGAAGTAACAGATGTTAATGTTTCAACGGTAGGAAAACACCCACACGCGAATATCACATCAGGCATGTTCATGATCCAAAAAGTATTCGCCTACCTTTGCGTTTTACTCAGCGCCATTTTAGTCTTTAATTTGGTCTCCGCAACTCTCATAAAACAGCGAAAACACATTGCGGTCATGAAAGCAATTGGCGCTCAGCCACGCCACATTGCAATTATGGTCTTTTCAACGGTGATTATTATGGGTTTAATTGGCCTAATATTAAGTATTCCCGCATCGATAATAAGTACAAAGTTGTATGTTGATACGATCGCAATAATGATGAATATCGATATCACGAGTTACACAATACCCATATGGATTTTCATACTGCAATTCACTATCTGCCTGTGCGTTCCTATTTTGACATCCACATTACCCATTCTAAAAGCATCACGATCGAGTATTCGTAAATCGCTGCTACCCTACACGGCAACACAGTTGAACATCAAAGAAACCTCGCTCTGGATAAGGTTCAGTACGTGCTTACCACTTTCAACAACGCTTCGTCTATCTATGCGAAACCTGCTGCGGTCAAAAACTCGTTTTCTATTCACTGCTTTAGTTTTGACCTTAGGCGGCGCCGTTCTAATTTCGACATTTAACATTTCATCGAGTATGCGTTATGCGGTAGAGAAGGACCGAGAAAGTAAACACTGGGACTATGCGATACGCTTAAATCAATCGTACTCTGAACAAGAGATCAAACACGGGGCCAGCAAATATGACGCCACGCACACTGTAGAAACCTTTTACCAAGGGCAAGCAAGAATATTTGGTAGCGATATCATTATGCCGCATAAATTTAATCTAATGGCTATAAACATCAAGTCCAATGCATTAAAACTAAAGCTATTAAAGGGCGAATCACTCAACAACAGTGGCGTAGTTATCAATCAACAGGCATTTAAATTACTTAAAAATACTGGTATCGGTGACACTCTTATCTTTAACGATGGCAATACACGTTATCGTGAAAAACTGATTGGTGTCGTCGAATCTATCGGCCCTGCTACAGTATTTATGGCTCGAAGCTCACGTATAACACAGGAGCAGAATGGACTATTTGTCGATTTTAACGGTACTGGCGATCCACACGATCAACTCGACACAATGGAGCGAGGTTTAAATGAAAACAATATTCAAATTAAACGCTCCATTAGTGTCGGTGCATCGAGTAAAATCATTGAAGATCATTTCGAAATACTATTCGCGTTAATGATGCTTCTAAGCGTCATTTTATTGATGATATCCAGCAATGGGCTCATGTTAATGATGAGCACCAATACGCTTGAGCGCCGCCGTGAATTTGCAGTATACAAGGCCTTAGGTGCGACTAAATCTTCAACCTACCTAATACTTTTTTACGAGTCAATGGTGCTTGTTTTTTGCTCGTGGATATGCGCCGGATTAGTGAGTTTACCGATCAGTTTTTTGGTCTGTAGCACGCTAGGTATGCTACTTATAGGTTCACCGTTTGCACTTAACACTACTAGTGAAGTATACGGTTTGCTATTTCCGATGATGATAGTGCTCGCTGGCGTTTCGGTATTCTTCCCCATGCGAGAGCTCCATGGAAACACGGTTCATACCTCTCTAGATCAAGAGTAAGGCATAACAAGCCAATTTTCGTGAAAGATATGCACCTGAACCGATGCATGGAAACCGCCGTTAAGCGTATAAAGTAGGCCTATCTCCGCTAATTCTGCGGCGTAAGATTAGAAAAGCTTTGATTAGTGGATATTCAATGAAATTAAAGCGCTAAATACTTAAACATTTGATTCTCAGATGATAAAGTAGGGCCCAATAAATTTTAGCTTATTACGCGCCATTCCGCGTAATTGGAAATAGCAAAGCAATCAGCTAAGTATGCGCATATTCACGGATTTGGCTCGGCATGATTACCAGCACAACAATCAGTAAGCTGCCCGGGATTATGAGTAAGCTAAGTTATGAGCGGGCTAATTGGGTGCAAGACTTCATATACCCCAAGTCATGCGCGGCATCGGCTACACACAACATATTTACACACTACAATGGGGTCTTCCATAGATAACGCATCTCCAAATAGGTCCTCTATTGGATCCATGAATGCCACGTCGGGATACATCAATAGAAAAGGCACATACCAACATATTGGTAACGACTCGGCCGCGGCACAACTCGTCGATAGACTAGGATTTAAATGGGAAAACCCTCTTACGGAGGCTCATTAGTGAAACTCATAGCCCAGTCATAATTCCAGTCATAAGTAGCTATAGCTACATACCATTGGGTGAGTATTACTAACGAATAAGCCTAAACACCCTGTTTAAGCCCTATATAAATAAATTTTGTAACCAAGTTTAAGGAAACCTACGTGTTAAACATTACTGAAGTCGAAGCCGAATTAAAAGAATTCATCCTAGAAGAGTTTTTACCGGATGAAGATGCTGAGGATCTAACGAATGATATCGAGCTCATCAGCACGGGTATTTTGGACTCTGTATCTGTTATTAAAGTAATTGCCTATATTGAGGGCGAGTACTCAATCGTTATTGAGCCTGCTGAAGCCAACGCAGCCAACATGAACTCAATTGAAGCCATGGCTAAGTTAATTCAAACTAAAACCGCATAAAGGAATAAGGAATGGGTACCGTGGAACTACATCATTATTTAGAATCCTCCTTCCAGAAATGGCCTGAGCGACCGGCTGTAATTGAACCAGATCAAGGGTCAATAAACTATGCGGAGCTTTACGCATTAAGCTCAAAGGTGCGTGACAGCTTAAGAGAAGCAGGCATTGGTAAAGGTGATCGAATAGGGATTATGTTACCCAAATCGGCTGACTCTGTTGCGTGTATATATGGCATATTGATGGCGGGCGCGTGTTACGTCCCGATTGATGTTACGGGCCCGGCAAACCGAGCGGCGTATATTTTGTCGGACTGCGACATAAAACTGTGCTTTATCGACAGCAAGCGAGATTCAAGCGTTGCCGAAGAGTTGTCTCAACTAGGGCATGAGCTACAACTAGTTGCACTAGCCGATGCTTCGCTCGGCACAGCCTTAGAACGAGCGCTAAGTGAGCATACTCTATCTGCAGTGACTCACAATTCACTAGATGACAACGATGATTTAGCCTATATTCTATATACCTCGGGCTCGACAGGGAATCCTAAAGGTGTCCCTCTTCGCCATGCTAACGCCATCGCATTCATCGATTGGTGTAGTGAGCTACTATCGCCCAACGAAGAAGATCGCTTTTCAGCTCATGCACCGTTCCATTTTGACCTGTCTATTCTCGATTTATACACACCTATTAAACACGGTGCAGCTATCGTACTGATAGGGGAAAGCACCGGTAAAGAGCCACTTAAATTGGCTGAAGTTATCGAGCAAAACCACATTACAATTTGGTACTCGGCACCTTCGATACTCACCATGCTATTACAGTTTGGGCACCTTGCCGATAAAGATCTAGGTAGTCTGCGTAGCGTACTATTTGCGGGTGAAGTTTTCCCTGTGAGCCATCTGCGCAACTTAATGAGAGCATTACCAAAACCCTCATACGTGAATTTATACGGCCCTACAGAAACTAACGTTAGTACGTATGCACACGTGCCTACCGACTTTCCAAACTCAGAAGCCACCGCCTTACCAATCGGCAAGGTCTGCGAGCACTTAAAGGCTCTAGTGGTTGATGCTGAAGGAAATACCGTAAAGTGTGGCGAAACCGGCGAGCTCATTATATCGGGAGCCAATGTCATGAACGGCTATTGGAATTTGCCCGAGCAAACACAAGAAGCGTTTTTGCATATTAATGGCCTAAGCTACTACCGCACGGGTGATCTTGTCAGTGAAGATAGTGAGGCCAATTACAACTATCTTGGTCGACGAGACCGAATGGTGAAGAAACGAGGATTTCGTGTAGAGCTTGGGGAAATTGAAGCTAAACTACACCTACACGAAAATATCTTAGAGGTCGCCGCTATCGCCGTTTCTGACGATGAAGGCGTTCACATATATGCTCACGTTGTTACGCGAGACCAAAAGAAAATATCACTTATCAAACTGAAACGATTTTGCTCAGAACACCTACCGGTTTACATGATTCCGGATGGCTTTCGTTATCACGAGAAATTACATAAAACTTCGACGGACAAAGTCGATTATCAAGCACTCATCACCCTTCACAAAGAAGAAAAATCCAAGGAGCTGGCGTAATGTCAAAGCTAAAAGCACTAAAGAATAAAAAGTCTGGAATCATTGACGATAATAAAATCGTTCAATTATGCTACGAAGTCGCTCAAGGCTTTAAACCTCGCGCTGAAGCCTATGACCGTGAAGGGAAATTTCCAACAGAAAATTTTCAAGACTTAAAAGATGCCGGCTTACTTGGAATTTTAGTTCCAGAAGAGCATGGAGGTTTGGGTGCAGACTTCTCTACCTACACTAAAGCGATCGAACAACTGGCTAAAGGTGATACTTCTACCGCACTGACCTTTAACATGCATAACATTGCGATTGGTAGTCTTGCCGAGCTCAATATTGGCGCGATTGAAGATACCAAGCAAGGCCAAACTATGGTCACCTTCCGCGACTGGATGTTTAAAGAAGCCGCGGTAAACAAAAAGCTATTCGCATCTGCCGCATCTGAGGCCGGTGTTGGCGCAAAGTTTAGTGAGTTCAAAACAAGCTACCGACATGTTGAAGGTGGCTTCTTATTAAATGGTTCTAAGTCGTGGGTTTCTATGGCCGAAAATGCCGACTACTATGTTGTTGTAGCTCGCGCAGAAGAAATCGATAGTGCAGATACACCTTTATCGTTTTTAATCGTAGAGCACGGCAACCCAAATGTTACTTGGGAGAATACATGGGACGTACTCGGTATGCGCGGCACGTCAACCAACCCAATGCATATGAAAGACTGCTTTGTTCCAACAGATAAACTATTTCTGGGCAGCGAAGGCTATGCACTACTTAAGGTCGTACGTGAGCCACATTGGCTCGTAGGTGGCTACATTGGTGTTTATCTCGGTATTTGTCAGGCATCATTTGAATTTTTAGTGGCGCAGTTAAAATCCCGAAAAATTCCAGGTACAGACAAATCACGCGCTGACGACCCGGTTATTCAGTACCAAATCGGCGAGATTTACTCCAAGCTACTTTCTGCAAGAAACGCAACACAACTTGCGGCACGCCTTGTAGATGAAAGCCCTGGATCTGTAGAAGCCAATACCGCCATTCACAACTCCAAATATATTTGTAGTGAGCTTGGCCCTTGGATTACCGCTGCCGCAATTCGCTTATTGGGCGCCAGTGCATTAACGAAAAAGCTTCCGCTTGAGCGCTGGTATCGCGATGCTCGCTGTGGCGGACTCATGCCAGCTACGAGTGATGCGTGTTTATCTTACTTAGGTAACATGGCATTTGGTGCCGACCTAACTAAACCTGGAAAAACCTATTGGTAAGCCCTGCTTAGGTTTAAGATCCAAAAAAAGGGGCTTTATTAAGCCCCTTTTTTTATGCCCCTTTTTTTTATGCCCAGTTTAAGTGAGTGACATTAGAGTTCTTTACACAGATTATCTCTATTCACACCATCACTATAAAGACCCAGTTCAATTTTAGAAAGACTGGCTTTGGCATTACTCACCGATTTTTTCAGGTGACGACTCAGTACTTGATCGAGCTCTTCCACATTTTTGTAACTCTCAATAACACTGTAGGCGCCGAATAAATACACATAAATATCGCAAATATCTTGAGACGCCGCAGCCGTGAAATATTTATCTTCACTCGCCTTATATATCGTTACGGCTTGTTCAAATGTCTCACGTAACAGATCAATCAGAACAATATTACTATCCGATACCTTGGTATTTTTAATCTCATTAAACGATTCAAAATACGGTTTCAAAGCGTCAGCTAAAACATGTTTAATAGCCAAGCCTACTTGAACCTGAGAAGTCCCTTCATAAATAGTTGTAATACGAACGTCCCGGACATTGCGCTCAACCAAGGATTCACGCATATAACCCATTCCGCCAAATACTTGCTGTGCGGTGTAACAAATACTATTGGCGTTTTCGGTTACATGATACTTAACTAACGGAGAAAGAATATCCAAATAGCGTTGCATTTGTCTTAATTCAATTCGAAGCTCTTTAGCAGGCTTTTCACCTTTCGCTTTTAACGATTCAATTTTTTCATCAAGTGTATTTCGGCGATCAAGGCATTGTGTACCACGATAGATCATAGCGCGGGAGACGATCAGATCGGTTTTCATCGACATCAACATATCAGAGACTGCAGGCATATCGTAGATTAAACGTCCGAAAGCTTTACGTATTTGAGCGTACTCTAAAGCCGCATTATACGATGCTTGCGCAATACCTAAAGCTTGAGCGGCCACACTAAATCGCGCATGATTTAGAATATCAACAACGTGGAACAAACCGAATTTTTGTTTCCCGACTAAATAGCCTTTTGCATTATCAAAAAGAATTTCACAGGTCGGAGACCCATGAAGACCCATTTTTTCTTCAATGCGATTGACCTTAACGTTATTTTCAATCCCGCCATGTACAGCGAAGAGTGACAAACCAAACATCCCTGCTACATCAGCTTCTGAGCGCGCCAACACCAATAAAACGCCACCATTGCCGTGCGATATAAATTGCTTAACGCCCTGTAAGCGCCAGTCGCCCTGCTCATCCTGGTGTGCTTTTACGCGCGTGGCTTGTAAATCTGAACCGCCGCCGGGCTCAGTTAAGACCATAGCCCCAACACTCTCACCGCGACAGTAGGCGGGCAGAAAGTCTTGCCCTACTTCTTTAGGTGCCAACTTCGCTATTGCCTCACCAACATCTTGATAACCAAACATCGTCATCATGGACGCGTCGGCCTGCGATACCATCTCGATCATCATGATATAGATCGTTGCAGGAAAGTTTAGCCCGCCGAATTCACGTGGGATTATAACGCCCATAAAACCGGCATCCGCTAGGCATTTTTGCGCCTCTTTCGTCGCTTCTGCATACTCGACTTTACCATCAACTAGGCTAGCGCCTTGCTCATCTATAGCTTGCGAGCGTTCAGCAATGTAGTTAGCGCATAGATCACCACAATAATCCAATGAGGCCTCATAGATCTCCATTGCCTGTTGATAGCCCTCAGGGGCCATATCATCGTCGGCAGCATGTACATAATCATGCTCCAAAATATTTACGACAGATTCAAGGTCGAGACTAGAAAACTGTTGCAGTAAATCCCTATTATCTGAAAAAAAGTTTGCCATAAGATAGTCGCTTTAGTTGTAAATTCGAGTTTGAAGATAAGAGTTAAAGTGGGCGTATAATACGTTATCGTTGATATTGCTCCAAATACTCATGAGCATTAAATTGCGTAAAGCGCTTAGATAGAAAATAGTTGATGGCTACCACAGGAAAATAACAACTAAGACGAGCAATGTAGGACTACCTTTCTGTGCTATTGCCAGTCAACGGCAATGAAACTCGAAGGGTTTTATAGCGTTTGCACGGTAATGAACCAAGATTTATGGGCTCAATTATTTGAAAACCCCTGAAAATCCGATCAATGATTGAACAGCGATTATAAGCGCGCCCAATACCTTAATTCATATAATGAATCACTAATTGACGCAATAACGATCGCTTTGGCGTCGGACAGGAAAAGCGATCACTTATTGACCTCACTCGAATAAAGCATTAGAATGGTAGCGCTATCAATTACATGACATTCACTATGCCTCAACTACACGCCGACCACTTACAAGCCCTTCTCGACCCAAGTCCAATTGGCATGTTGCTGATCAGTAAAGCTGGCCGAATACTGGCTGCCAATAAGCGTATAGCAAAACTGTTGAAATGGGAAAGCCAAGAAAATATGGTGAACTTGAGAATAAATACTCTGATTCCAAAGCATCAACGCGCGGCTCACGACCAAGACCTTGATGAATATCACCGAGGGTGCGCAAAAGCACGTGAAATAGGTAACCATCAGCCATTGCGCGCGCTAGCATTTGACGGCAGTGAAATTCCCGTCGAAATTGGTTTGTCACCGGTAGATATTGAAGACCAATCATACACTTTAGTCTCTATACTCAATATTTCTGAGCAAATACGCACAAAAGAGCTTGAGTCCTCAAATATACAGACTTCGGTTCAAGCGCACACCGATGTGCTTATGCAATTACCCAATCGCACAACACTTATAGAGAAGTTAGATGATTTAATTATCCATCAACCCCAACCGTTCAGTTTGGCGTTTTTGGATCTCGATGGCTTTAAGCTTGCAAATGATCAATACGGTCATCTAATTGGCGATGGTGTACTACAGCGTCTATCTGATTTATTTCGTAAAACGATTCGCCAAAGCGACATGATGGGTCGCTTGAGTGGCGATACGTTTTTAATCATATTTCCAGACTTATACAGCAGCGAAAGTATACGGCGAATACTCTACACCCTACTGCGTAGCGTAGAGACATTAAATAAGCTTGAGGGAGACTCGCTTAACTTAAATTCGCTTAACTTAAATTCGCTTAAGTTAAGTTTAAGCATTGGGGCTTTGAGCTACGAGAAAGTAGTGGGACTAGATTCCGAAGCCATTATTTCCCAAGCAGACCGGCTTATGTATCGGGCCAAAAAACAAGGGCGAAATCAAATCGTATATAAGCAACAATAAATCCCACGACAGAAAAACCTAGAAACTTCAAGAAAACTTTAGAAAGGCATCTAAAAAATACAGCCGAAAATATAACCGTCGGCATATAGCAGGCATAAAAAAACCTAGCTCCTATTAACTAAGAGCCAGGTTGCTGGGTAAATATAGCCCTACCGAGGTAGGGCATCAAACTTTACACCAGTGCTTTCGCCTCACCCTTCGCTTTAATAGCGTCTTCCGGCTTGGCAGCAATTTTTCGCTCCAATTCAGTAGTCCCATAAAAGGCGTTCAAATACAGCTCTTTTAACTCACGCACAAGAGGGTAACGTGGGTTTGCTGGAGTACATTGATCATCAAATGCTTCCGCAGACAACTCATCGAGTTCAGCTAAGAAGTGAGCTTCATTAACGCCGGCCTCTTGAATAGTTTTTGGAAGATCCACATCACTCTTCAATTGCTCAATGGCTTGAATTAGATTTTCGATCTTCTCATCAATAGTATCGCCTCCAAGGTCCAGATAATCCGCAATTTTCGCATAGCGAAGCTTCGCTGTTGGGTACTTATACTGGGGGAAAGTACCTTGCTTCACTGGATTATCAGTTGCGTTGTACTTAACCACTTCAGTAATCAATAAGCCATTTGCCAAGCCGTGAGGAACGTGGAAAGCCGAGCCTAACTTGTGCGCCATACTGTGGCAAACACCTAAGAACGCATTCGCAAATGCAATACCCGCCATGGTCGCCATGGTCGCCATGGTCGCCATGGTCGCCGCATAGTGAACTTTTTCACGCGCTTTAGTATCTTTACAACCGTTTTTGTACGAGCTCGGTAGATACTTAAACAATAAGCGTATCGCCTCTAAAGCTTGGCCGTTAGTAAACTCATTCGCGAAAACACTGACATAAGCTTCTAACGCGTGAGTTAGTGCATCAATACCACCATAGGCAGTTAATTTAGGCGGTAAATTCATCACCAAGTCTGGATCAATAATCGCCATAGTCGGAGTTAATTCATAATCGGCTATGGGGTATTTCGCTCCAGTTTTTTCATCGGTAACTACCGCGAATGGAGTCACTTCAGAACCGGTCCCCGAAGTAGTTGGGATGGCAACCAATTCAGCTTTAATACCCAACTTAGGAAATTTGTAAATACGTTTACGAATATCCATAAACCGCATGGCCAAATCTTCGAAACGAACATCTGGGTGCTCATACATTACCCACATAATCTTCGCTGCATCCATGGGTGATCCACCACCAAACGCAATGATCACATCAGGGTTAAATGCCAAACACTTATCCACACCTTTATTGATAGTTTTCAAAGTTGGATCAGGTTCTACTTCGTAAAATACGTCAGTCTCTATACCTAAGGCGTGCAAAGGCTCAGTAATCTGATCAGTCAAACCACTGTTATATAAAAACGCATCAGTGACCACAAGGGCTCGCCTCTTACCCTTCAAGTCATCGAAGGCTACCGGCAATGCGCCTCGTCTAAAGTAAATATTTTTTGGAATATTGTGCCACAACATATTTTCATGACGACAAGCAACAGTCTTGGTATTGATTAGATGTTTTGGTCCAACGTTTTCAGACACCGAGTTACCTCCCCAGCTACCGCAACCTAAAGTCAGCGATGGTGCGAGTTTAAAGTTGTATAGGTCACCAATTGCGCCTTGCGATGCGGGCATATTGATGAGAATACGACCCGTTTTTAGTCGCTTACCAAATAATTCGATACGGTCTTTGTTTTGCTCTTGATCGGTATACAGGACAGAAGTATGGCCCATGCCACCCATTTCGACGAGCTTGACCGATTGCGCAACTGCGTCTGCAAAGTCCTTAGCTTTATACATCGCCAAAGTTGGTGAAAGCTTTTCGTGTGCAAAAGGTTCATCATCTTCAATACGGCTACACTCGGCAATAAGGACTTTTACTTCTTGCGGAACAGTGACACCACCAATAGCTGCGACACGGTAGGCCGGTTGTCCAACAATTTCGGGGTTCATACCGCAACCACCGATTAATATCTTCTCTCCTATCTTTTGCTTTTCGTCTTCATTTAAAACATAAGCACCACGCACTTGAAATTCGGCTTTTACTTCTTCGTAGACAGACTCGACAACTACAACAGATTGCTCAGACGCACAAATTACACCGTTATCAAATGTCTTACTCATCAATATAGAACTTACGGCTTGCTTAAGATGCGCGGTTTCATCGATAAGCGCTGGAGTATTGCCCGCACCAACACCAATCGCCGGTTTACCGGATGAATACGCCGCGTGAACCATCGCCGGACCACCTGTGGCCAGAATCATATTAATGTCGTCGTGCTGCATAACATGCTTGCTTAGATCAACACTTGGCTCTTGAATACAGGCCACGATATCTTTTGGTGCGCCGGCCGCAACCGCTGCATCATGAACAATTTTGGCCGCCAACGCTGTGCATTTTTTTGCACGAGGGTGAGGAGAAAAAATAATTCCGTTACGAGTTTTTACGCGAGAAGTGCTTTAAAAATTGCAGTTGAAGTTGGGTTAGTTGTGGGAATAATTCCCGCCAGAATACCAACAGGCTCTGCGACTTTCATAATACCAAAAGCTTTATCTTCTTCTAAGATTCCACAGGTTTTAGTATCTTTGTATTTGTTATATATATATATTCGGAAGCGAAGTGATTTTTAATCGCTTTATCTTCGGCAATACCCATGCCGGTTTCTTCTATAGCCATATTGGCAAGTTTAATACGCGCAGTATTTGCCGCGAGTGCCGCTTGACGAAATATTTCATCCACCTGTTCTTGGCTGAAATTAGCGTATGCTTCTTGCGCAACTTTTACACGCGCGATAACTTCATTTAGATGTGCAATATCTGCAGCGTTTTCTTTCTCGGATTTTTTCTTAGAAACCATTTTTTGACTCTCCTGCTAATGCATAATTTCTAGGCTCTAGATACTTAGGCTCTTGATACTTAAGGACTAGGTACCTAAGTATCAAGATCAATATTTATATCCTAGAGCTCATAGTGTATAGAGTGTATAGAGTGTACGAGGTGAAACTTTGATCTAGATTTAGATTTAGATTTAGAGAAGTACGTTAAGTCCATAATCTTTTTCAAGCATATATTTTAATGCCTTCATTTTTTCGATTGTAGGAGAAACAACACCCTTTAACGGGTTTTCTGATCCAAATTCAGACCATTTGCTATCGCCCATTTTATGATAAGGAAGTAACTCAATACGTTCGATGTTTTTCATTGGCGCAATATATTCGGCTAACCGTCGAATATCCTGCTCATCATCGGTATGCCCTGGGACAACCACATAACGAATACGGGTAAGTTGATTCACAGTTTCTAGGTGTTTCTCGAATTCTAAAGTGCGCTCATTACTAACACCGGTTAAAGCTAAGTGCTTAGCCGGGTCCATTTGTTTGATATCCAACATAACTAAATCGGCACTGTCTAATAGATAATCAAGAAGCGGGCCATAGATATGCTTAGACACATAACCATTCGTATCAAAACAGGTATGAATACCCATTTTTTTTAGTTTATTTAATAGCAAAGCGACAAATTCGGCCTGTAACATAGCTTCGCCACCGGTAATGGTTACTCCACCATCAGAACTATCCATAAAACTGGTATAGGCAAGAACATCATTGATGAGTTCGGCTACGGAATATAGCTTTCCTTGATGCATGTCCCAGGTATCACGATTATGGCAATACTTACATTGAAACTGGCACCCTTGTAAAAATATGACCTGCCGAATGCCTGGCCCATCAACAACACTACCGGTAATAACGGAGTGAACACGACCAAGCATGTGCTCTTGATCAATATCGATAATATTCAGGTCCGAAAACGATGGCGTTGGGCTATGACTCATATGAAACTCAGATATTCCTATAACTAATTGTTAAAAAGGCGAGCAAAACTCGCCCCTTTTTATACGGCTTAAAATTTGATAACCATTAAACCTCGCCGTGGAAAGTACGTCCAATAACGTCTAGCTGTTGCTCCTTATTGAGTTTATTAAAGTTAACGGCATAACCCGATACTCGAATAGTTAATTGCGGATATTTTTCTGGATTCTCCATGGCGTCAACAAGCGTCTCACGCGATAGAACATTCACATTCATATGATGTCCACCGGCTGTAAAATAGCCGTCTAACATGCCCGAAAGATTTTTGATTTTTTTGTCGCGTTCACGACCTAAACCAATTGGAACAACGTTCATGGAATACGAAATACCATCTTCTGCGTCTTCGTACGGAAGCTTAGCGACACTTAATAGTGAGGCTAAAGCGCCTTTTTGATCACGTCCGTGCAGCGGGTTAGCGCCAGGAGCAAAAGGCGTGCCGATGCTACGACCATCTGGGGTATTACCTGTCTTTTTGCCGTACACAACATTCGACGTAATAGTTAATACCGATTGAGTTGGTACGGCATCACGATAGGTTTTGTGCTCACGTAATAGCGCCATAAAACGAGTAACAACTTTTTGTGCCAATTCATCAACACGATCATCATTGTTGCCGTATTTAGGAAAATCACCTTCGATTTCGTAATCGACAACTAAACCGTCGTCATTTTGAATAGGCTTAACATTCGCATAACGAATAGCGCTAAGCGAGTCCGCTACGATAGACAGGCCGGCAATACCACATGCCAATGTACGAACAATATCGCGATCATGAAGTGCCATTAGCGCGGCTTCATATGCATATTTGTCGTGCATATAATGAATGATATTAAGTGATGAAACGTATGTTTTCGCCAACCACGCCATGTAACTATCGAAGCGTTCCATAACCACATCGAAATCAAGCTTATCGCCAGTAAGTACGTCCATTTTTGGACCAACTTGCGCCCCGGACTTTTCATCACGACCGCCGTTGATGGCATACAACAAAGTTTTACCTAAGTTAACGCGCGCACCAAAGAATTGCATTTGCTTGCCGGTTGGCATTGCCGATACACAACACGCAATACCGTAGTCGTCACCGAAACGATCGACCATTAGATCATCACTTTCATACTGAATTGACGACGTATCGATACTTACTTGTGAGCAATAATCTTTAAATCCTTTTGGCAACTTATCAGACCATAGAACCGTCAGGTTGGGCTCTGGAGCCGGCCCTAAGTTGTAAAGCGTATGAAGCACACGGAAAGACGATTTCGAAACTAAACTACGACCATCAGTTCCCATGCCGCCAATAGCTTCAGTTACCCACGCAGGCTCACCCGAAAAAAGCTCATCATAATCTGGGGTACGTAAGAATCGAACTAAGCGTAGCTTAATAACAAGGTCATCAATCAATTCTTGTGCTTCGCGTTCGGTTAAAACACCTGCCTGCATGTCACGTTCGATATAAACATCGAAGAAAGTACTCGTACGACCCAAGCTCATAGCCGCACCATTTTGAGATTTAATCGCTGCAAGGTAAGCAAAGTAAGTCCACTGAATGGCTTCCTCAGCGTTATTTGCAGGTCGACCAATATCGAAACCATAACCTTTAGCCATAACTTTCATTTCGGCTAGGGCACGCAACTGTTCGCTAAGCTCTTCGCGTAAGCGAATATAGTGCTCGGTTAATTCAAAGTCATCAGTCTCGGTTTTTTCGGCCTGCTTAGCTATGATTAAATGATCAATACCATACAGCGCGACACGTCGGTAATCACCAATGATTCGTCCTCGACCGTAAGCATCCGGAAGCCCAGTAACAATACCGGCTTTGCGGCACGCGAGTATTTCATTGGTATAAGCATCGAAAACACCTTGGTTATGTGTTTTACGATATTTAGTAAAGGTTTCTAGAACGGCTGGATTTAAAGGTTTGCCATAGACTTCACATGCGGTCTGAATCATGCGCATTTCGCCCCAAGGCATCATGCCACGTTTCAATGGCGCGTCAGTTTGCAGACCCACAATTTTTTCTTTTTCACGATGAATATAACCAGGTTCATGCGACGTGATTGTAGACGGGGTTTCGGCGTCAAAATCCAATGGCCCGCCGGCTTTATTTTCTTGCGCAAGCAATTCAAGCACAGAGTCCCACATTTGCTTAGTGCGCTCTGTACTCGATTATAAAAATTCATGGTCGCCGCTGTACGGGGTATAGTTTAATTGAATGAAATTTCTTACATCAATATTCTGCTGCCACAGACCAGCTGTAAAACCTTGCCATGGGGATACATCCTTAGCTACACCATTAGTGACACTGCTAGCGACACCACCTTCAACTAGATCAACTTTCATTCAACATCTCCTGATATTTCGTAGAGTATTCTTCAGTCCGAATAGGCTATAAAGTGTTAAGTATTTGAGTGACGTTAGTGTACCGTTAAGTAACATTATTTTTTTGATATTACGCAAGTATCTTCAGTTTATTGCTAATAGAAAATCCTTATTACCTTGTGTTTTTTTCCTACAGAGTTAGAAATGAAGTGGGAAAAATATACACACCAAAAAGACTTGATACAGATCAAATTTTCAATCAAAAAACGTCTAAAAAGCCATAAATATCTGTGTGTTTTTCGAAATAACTACGCCCATTGACCTTCATCAACTTGGCACACTAAAAACTTCATTAGCATGAGCTCATCGTTTATAAATTAAGTATTGTTTTTTTATATATTCTTAAAAATTTAATAACTTTTTTAATTATTCTCTAAATATAACAGGTGGTTTAAATGAAAAATCGGTGGCTAATTGCCCTTTCTGGAGTGGGCATACACATTTCAATTGGCTCAGTCTATTCGTGGAGTGTATTTAACATTCCACTACGTGAAACGTATGCATGGGAAAATACCTGGGCTGGACAAACTTTTGGGGGAAGTTCGGCCATTGCTATGACATTCAGCTTAGCTATTTTCTTTCTAGGTATTTCCGCTGCCATTATGGGCCGTTTCGTAGAACGTAAAGGGCCACGTGCCTCAGGAACGGTGGCAGCACTGTTCTTTGGCTGCGGCATGCTAATAGCAGGCTTTGGAGCCTTGATCGAAAATATCTATCTGCTTTGGCTCGGTTACGGGGTCTTTGGTGGTATTGGTTTGGGCGTGGGTTACATCACTCCCGTATCTACCCTCATTAAGTGGTTCCCCGATAGGCGTGGGTTAGCTACGGGCTTAGCCATTATGGGTTTTGGCTTTGGCGCATCGATAGCAAGTATTAGCTTCAACACTATTATGGAAAATATCAGTATCCCCGCGGCGTTTATGATCATGGGAGCGGTTTATCTTACTGTCATGTTATCGTCGGCCATGTATTTGGAGCGCCCTCCTGTTGGCTGGATGCCTGAGCATTTCAAACAATCTATTGCGTCTGGAAAGAAAAAAATATCGGTCGACATCTCACAAAAAACAGCAAACGAAGCCGTTAAAACCCTTCCTTTTTGGGGTTTATGGTCGATGATGTTTATCAATATCAGTTGTGGTATCGGCGTTATTTATTCTGCCTCGCCGCTTGCGCAAGAAAGCATTGGCCTTAGCGCATCAGAAGCTGCCGCCGTAGTTGGCGCGATGGCATTATTTAATGGTTTAGGGCGTATTGGCTGGGCATCATTTTCAGATTATTTAGGACGCGGAAATACTTACCTAACTTTTTTCATTTTACAAATTGTTGCTTTCGCACTGCTCCCAAATATTAGCAGCGTGATTCTATTCCAAGTTGTTTTGTATGCTATTTTAACCTGCTACGGCTGTGGCTTCGCAACTCTGTCGGCGTTCATTGGCGACTTGTTTGGCACTAAAGAACTTGGCGCAATTCACGGCTACTGTTTAACAGCCTGGGCTCTTGCAGGAATTGTTGGACCACAGTTAACCGCATATCTTCACACTATAACTGGCAGCTATGAGACTACTTTGTATATATTCGCTAGCGCCTTTATTGTGGCAATGGGAGTATCATTGATAATGCGAGCCTATATTACAAACGCACGCAACAAGGCGGCTAAATTAGAAGTAGAGCAAGGACTAGGAAACACTCAAGCTGTTGCAAGCTAAAAGCTACAAGCTACAAGCTACAAGCTACAAGCTACAAGCGTCATCAAAAAACCAGGCAAGGCCTGGTTTTTTTATTCTATAAATTTTAAAATATTCTACCAAGATGCTTCATAGCTAGCATTGTCATCGGAATCCCAACCGCACGCTCCGCTTGAATCCAACATTATATTACCATCATCCGCCTGCGCGGCTAACAAACTATAAGAGTTTGCCGTAAACGGCGAAACGGTAAGCGTGCAATGGGCCGCAGAATCGTTTGGTAAGAAATATACGGTTGCTACAATCGCTCCGCTTGATATGGCGCAGGATAGGCTACTCGCTCGTGAAAAATAGCCTTCTAAAGCGGCGCTAGCGGTTTCCATTTCACTTTGCATATTTACTCGACGTGTTCCCGTCACATAAATTAAATACTTACGGAACCGCGAAAGATGCGACGATTCCAAAAATCGCAACAGTAATCATCACCTCAATTAACGAAAACACTTTTTGCCCCACTTTATTTACACCGCTGTTTTTATTAGTCAACGTTAAAGCCTTCAGTGTCATCTTTGGCTTTATTCACTTTCACCGTGGAGCCTCTCGTCCACGTAACCATCATCCCAGTAATTATTCGCGGGTAGTCCGTCAGGACTTCAAAAAACACACGTTCAAGATTTTTACGTTTTACCTTAGCGGCTAAACTCAAATATAAACCAGTCTCACCTTCATTCACAACACCGCCGACATCTACATCATGTAAGTTACCTTCATTGAAGAGGAAACTTCCTCAACACCGGAGTCACAGCCTATTAGCTTAGTGGTCATATCGCCGACTTCATTCCACTTGAAATTTTTTCAACCTCTATTTTCCGCTTGTGCTTTCCTGAGGTACAACTGCTGCCTGCACCCACACCTCCGACATCGCCGGCTTAAATACAGTTTTCATAATTCCCATCACCAGTTCAGTCTTGACAAGTGGCATCCCAATGGCAAAAGATAGCGCTAGTATTAACTTTGCTCAGGTTTAAACACATATTTTTTCGGTCTCATCGCCTCCCTCCACTATTACCCAAAAATACTAGGGAGAATACACTCCCGGGCTATTTAGTACCCATCCATAAACAGGGCCCTGCGACCTAGGTATTTAAACGCCATCTTCGCACCACTAGACATAGTTGCTTGCAATAAGTAAACGCCTAGATCTCCTAGAGAAAATCTAACAACTTCCTCTCCCCTCGTGACGAGCCATTTACGGGTGGACACTATTTAATCTCACAGTTTATTGGTAAATTAGCCCTTAACTCCTAACATTGAACATATTAGAGCCCAGACATGCACTATTTACATACCATGGTTCGCGTAAGTGACCTTGATGCCTCTCTCGATTTTTACTGCAATAAACTCGGTTTAGTGAAAACTCGTCATGATGATTACGAAAAAGGTCGCTTTAGTTTAGTTTTCCTTACTGCACCAGGGGACTTAGAAAGCGCCAATGAAAATTGTCGCCCGCTTCTAGAGCTTACCCATAACTGGGACCCCCAAAGCTATAGCAGTGGTCGCAATTTTGGCCATTTGGCCTTTGAGGTGGATGATATCTATCTTTGCTGTGCCAAACTGCAAGCTGCGGGAGTTGTCCTTAATCGACCGCCGCGTGATGGTTATATGGCGTTTGTGCGCTCTCCCGATGGAATATCCATCGAGCTGCTTCAAGCTGGCGAACGTAAAGCTCCCGCAGAGCCATGGGCATCAATGAAGAATATTGGAGAATGGTAATCCTTTCCGAACTAGACTCACACTTACAAAGGCAAAGGCAAAGCCTCAGCAGAGCACAAATAGCAGCTTGCAGATAAATGTTGAGATAAGTAGTAAGGCGGCAATTAGGGAGCATCATTGCAAGCGGAATACATTCTGACGCAATATTTGCTGCGTGCGCGGTCATTGCACTCGAAATACTTGGCACAAGCACAACATTATCTGTTTGGAGGGCATAGCCATTATCGGTCTTAGCCCTACCCAGCCAACGAACTCACACACCCTCCTTAACAGCGCTACATCAGCAACAGCAACAACAGCAAGATACCGTGTTACCGAACAAAGCATTGGTGAGTCCGGTAACTTTCCTCCGGCAGAGCCTGAGGTTTATTGGGAGCGAATACGATATGATGCTTCCAACTCTGCGGGCATTAAGGCAAAGGTTTAGTATCTCGTATAGGCAGAATCTATAAAGTAGTGTTTATATGAGTAGTGCCTATGTGAGTAGCCCCTATGTGAGTAGCCCCTATGTGAGTAGTGCCTATGTGAGTAGTGCCTATGTGAGTAGCCCCTATGTGAGTAGTGCCTATGTGAGTAGCCCCTATGTGAGTAGTGCCTATGTGAGTAGCCCCTATGTGAGTAGTGCCTATGTGAGTAGCCCCTATGTGAGTATCGCCTATGTGAGCCGCCGTAATAGAGCGGGGCCTTTACCGGCATCCAATCAACAAAGCTCATAGATTGTAAGACTATCGAGTTTCTCTAAATTCTCCAAGTTCTCTAAATCGAGACAAAGTTTGCTATTCGGGGATCCTGCGGGACTCGTATCGCCCACCAATAATATCTGCGATTGAGTCCATTTAAAGATTATTGCGCCAAAACTCTTAAATTTACATACGAAAATAGAGATATTTACTCAGTATCATTTGACTTCCTGCTTAAAGAGATTAGAATCTCAAGCAGCTAGAAAGTGTTTGTATACAGTCTCCATTTCGTTGTTTTATTCGTAATTCCTCGTCCTGCAGTTCAAAGTTACAGCCTAGTTTCCGGCACTACAGCCTCGTAAAGGCAACAATTTTTTAATTTCAGGATATTATTATGTCTACAGTAAGCGGTACAGTTAAGTGGTTCAACGAATCTAAAGGTTTTGGTTTCATCGAGCAAGAGTCTGGTCCAGACGTTTTTGCTCACTTCAGCGCCATCACTGGTGACGGATTCAAGACTTTGGCTGAAGGCCAAAAAGTTGAGTTCACTGTAACTCAAGGCCAAAAAGGCCCACAAGCTGAAAACATCGTTGCGGTTTAATCCCCAACTTTAGTTTAAGCTCAAAAAAAGGGTAAGCCGTGAGGCTCACCCTTTTTTTTCGTCTTAAATTCCTAGAACTTACTCATTTAGCTGTCGCTTGAATACTTTACTCGCAAGCTAAAAATAGCCGCTAATACCCAACATACCCCACCTAATACAAACGCGTAAATAGGCTGCTGATTAAATACCTGCTGAATTAACAACCCCAGAATACTGGCTGCTAGCAGCTGAGGTATGACAATAAAAAAATTGAAAATCCCCATGAACAGGCCCATCTTCTCTTGCGGCACCACGTTCGATAACATTGCGTAGGGTAAAGATAGAATTGAAGCCCAAGCAAAGCCCACGCCGAACATCGATATAATCAAGTACAGCGGATCTTTAATTAAGATAAACGAAAAAAGCGAGACTGCTCCAACACCCAATGAGACAGCATGTGTTTTTGGTACACCTATACGGCGAGCTAATATCGGTAAAACAATCGCTGCAATAGCCGCAAATCCGTTATAGGCCGAAAATAATACCCCAACCCAATCAGCACCTTCGTTATACGCCGCTGAACTCACGTCACTACTTCCGTAATGATATGAGGTAATCGCCGAAGTGCCGTAAATCCAAATCGAAAACAAAGCAAACCACGAAAAAAACTGCACTACCGCCAATTGTTTCATAACCGGAGGCATATTATTTAGATCGTAAATAATATTAAAAAAGGCATTCTCCGTTTTATTTGCACGCTCTAAGTTTTTAGCAGCATAAAGAAATACTCCGTAAACCGCTGAGCCGGCTGTAATAATATATAGCTCGGCGCGCAAGGAAAAATAGTACACACCAATAGTGCCTATAATTCCCGTCAACACAAACTGCAACGCAGGCACGTTTAAGGCATCACGTACAACCCCCATAGATGCTTGCGTTGGACTAAATGCCCTTAACTCTTCATCTGTATATTCTTTGGTTGAAAAAATCGTCCAAAAAACTGCACAGAATAGAATTGCAGCTCCCAAGTAAAAAGAATAACGAACAGAATCTGAAATTTCGCCATCAATAGCCGTATTTTCAAAACCAAGCCAATTGCTAAACATCCATGGTAGCGACGACGCCACAACCGCTCCTACGCCGATAAAAAAGCTCTGTAGAGAATAACCAAGGGGACGCTGTTTTTCCGGTAGCATGTCGCCAACAAAAGCCCGAAAAGGCTCCATAACGATATTGAGTGAGGCATCCATAATCCAGAGCATACCTGCAGCGATCCAAAGTACAGATGAGTGCGGCATAAATACAAGCGCAATACTCGCTAAAATAGCGCCAATGAAAAAGAATGGACGGCGCCGACCAAAGCGCGAGCGGCTATTATCGCTCATATACCCAATAATTGGCTGCACTAACAATCCGGTTAATGGGGCGGCCACCCAAAGTATAGGGATATCATCAATTTCAGCTCCCAATGTTTGAAATATTCGACTTACATTTGAATTTTGTAATGCAAAGCCAAACTGAATACCAAAAAATCCAAAACACATGTTCCAGATTTGCCAAAAATGAAGTTCGGGTTTTTGCTTCAAGAGACATCTTCCTTTGTTATGGTTTTTACTTTCTATGAACTAAACTACTCAATTAACTTATAGGCTATGCCCTAGAAACTAGCCACATCAAGGCCGGACATGCGTATTTAGAAGAATTACAACACCCTGATTTTAGTGAATAGGTATGCAAGGTATTCCCATATTATAGGAATAGAATTACATTAAATCCTATTACTTTCACTCCATGTCAGCCATAACATATATGAGACTCAAGCCGAACCATGCCTAGAACTCAAGTAGATAGCAATAATGCCTCCTTTGTAGGTGCGCCGCTCACACGCACTAGCGGTGTATTACTCCATATAAGCTCACTGCCTTCAGCGCACGGTATTGGCGATATGGGAATACACGCACGTAAATTTGCACAATACCTAAAAAGTGCCAAGCAAAGATACTGGCAGATTCTTCCACTCAACCCCAGCAATCCCAGTGGCGGCGAGTCACCGTACTTTAGTAGCTCGGCATTTGCTGGAAACCCATTGTTAATCGACTTGATTGACTTACAAGATCGTGGCCTGTTAACGGCACAAGAGCTGGCAAGTGCACCGACGAATAACGCAACTAACAACGCAACAAAAGCCACCGGCAATGATACAAGCACTAACAGCGACGAAGTGAACTTTACAGCCGTAAGGTCGTTTAAAACTGCAGCACTTACGATTGCCGCTACAAAATATTTAGCAACCAGCGACCGTGTGCACTACAACAGCTTCTGCCAGCAACACGCGCACTGGCTAGATGACTTTGCGCTATTTAGTGTTCTAGGAAAAGCATTACCCGAAGATTCATGGCAACAATGGCCAACCGCCTTGCGTGACAGAGAGCCAGATACTTTAGAGAAAGCAAAAAAACGGCACGCTAAAGAAATTGAATGTGAAAAGGTAATTCAGTTTTTATTCTTTGAACAATGGTATGCATTAAAATCTTATTGTAACGATTTAGGTTTAATAATTTTTGGTGACATGCCGATTTACGTCAATTATGAGAGCGCAGACGTTTGGGCAAAAAGTCAATTCTTTAAACTTAACGCCGATAAAACACCCATATCCGTGTCCGGCGTACCTCCCGATTTTTTTAGTGCGACAGGTCAATTATGGAACAACCCCGTCTATAACTGGAATAATATAAAAGCGGATAATTACGGTTGGTGGAAGCGCCGTATGACCGCATTATTCGATCTGTACGATATCGTACGCATCGATCATTTCCGCGGCTTAATTCAATACTGGGAAGTTCCAGCGGGTGATGAAACGGCCATTAATGGTTCCTGGGAAGATGCCCCCGCATACGAATTGTTTGACGCCTTTATTGAACACTTCCCACAGTTTCCGGTTGTTATAGAAGACTTAGGGTTAATTACAGAAGACGTCAAAGCCTTAAAAACCCATTACAAGCTACCCGGTATGCTTATCCTGCAGTTTGCTTTTGATGGAGACGGTGAGACTAGCCCCGACTTGCCACAGAATCACATTCAACATTCCTTGGCTTATATTGGCTCTCACGATAATACCACCTGTATTGATTGGTACAACAAGTTGAATGAACCCGCCAAAGCGCGCGTCGATCAAGCACTCAATCCATATCAAGGCCCACTTCACGAACGACTTGTAACATTATTGATGAACTCGAAATCTGATCTTGCCGTTGTTTGCGCTCAGGACCTGCTTGCATTGGACGAACAGGCCAGAATGAATAACCCCGCAACTAATATCAATAACTGGAAATGGAAACTTCGACCCGACGAGTTTGAGAAATTAATTAAGATTGGAAATTTTTTGCAAATACTAACTGAAGACACGGAGCGTGCATATCAAAGCTAATTTTTTTAAGTTTATTATTAAAGAAAGGCCAAAATTTTTAGGGAGTAGACCTTAAGACTACAAGCTTTAGGGGCTAGGCTTTACGACACTAAATTTAAACGATAGGCTTTAGCGTACGTATTTTAGGGTATTGATTCTAGGCAGATAAGTGTTAAAGCCTGAACCTACCTCGCGATCCCACCTAGCGACTTGGGCACTAATTACGAGCATCGCCTTGGGCGATTAATTTAAAACGTCGTTGTTATTTCTGCCACGAAAGATTGTACTGAGTACATTATGTGCTTGGTATATTTTTGCTCAATCTATTTAGTCTTAGTCAGAGATATTCTAAACTTTTGACATTACCATTTTTGGAAACAATAACCGCGTATTAGCGCAGCACTGCGTTAGAATGTCCGCCTCACTAACACCGTGCAACTCAGACACTACTCGCGCAATTTGTGGAATATTCTTAGGACTGTTTCGCAATCCTTGCTGGCCGGCCAAAGGCATTGCAGGAGCATCCGTCTCAAGCACTAAGGCTTCTAATGGCATCGCTGCAACACTACGACGAGTTTTCTTGGCGCGCTCATAGCTCAGTACGCCGCCAATACCTAAATAAAAACCCAAATCCCAATACGCTTTTGCCTGCTCATAGCTACCGCTAAACGCGTGGATGACGCCATTTAATTTAAGCTGTGGCGAATTGCTTTTTTTCTCTTTCAATACCGCTAATACTTGCGCGTGGGCTTTAACACTGTGAATAATCAATGGCAGCTGTTTAGCTTGTGCTTGCTCAACTTGCACTCCAAAGAGCACCTGCTGATCAGACATTGATAATTCCAAGCTAGCATCTAAACCGCACTCACCCAGCGCAACGCAACGCGGATCTCCTACGGACAATTCAAAATATTCCAGCAGGTTTTGAATCGCAAGATCTAATTGTTGTTGCGCAAGATACGATTGAATCCACCAAGGGTGCAAACCGGCCGCCCAAAATAGATTGTGCTTTTCGGCTAGTTCTTTTGCACGTGGCCATTGGGCAGGCTCTACACCAGGAATAATTAAGGTCTCCATACCTTTAGCTTTGGCGTCGGAAATTACCTGTGCTCGATCACAATCGAATTCACTAAAATCGAGATGGCAATGGCTATCAATGAACGTCATTCGACTGTTATAGACCTTAAGATTAACGGCTCAATACGAATAGGTATTTACCGATTGAACAAAAAACTCTTCGTGAATGACAAGTGCTAGTGCAGCGGCCAATAAAAAAAGTGTGATGACTATATGCTTTAGCCCAGATAATCGAAACAATATAGATAACGACCCCAAAGCAAACACTATAGCAAACACTATAGCAATCGCTATTACAGCTAATAATGACGCATCTGCATAATGCCGCACTAATAATAGTTGCACAAATGCCAAAAATAAAAAAGCCGGCTTATAATAAGCATACCCCACAAAATAGCTGCGTATACACGGAAACCCTTGAAGACAAGCAAGTGAAATACACAAAAAACCTAAGAGTAAGCTGCCACTTACGATAGATACAATACCGCAAACGACGCTAGCAAGCATAAGTACCAGGTGCTGGTCCCAGCGATGAATAACGGGCTTACGGCATAAGACCAGACACATCCATAAAGCACTAATCGAAAGCTCCAACCAAATCAACCAATGACTGTTAAAACTGGCCTTGTAGCTTATTAATGGCCAAAACAAACTCGCACTAGAGCCTACAACAAGACAGACATAAGCCGCTGCATACCAACGTCTTGGTATAAAGTTATCCACCATAAATGCGATCGCAACAAAATACCCTAACCAATCAATGGCCTGCCTAGGTGGGAAATTAGGCCAATCCACAATCACAAAATACACAGGAATCCATGCTAGTGTAGTGTCCTAAATTGCGCGCATATTATCTGGAGGGTCATTATAATACCAGCGTTCACGTATTTAACGTGATATAAATGCGGGTAAAAATATGAGAGTAGCGAAAGATATTTCC